>CAMDQN010000076.1 GCA_945905925.1 Singulisphaera sp. GP187
CCCTTCACGAGGACATTTTTCTTGTCCGTCTCCAAAGACTCTTCGACCCAGTTTTTGACTTTATTTCCAAAGTTATGCGTGTGAAGGACGAAGGGCCTATCGAGGCCAACCATCTCGAATGGGAACGGGACCGACCAACTGTTGCCGACGTGCCACATTCGCAACGTGGAGGGCGGCGCCGCCTTCGGTTCGCCGGCCTTTGCGATGGCTTTGCTTACGCCCGCATACGGATACTTCGACACCGTTTCCCAGGCGATCTTTTGCAGAATCGCATGCTGCTCATCGGTAAGTTCCTTGAACCGCGATATTTTCAAGCCGACGGGCGACGTGCGATAGATGGCGGCAAAGTGGCAATAACCGCTGAGGGCCATGACATGGACTCCCGCATGCGGCATGGCGTCGTTCCACAAATCGGACTGCTTCGTTACGCCGGGGTACTTTCCTTCCAATACCAGCGCCCGCAGTTTCACCGTGGCGTCGCCGACCGGCACGAGGAACACCACCGGCTTGCCGTACTTCTTGTTGAGTTCGTCCGCCTTGGCCTCCACGCCCTTGCGTGTCTTGTCGAGTGCAGCCTGGACATCGGCGAGTTTGGAGTCGTCGTAGTCGGCCCTGGTCTTGATCTCCTTGGCCCGCCCGTCGCCGACGAGCCAAGCGGCGTGGTAGTACACGCGAAAGTTCGGATTGGCCTTCAGTCCCGGCGTGAGTACTTTTTCGGCCTCGTTGATCGGTTCCGTCCACCAGTGGACACCGTGCGAATAGACATCAACTTCGCCCGATTCGATGAGGCTCAAATCGTTCGGCTTCGCTGCCTTTACTTCCTTGTGTCCGTCGATGCCGGCGGCCTTGACTTGCTCGGCGACGCCACCTGGCACGAAGTTGGCCCAACTGTTGCCGTTGAACATCACCCGCAGCCCTGCGGGCGGTTTCTTGACTCCTTCAGGCTCCCGAGCTGGCGCCTCGCTCTGCTGTTCCAAGACGACTCGGAAACCGAGATAACATCCGCGATAGGCTGAAGCATCCCGGCCGACACGAGCCGCGGAACGTAGGCGTTTTGAGTCGCTTGACCAACCGCCGCCGCGTTGCACCTTGGCTTTGCCCGTCGCCGGCCCTGTGGGATCGACTTGCTTCTCTTTCGGATAACTGTTGGGCTCGTACCAGTCCTCGCACCATTCCCACACGTTGCCGTGCATGTCGTAGAGGCCAAACGCGTTTGCTTTGAATTGACCCACGGGTGCTGTGAAGACGTGGCCGTCCTTCGCCTTGATGCCAATGCTCCAGCCCGGAAACTTGGCTCGCGCGGTGGCGTCGGCACCGTTCCCGAACGCGGCCAACCCTTCGGTGTCGTCGCCGTGGGCATAGGCGGTCTTGATGCCGGCACGACAGGCGAACTCCCACTCGGCTTCTGTCGGCAGCCGGTACGTCTTCTTCTCCTTCTCACTCAGCCACTTGCAAAAGGCCTTGGCGTCACCCCACGAGACGCACACCACGGGGTGATCGTCGGTCTGCTCGAAGCCCGGGCTTTTCCAAGTGAACTTGGCCTGCATCTGTTCGATTTTGCCGACCGCGTCGATGCCGTACGCACCCTTGCCATCGCGCTCGCCGTCGGTCTCATATTTCGTGTCCTTGACGAACTGCTTGAACTGGCCGACCGTGACTTCACACGTTCCGAGGTAGAACCCCTTCGTGAGTTCGACCTCGTGCTGCACCTCTTGTGCTTCCCGGCCCGGCTCGCTCCCCGGTGAGCCCATCATGAACTTGCCGGGTGGAATGTAGACGAGCTTCACGCCGAGGCTGGTCTTGAGCGACTGGACCGGTTCCGGTGCGGCTCGGAGTCCGACGGCACACAGCGGGCACACCAAGAGCAAAACGACCGCAGATGAAGAGAGCCGCATGAACTGCTCCGGAATGAGCCGTGGGATTAACAGCCGTTACGCCAGAATCTCGGTCAGCGGGCCGGTCTGGTTGACATCGCGCAAGCCCTCCAGAGCCGGATCGATCTCGCCGAACGACTTCCTCTTGTCACCGACCGCGTGCAGCAGGGCGAGGTAGAAGTTCGCGATCGTCCGGTGGCTGGCGCTTTGGTAGGTCGGGAATTGCAGGAACCGCCCCGCGGTTTTCAGGCGACCGCCGAGGTTACCCAGGAGTACCAGCGGCCATTCGCTACAGAAGCCGTGGTGCTCCTCGCCCGAGTCGCTCATCCAAACGATGAGGGTGTTGTCGAGCACCGTGCCATTCCCCTCCTTGACGGCGTCGAGTCGTCGGGCCAGATCCGCGACCCGCTCCGCGTGGAACTTGCGGATCGGGATGCAGAGCTTGTCCCGCTGCGGGTCCGTCGGGTGCATGTGGCCGATGGCGTGGCCGTCCGTCTGGACGCCGAGTTCCTTCCACATGTAATAACCCACTCCCGAGGCATCGATGTTCACCACGTTGGTGAGGCCGGAGGCAATCGCGGCGGCGGCGATCGCGCCTTGCGCCTCGAACCGGTCGGTCACGAGTTTGCCGTCGAACTTGTCGATGGCCGGCACGTTGGCCTTGAGGCGGTCCCTCAGCGCCGCCACCTTGTCCTGGCGAGAGCGCATCTGCTCGAACGTGTCGAGGTAGATGTCGAGCTTCTCCCGGTCCATCGACGGCAGTTCGCTCTGGACCCGCTTGATGTCGGAACGCGCCCAGTCCAAGAGCTTGTTCCGCGCGTTGAACGCCTTGCCGGCGCTCCCCTCGGCCACGCTGCCGAAGAGTGTCTGAAAGGCGATGTCGGGCTGGCAGACCATGGGCAGCGGCCGCTTGGGAGCAATGGCCGACACGCTGTTGACGAACACGGCTTCCGCCGACGGCTGAATGCCCAGACCGACGACCGGAATCGGACTCGGCTGGGCCGAGGCTAGCGCGTGGTCAATCGTCTGCGAGAACGGCCCGCGGTGCCAGTTGAAGCCGCCCAGCGCGCCGTACTGCTTGCCGTGATCGCCGCCGCCCGCGACCTTGTGCGACAGCTTCTGAATGATGCCGAGGCGTTTCTTGAACGGTGCGAGCGGCGCCAGCGGGTCGGGCAGTTCCAGGTCGGCCAGAGGGAGGTCAACCAGGCGATCGCCCTTTCCGACGTTGGCGCCCTTGGGCTGGATGTGGTGCGGCCAGAGGCCGTTCCCCTGCATCACGAAGATGATCCGCAGCGGTGGCGATTCGCCTCTGGCTTCCGCCGCGAGTCGGCCCAGGAAGGGCTGGAGCACAACGGCCCCGGCCCCGAGCGTGACGCCCTTGAGTGCCGTCCGGCGGTCGAGTAGATCCGGAGTCATCACCTTCGGGGCGTTCGTGGAGATGCTCATTTCTTATCCTTCGCGGGAACAGTTCGGTAGAGGAATGATTCGGAGGACAACAGCGACACGAGCAGCGCCTTGAAGCTGCCGTTGCTGTCGAGATAGGCCTTCTCCGCTTCTTGCAGCGAGACCGCGTCACCGGGCGTTTCGTTGCGGCCGAGGAAAAAGCGGAACACGTGCCGGATGAACACCTGCCGCACGCGGTCCGATTCGGCCAGGCGGCGCAGCATCTCGGGGGCGTCCTTGACGGGACCGTCGAGCTTCGGGTCGCCGCTGAAAGCGATCAACCCGGTCGTGTCGAGCGGGGCGTCGCGGTACACCTTCGCGTTCTTGTCCTTGAGCTTCGCGGTCGCGTCGAGGTCGAGTACCTCCTCCGTGAGGCGCGGGCGACTGTAGTGATCGACGTCCTCGAACGGCAGCCCGAGTTCGTCCATCTTGTTGTGACACTTCCAGCACTGGGCCTCGCGGGTCACCATCTGCCGTTGCCGCAAGGTGCGGTGCGGGTCGTCCGGAATCATCGCGGCGGCGTTGATCGGCAGGTCCGGCACTCGCCCGCCCAGCAGGTGCTCACGCACCCATCGGCCCCGCCGCACAATGTCGTTGTGGAAGTTCGTGGACCAGGCCACCTGCCAGCTCGGCTGCATCAGGATGCCGATGCGGTCGGGAGACTTTGGTCCCTGGTTCTCCCGTGCGATCGGCGCAAGGTGGCGGAAGACCGGGCTGTCCGGGCGGAACAACTCGTGGCTGCGGAACGAGGCCGTCGTCGTGAGCAACTCTCTCAGAACATCCTTGTCGTGGGCCAGGATGTTCAGGATCCCGAGATCGGTGTCGGCGACGTGGCCCTGCGGGCTGTACCCGATGCCGCGGCGCTGCAAATAGTCGGGCAGCGGGTCTTTGAACACCTCGGGGGCGCGGTAGTAGTCGAAGTACTCGCGGAAGAACCACAGCACTTGAGACTTGTCGATCTTCGGATCGACGAGGATGCGCCGCACGCTCTCGGCGACTTCCTCGCGGGTGGTCAGCTTGCCCTGCGCCGCGGCCGTAAGGAGGCCGGGATCCCGTTTACTCGAAAGCGCGAGGCTCAGCGCGAAGGCGGTCTCGCGGGGCGACAACATGCGAACCCCCGGCCGCACCTCGGCTCCCATGCCGACCTCGAACCGCAGAATGGCCTCGGGCGTCAGCATCGGGGCCATGAGTATCGTCTTCCCGGCCAGTGCGAAGTCGCCGTCGCGGGCGATGTCGTCGTACAGGGCCAGGACGCTGGCGAGTTCCTTCTCGCCCGGTTGCCGGGCAATGGCCGTCTGGTACTGCTGCCGAAGCGCTTTTTCCAACTCCTCTTTCGTGCCCCGCACTTGCGGGTGCATGAGCGGAGCAAACGCCCCGTTGCCCTGCCGTACCCGCACACCCTTCTTGAGAAGTTCGCGTTCCGCGTCGGTCGCGGTCTTGATGCGGGCCTCGTTGGGCCAGAGGTTCTCCTTCACCGCCGCGGGGGTGTCGATGATGTTCACAAGTTGATGGCCGCGTACTTGAGCGGCAACCAGTAACTCCGCGTTCGACAGGAGAAGACCCGTCGCGCCCTCATCGGGTGCGTAGAGGGAGGCGAAGTCCCGGAAGCCCGCGTCCCGGATCACGCCGAACGGCTGCTGCAGGCCGTGCGCGTTGAACTCCCCGAGCCACTTGGTGTAGGCCGACGGGGAGAGGCGCCAGAGCCGCGGCGGGGGCGGCACGCTCGGCCCGCGCGGGCCGCCGAACAGGATCGCGTTGGGCAGCCGGTTCCCGTCGATCGGCTTCTCCTTCACAGCGAAGTAGGTGGGCTTACCCGGCAGGGGAGCATCGAGCTTCGCTTCGATCCACTTCGCCACTCCGGCCGCCTCCGCGGGGTCGGGGCGTTGCTTCTTCGACGGCGGGGGCATGTCGCCGGCGCGGAGCCGCTCCAGGATCGACGCGTAGGCCACGCGCCCGGCGACGTCGTCCTTCGCCAGCGCGTCGAGGGCGAAGTCGCCCGACTTGGTGCCGGCGTCGTGGCAGCTCGCACAGTGGGCGTCGAGGAAGGTGCGGACGACCTTCTCGTCGGCCTTCGCGGGCGCGCGGACGACCGCGGTGCGGAACTTCTCGGGTAGACCAATCCTGGTGTTGGTTTTGAGCGCCTTCAGCGTCTCGGGGGCGATCGCTGTCAACCCGTTGAGCGAGACCACGCCCGGGTGTTGCGCCAGAGCCTTCGCCGCCAGTTCGGTGAGCGTCGTGAGACCGTCGAGGATCAGCCAGTCACCCGGGTGCTTCGCAAGGGCGCCGGCCGCGCCATCGGATAGGATCGTCAGCCCGGTGAGGGACAGCCGGCCGTCGTGCCGGGCCAGTGCGGCCGCGGTCGTGTCCGAGAGGTTCTTCAGCCCGTTCAGCGAAAGCGTACCGCCCCGGTGGTCGGCGAGCGCGGCTGCGGCTTCGTCGGAAAGTTCTGTGAGTGCGTCGAGGGAGAGGTTGCCCTTGCGCTGCGCGAGTGCCCGGGCCACTTCGGGCGCGAGGGTCTTGACGGCGGGAAGTTTCCCATCCCAGTTTCGTGACGAGGCCAGTGCCGCAGCGGTCTTTTCAGAGAGGGTCGATAAGGCAGGAAGTTCGCCGCTCCACTTGGGCCACGCCGCCAGGATCACGGCCCCGTCGTCGGATAGCTTCGTCAGGCCCTTGAGGTAGACGACCGGCCTCGCGTAGCCGGGCGACTTGTGCTCGGCGAGCGACTTGAGGGTGTCGTCGGGTATCGTGGTGAGGCCGTCGAGGTACAGGTCGCCCTCACGCTGGCAGATGGCCTTCGCGGCGACCGGGGTCAGCGCGATCAGGCCGTTGAGGTACAAGTTGCCGCGGCTGTCCTTGCCACCAATCGCCAGGGCGATGTCGTCGGGCAGCGCGGTGAGGCCGTCGAGGTTGAGCGTCCGATGAAATTGCCCCGGCACCGGACCGGCGATCGCTCTGGCACTTTCGACGGTGAGCGCGGTCAACCGCGGCAGGTTGCCATTCAGCCGTCCTTGCAGCGCCTTCGCGGCCTCGTCCGAGAGCGACGTCAGCCCTTCGAGGGAGAGCCCGCCCGGACGTTTGGCCAGCGCCTTGGCCACGTCCAACGGCACGGTCTTGAATCCCGGCAGTCGCCCGTCCCAGTTGTGGGGATGCATCTCCGCCAGCACCTCGGCCGCCTCAACCGAAAGTGATTCCAGGCCGTCGAGGCAAATCTTGTGGGTCGGCCCGCCGCCCTTGCGTTGCGCCAGCGCCTTGACCACTTCGGTCGAAAGGGACTTCACGCCCTTGAGGTAAAGGCGACCGCCGGTATGCTTCGCGAGCGCGACTCCCGCCTCGTCCGAGATCTCTGTCAACCCGTTCAGGGACAGTTCACCGGAGTGCCGGGCGAGTGCTCGGGCGGCCTCCGGCGTGAGCGCCGTCAACCCGTCGAGGTGCAACTGGCCCTTGTGCGGAGCGAGTGCCTCCGCAGTCTCGTTCGAGAGGGACTTGAGGCCGTTCAGTGACAGCCACCCCTCGTGGCGGGCCAGCTCCTTCGCCGCTTCGGGCGAGAGCGCGGTCAGGTGATCGAGGATGAGCCGGCCGCTCTTGTCCTGCGCCAGTTGCTTGACCTGGTCGGCCGTCGGTGACTTGAAGACGCCCTTCTCTTCGGCACGCGGAATCGCGGGACCGACCAGAATGACACAAAACAAGCCGGAGATCGCGTTCCGCATGATGCCCTCTGCTCAGCCGTAAAAGCCGAACCTCTCGCGACGCTAGGCCAAGATTTCGGCGAGTGGGCCGGCGGTGTCAATGTCCTTGAGGCCGGCATCGGAGTCGCCGAACGTCTTCCGCTTGTCACCCACCGCTTGCAGCAGCGACAGGTAGAAGTTGCCCAGGGTCCGGTGGCCCGCACTCTGGTAACCCGGATACTGGAGGAAGCGTCCGTTCGTCTTCAATCGCCCGCCGAGATTGCCGAGCAGCACCATCGGCCACTGCTTGCCTTGTCCGTGGTGTTCCTCCGCCGCGTCGCTCATGTAGATGATGAGCGTGTTGTCGAGAAGCGTGCCACTGCCTTCCGGGATGGCAGCGAGACGCTTTGCGAGGTCTGCCACCCTGGCGGCGTGGAACTGGCGGATCGGAATGGCGTACTTGTCCCGGTCCGGGCTTCCCGCCTTGTGGCCGATTTCGTGCCCGTCGACGGTGACTCCGAGTTCCGTCCAGGTCTTGTAGCCATGCGGGCCACAGGACGCGTCGAGGACCACCACGTTCGTCAACCGCGACGCCAGTGCCGCGACCGCGTTCGCGCACTGCGCCTCGAACCGGTCGGTCATCCGTTTGCTGTCGAACTTGTCGATGGCCGGCAGGTTGGCCTTCAGCCGGTCCTTGATCTCCGCGACCTTGTCCTGGCGAGAGCGCATCTGCTCGAAGGTGTCGAGGTACACGTCGAGTTTCTCTCGGTCCATCGACGGCAGCTCGCTCTGGACCCGCTTGATGTCCGCACGTGCCCAGTCGAGGAGTTTGTTCCGCGCCTGGAACGCCTTGCCCGCTCTTCCCTCGGCCACGCTGCCGAAGAGCGTCTGAAACGCAACGTCCGGCTGGCAGATGATGGGGAGCGGCCGTTTGGGGGAAACGACCGACACCGTGTTGGCGAAGACGGCCTCCGTGTTGGCGTGTACGCCGAGGCCGACGACGGGAATGATGCCCGGCAGCGCCCCCGCCAAGGCGTGATCGACGGTCTGGGCCATCGGATCAATAAACGTTCCGTTGGCTTGACTGTGCCGTGCGTTGTAGCACCCGAGCGCGCCGTACCCCGCGCCATGGTTCGGGGAGGCCTGCACGCACGACAGATTTTGGATGATCGTCATCCGGTCCTTGAACGGGGCCAGCGGAGAGATCGGCTCGGGAAGTGTCAGATCCTTCATCGCAAGGTCGATCAGCTTGCCATTGCCTCCTTTCGGCACTTCCACGCCCTTGGGCTGAATGTGGTACGGCCAAAGCCCGTTGCTCTCAAAGACGAAGACGATCCGCGGCGGCGCTTCGCCCCTGGCCTCGGCCGCCATCGCGTTCAGGAAGGGCTGAAGAACGACCGCGCCAGCCCCGAGCGTGACGCCCTTGAGCGCGGTCCGGCGGTCGAGTTGAGCGGGCGTCACCACGTTCAGGGGACGGCTGAAGACGTTCATGGTTTCTCTCGATTCTGGAGTGGAACGAGTGCGAGCGGTCTCACGCACGGGAGTGGAGTGCCCGCCGGCGCTCACAGCAGTTCGCGGATCGGGTCCGTCTCCTCGAGGAGGTATTGCGGACGATTGTTCGGATCCATGATGGTGGTCGTTGCGGGGTCGATACCGAGGTGTCGGTACAAGGTCGCGAACATCTGCTGGTAGTGGATCGGGCGGTCCTTGGGCCGTTCCCCGTTCTTCGTCGTGCTGCCGATGACCTGACCCACCTTCAGGCCGCCGCCGAAGAGGAGCGCGGACGCCGCCGGGGCGTAGTGGTCGCGGCCCGCTTTGTCGTTGATGCGCGGCGTACGACCGAACTCGCCCCAGACGAGCACGAGGACATCGTCCATCAGGCCCCGCGCATCGAGGTCGTCGAAGAAGGCACTGAGGCCGAGGTCAAAGGACGGCAATAACTCATGACGCAGGGCGTTGAAGTTGTCACTGTGGGTGTCCCACCGCCGTTCGCCCTCTTCTTCCCAGGTCACGTTGACGCAGCGCGCGCCGCACTCGATCAGCCGACGGGCCATGAGGAACCGGGCGTTTTGCAGCCCGAGTGTTTTTTTGGATTTGGGGCTTTTGCCGAACCCGATGCCGTACCGATCCCGCACCTTCAGAGGCTCGGCGTTGATGTCGAGCGCCTGCGCGAACTGCCGCGAGGTCAAGAACTCGACCGCCCGTTGGGTGTAGACGTCCATCGCCTCCATGGTTCCGCGGGAATCGCTGTCCCTGCAGCCCGTGTCAAAGCCCGACAGGAGCCGCAGGCGGTCCGGCGTCACGTTCCGCGCGGTCAGGTTGGCTCGCCCCGCCGCGCTGTCTGGGGTGTAGCAGTCGTACGTCGAGCCGAGGTACCCCGCCGAGCGAGAGTACGCCTGCTCGCTGGGGTTGTACCCGGAGATCATGGCGACCGAAGTCGGCACGTTGCCGTTGGTGGGGCCCTGGAGTTTGGACACGACCGACCCGATGTTCGGTCGCCCGCCGATGTTCTTCAGGCTGCCCGGCGGGTAGCCCGTCGCGCACATCGCCCCGTCGTGCGAATCGACCGTTCCGGTGAGCGAGCGGATCAGGGCCATGCGATCCATCCGCTCAGCGATTCTGGGCATGTACTCGCAGATCTGCAGGCCCGGCACCCGCGTCGCAATCGGCTTGAACTCGCCGCGGAACTCCGCCGGGGCGTCCGGTTTCATGTCGAACGTGTCCAGGTGCGACGCGCCGCCGGCCAGCCAGACGTTGACGACCGACCGCTTGCGGTACGCGGAGTCGAGCGCGGCTCGCGCGTCGGCCCGCAAGAAGTCGGTCAGGGCCAGGCCGCAGAACGACGCGGCCCCCATCCGCAGGAGTTCGCGCCGGTGGAGACCGGCTTTGGCAGCTTCGATTCGAGCCATGGTGTTTCAACCGATCTGAAGTTTGGGGACACGAATTCCTGGTGAGGCTCTTGCATGGAATGATGACGAGCGGTTTACAGGCAGGTCCGCGGGACCGGCTTTCGTCGGTCCCGCGGGTGTTGGCGGGAGGTCACAGCAGTTCGCGGATCGTCTGACCTGACGACAGGATCGGGACCGGGCGTTTCTGCGGGTCGTAGAGGAAGGTGTGCGGGTCGATGTCCAGGTACTTGTACACGGTGGCCCACAGGTCTTCAGGCGCCAGCCGGTTCTCGTGCGGGTGCGTTCCCAGCTTGTCCGTCGAGCCGATCACCTGCCCCATTTTCATGCCGCCACCGGAGACCAGCACCGACATCGACTGCGGCCAGTGCTCGCGCCCGTTCCGCATGCCCTTCGCCCCTCCGTCGGCCTTGCTGATCTTCGGCGACCGTCCGAACTCGCCCGTCACCACCAAGAGCACCTTCTTCGTCAGCCCGCGGTCGTGCAGGTCCTCGACCAGCGCCGTGATGACCCTGTCGTACACCGGCAGCCGCAGCCGCATGTCGACGAAGTTGTCGTGGTTGACCGCGTGCGTGTCCCAGTTGTAGAAGCACCCGTTGATGTGCGGGTTCTCCAGCACCACCGTCACGAAACTGCACCCGGCCTCCACGAGCCGCCGGGCCATCAGCGCCCGCTGGCCCCACGCGTTCATCCCGTACCGCTCGCGCACCGCGGCCGGCTCCCTGGATAGGTCGAACGCGGCCCGGGCCTGCGTGCTGGTGAGCATGTCGAACGCCCGCGCGTAGTGCCCGCCCATCGTCTGCAGCGCGGGGTTCGTGTCCGCCTCGCGCCGCACGCCCTCGATGCCCCGAAGGAGTGTGAACCGGTCGTCCAACCGCAGGGCCATCTCCTCGCTGACGCCGACGTTCTTCACCTGGAAGTTCGGCTTGCTCGGGTCGCCGTCCACCATGAACGGGGTGTACCCGTGGCCGAGCCACGCGGCCCCCTGAGCGTACGTGTCCACCCCGGCCCGGCCGCCGTCCACCGCCGAGACGCAGTTGGGCAGCCCGAGCTTGAGTTTCTCCCGCATCTTGGCGACGACGGTGCAGACCGCGGGAGAGTCGTTCACGGTCTCCGTCGGCGTGTTGGGGGCGCGCCCGGTCATCACCCGCTTGGACCCGCCCCCGTGGTCGTTGAACGTGTGCGCGATGCTGCGGATCAGGGTGTACTTGTCCGCGCACCTGGCGTGCAGCGGCATCAACTCGCACACGTCGAGGCCTCGCACGTTCGTCTGGATCGGCTTGAACGGCCCGCGGTACTCGTCGGGCGCGTCCGGCTTCATGTCGTACATGTCCAAGTGCGGCGGCCCGCCGGCCAGCCACACGAAGATGACCGACGTGTCCGGGGCGGCGCCCGGCTTGCCCTCGGCGGCGCGGAGGCGCAGAACGTCACCGAGGCTCAGCCCGGCGACGCCGAGCGTGCCCGCGGTGAGGAACGACCGCCGGGACACCGGCCCGGCACAAGGGTTGAGGTTCATTCGGAATCTCCGGCTCAAGGGACTTGTGTTGGTGGCAGGATCAGTGGTCGTTCGGTGGCAAACCGGCGGGGTTATTCCTTGCTCCACAGCAGCCCGGGGCGGCCGGCCTCGACCAGCCGCCCAACCTCTTCCTTCGGCAAGGCCCGGCTCCAGACCGCGAGTTCGTCCACCTGGCCGCGGAGGGCGCGGGTCGGGAACTGGTCCTTGGGATCGGCCAACCAGTTGCCGATCCGACACGCACCGGGCCGCACCAGCACGTCGTTCTGCCAGGTGCGCTCGCGAGCCAGCGCCCCGTTCACATAGATCTGTTGGGAACGCGTTCGTGTGGAGATCACCGAGGCGACGTGAACCCACTGCCCTAGCGGAACCGGCTTCCCCACGAACGGATCCTTGAAACTGCCCGCGACGATCACGCCGCCCCGCGGGAACCCCTGGCGGTTCAACTGGAAGTGGATGCCGCCCGGCTCGTACCCGTCGGAGTTCAGGATCGCGTTGAGCACGAAGTCGATCCGCTCGACCTTCACCCACGCCGCGATTGTCAGTTCCTGGTGCTCGCCGGGAATCGTGACCTGCGCGAAGTCGGTGTCGCGGTCGAAAAGCAACCCGTCCTTCCCAGGCCACCGTCCCGTCGTCCAGCGCGCGCCGACGATCCGACCGTCACCCATCCCGCCCTCGACCGCGTTCGCCAGCATGGATTCGTCGGCCTGTCGGCGGAACGGGAAGAACGCCAGCAGCGTGCGGTCCTCGCGCATCCGCTGTTCGTACTGCTCCCAGCGCTTCAACCCGATCGAGCCGGGGGTCGGAAAGTCGCCCTCCTTCAACGGTGGGGCGTCCGCCGGCCGACCGTCCACCGACCGCGCCGACTTGCCACCCATCACTGACCGGACCGCGCCCGACTGCGGATCGGTGACGTCCACCTGCCCGTCGAACACGTACAGGTCGCTGGCCCCGCTGGCGGGATCGACGCGCAGGCCGAACTCGGTCCCGAGGTCGACGTAGTCCGCGGCCCGGGTGGCGACGGTGAACCCCTTCGCGGTCGGGGGCGCGATCACCCGCACCTGACCCTGAACCAGTCGGGTGCGTTGCGCGTCGGTGACCTCGATGCGCGCCGGGGCGACCAGAACCATATCGGCCCCCTGCGCGAACCGCAGGTGGACGATCCCCTTGACCAGTTCGTACTCACCGGGGCCGAACCGGACCCCGTCGGGCGCGCGCCCCGGAGCGAACTCCGCTCCCACCCCGTCCACCAACAGTGCCGCGACCCGGTCCGCCTTCGGGGCATCGGGCTTCGGCGGGGATGCCGACTGCTCTGGGGCCACCGGTGGAACGGGCCGCAGCAGGAACATGGCCACGGCCGCGGCGCCGGCCAGCAGTACCCCCGCGCCGAACGCGGCGAACCAACCGGCACGCGTCGTCGGGCGTGGCGTCGGGGCGTCTGGAGGTGGGGAGAGTTCCGGTCCGGCAGCGGCGACGTAATCCCAGTGCAGTGCAGAGTGCAGCGCTATGAATTCCCGGTACGCCCGCCGGGCCTCGGAGCTAACGCGGAGCAACTCGGCGAGGGTGCGCTCATCGGCCTCCGACGCAAGCCCGTCGGCGAGGCGATTGAACAGCCCTTCGAGATCGGCGTCGGTCGTCGTCACGCAGTGGCCTCCCCGAGTTTCCTCTGAATGCACTGCAGCAGCGTGTGACGGATCCGCCGTAGACGGTCCGAGACCGCCTTGGGCGTCGTCCCGCCGGCCGCGGCCATCGCGTTCACCGAACCGTCCGGTTCGTAGCGGCGGGCGATCAGGTCACGCTGATCGGCGGAGAGCTTTTGCAGGCACGATGCCAGTGCGAGTCGCCGATCCTCGAAGACCGGCTCATCCGTCACCGCTTCGTCCGCGAGCAACCGGGCAAGGTCGTCGTCGAACACCACCCGCTGTTGCTGCCGCCGGTGTCGCTTGAGCCACGCCAACGCCTGGAACTGCGCGAACCGCATCGCCCACGGCAAGAACGGCCGCTCGCGATCGAATTCCGCGACTTTCTCCCAGAGCACCAGGTTCGTCTCCTGGAGCACGTCGTCCGCCTCGGCCGGGTTCCACACCATCGACAGGATGAACGAGTGTAACTGCCGCTGGCATCGGGTGATTTGCGTCACGAATTCGGTGGAAACGCCCATGCCCGCCCATCCCACAAGTCACTTCTCGACAACAACTTCCGCCCGATTCGGATCGCGGAATTCGGCCAGGTTGTAAGCCCGGCCCGTGATCTCCTCCTCAGCATTTAGCCCAACCCCACCAAATCCCGCGGCGAATCTTTCCGGGGGTTCGGATTTCCGGCGGAACGGGTGAATCGAGCGAGTGGCGTCATCCGAAGTGGGAGGTGACGGGGACGTCTGGGTTCTCGGCGACGTGGACCCAGATGTGGACGTGCGGGAAGCCGCGGAAGTACCAGACGAACGCCGGCCCTTCCACCCGCCAGTTGTCCCACTCCCCGTCCTTGCCGAGCGTGTGTTCCTTGTAGAAGATGAGGCGGCACTTCTCCAGCCCACCCTGCTTGTCCAGGCACGCGGTCACCCGCTCCCGGTACGCCTCGCGGTACGGCTCCAGCATCGCCCCGAGCACCTTCCGCATCGCGTCCTTCTGGTCGCGGGTCATCTCGGCGATGGGCAAACCCGGCAGGTCGGCCGCCTTCGCACCGCGAAACCGCATGTCCGGTTCGAGCGCGCGGTCGAGTTTGCTTTGGGGCAGGACCGGGGTGCGGTCGATCTTCCCATCGAACTCGTAGTACGGCATCCCCTTCTCGACGACCGCGAGCTTCTGCTGCTTGCCGTCGAGAAGTTGGTAGACCTTGTGGGCCTCTTGCGCCTGATACCAGAAGATGTTGCCGGGGTGGCCGGGCTTCTCGTGGAACCCGCTCGGCTGGTGGCCGTGGCAGATCGCCCCGCCGAACGCGACCGGCGTGTCCTTCTCCCGCCCGGCCCGGAACGTCAGATGGAACCCGGAGATGACGCACTGACACTTGCCGGTTCCCGGGATGCCGAAGATGGCGATCTTTCGGTCCTCGGTCCACGCCTTGCCGGTGTCGTCCTTCGCTTGCCGCTCCAACTTCCCGGCCCACCCCTCGGCCAGGACGCTGTTCAGCACGTCGCCGACGAGTGTGCGCTGGTCGGCAGTCAGGTCGCCGATCTTCACCGGCGAAACGGCCCAGTTGTTCGTCACGTGCAGGCGCAGCGACAACCCGCCGTACCCGCCCTTCTTGTCCCAGTCGAAGCACATCGCCTTCCGCTGGACGGCGGTGAGCGACTCGTACAGTGCGGCGACGGCCTTGTCCGCGGTATCGTCGGCCGCGCGAGCCGGCGCGGTTGATCCGAATGCCGCGCCACCGGCGAGAGCGCCCGCGGCGCGCAAGAAGGTTCGGCGGTCAGGGGTCGAGGTGAACGTGGTCATTGGCAAGTCCCCGCGGCGAATCGGGCTGGTGATGAAGGGCACGTTGCACGGTTCACACCAAAGGTTTCACCCGCAGCTTGCGGAAGTAAACGACGCTCCCTGGGTCGTGGCTCTGGATCGCAAACGTGCCGCTCGAAAGATAGAGGCCGCTCTTCGCGTTGACGGGCAACTCCACGTCGTGCGTGATCTCGCCGTTCACCTTCAACACGACCTTGTTCCCGCGGACCGAGAGGTGGCACTCGAACCACTCGTCGTCCTTCACGAGAACCTTGTCCAGTGGCTTGGTGGGGTAGATGGCACCGGTTCGGTACTTCGTGTCGCTGCCGGTGTTGTTGATCTGGAACTCGAAGCCCTTGGCCGGGATCCCTTTCGCCTGATATTCCGTGTGAAAGAAGATGCCGGAGTTGCCCTTCGGCCGCGTCTTCACCTCGGCCTTCAGTTCGAAGTTCTTGAAGGTCGCCTTCTGAACCGGACCGGCGTAGTACAGGTGGGTCAGCTTCGACGGACCCGCCACGATCAGTCCGTCTTCCACCTTGAAGGCTTTCGGGTCTTCGGCGGCTTTCCAGTCATCGAGGCTCTTGCCGTCGAACAGGTCGTACCAGCCGTCCTTGTCGGGGGTCGGTTCCGCCGCCCGAACGGCGAACCCTGTGAACCCGACTGTCAGCAGTACAGCAACGCAAAAGGGTTTCATCTCGTCTCCTGTCGGTTAAGTCGCGATGCCACGTTCCGTAGTGGCTGCGGTCGGGATCGTGACCGCGCGCCGCCGTCAGCTCAGGATTTCGCGGATGACGGTGCCGTGGACGTCCGTCAGCCGGCGGTCGATACCGTTGTGACGGAAGGTCAACTTCGTGTGGTCGATGCCGAGCAGGTGCAGGACCGTGGCGTGGAAGTCGTGGTGGTCGGTCCGCCCCTCGGCGGCCTTCGCGCCGAACTCGTCACTCTGTCCGTGGGCGTGGCCCGCCTTCACCCCCGCACCCGCGAGCCAGACCGTGAAGCAGTTGCCGTTGTGGTCGCGGCCCGTGCCCTGCGAGTGCGCCGTCCGGCCGAACTCGGTGCACCACATCAGCAGCGTGTCCTCGAACAGCCCGCGGGCCTTCAGGTCCGCGATCAGGGCACCGATCGGCTGATCGACCTTGTCGGCCTGGGCCTTCAAGCCGGTGGCGATGCTGCCGTGGTTGTCCCAGTTGTTGGACGCGCCGTCGTGCCCGCTCCAGACCTGGACGAACCGCACGCCCCGCTCGACCAGCCGGCGGGCGAGCAGGCACCGGCGGCCCACGTCGTCGGTCACGCGGTCGCCGATGCCGTAGGCGCGCTGCAGCTTGGCCGGCTCCCGGCTCAGGTCGAACGCCTCCGGGGCGCTGCCCTGCATTCGGGCGGCCAGTTCGTAGGACGCGATGCGGGCGTCCAGGCGGGTATCGGACGGGTCGCGGGTCTGGTGGGTCCGGTTGAACTTCCGCAGCAGGTCCAGCCCGTCGCGGTCGGCCTCCTTCGTCGCGAACGGGTGCCGGCCGTCGGCGAACAGGTCGGGGATCGGGGCCTTGTCCCCGGCACGGACGACCGCGGTCTGGTGCTGGGCCGACAGGAACCCGCTGGAGAAGTTCCCCTCGCCGTTGTACGGCATGCCGACCCTGTCCGGGAGCACGACGAACGCTGGCAGGTTCTCAGATAATCGCCCGAGACCGAACGACACCCATGACCCCATGCACGGGTAGCCGGCCAGCGCGAATCCGGTGTTCATCATGTAGCTGCTCAGCCCGTGGACGCTGTTGTCGGTGTGCATCGCCCGGAGGAACGCGAGGTCGTCCACGTGCCGGGCCTGGTGCGGGAACGCGCTGCTCACCCAGCGCCCCGACTTGCCGTGCTGCTTGAACGGGAACGGCGACCCGAACAACGTGCCGCCGCCGACCTTCTCGCCGCTCCGCCGCTGGAGTTCCGGCCGGTAGTCGAACGTGTCCATGTGGCTGGCGCCGCCGTTCATGAACAACTGGATCACCCGCTTCACCTTCGCCGGGTGGTGCAGCCCGCCATTGAGTTCCGGTCGCGGGGTTCCCTCGGCGGCGAGCCCGTCGCGCACGAGCAGGTCGCTGAGGGCAAGACCGGCCAGCCCGCCCCCGCACCGCCACAGGAACTCGCGGCGGCCCGAGAGCGGCGCGGCGGAAATCGTTCGCGACATGGCTCACTCCACGAAGAGGAACTCGTTGCTGTTGAGGAGCAGGCGGCACGCGGCGGCGAGGCCGTGCTTCTTCACATACGCGCTGAAGTCGGCGCTTTCTTCAGTTGTCGGCACACGTTGGAGCGCGAGGCGGAAGGCCCGCTTCACCTGCGCGCCCGCGTCCGGTTCGTCCTTGGCGATCCGCCGGGCGAGGTGGTCGCTGTGGTGCAGCACGAACGGGTTGTTGAACAGCACCAGGGCCTGCAGGGGAGTGACGGAGGTCGGCCGCACCGGGACGTGCTGCGACGCGTCGGGGAAGTCGAGGGCCGACATGAACGGGTCGGGGCGCGTGCGGAAGATGAACCGGTACACGCTCCGCCGGGTAACGCCCGGCGCGTCCCAGTTCACGGCCTCGTAGTTGGCCAACTTGGTCGTGTTGAAACCAGGCTTCACCTCGAACTGGAGCACCCCCGGCCCGCCCGCCGCGAGGTCGAGCCGGCCGGACACCGCGAGCACCGCGTCGCGGTACGACTCCGCGTCCAGCCGGGTGCGGTTCATCCGCCACAGCAGCCGGTTGTCGGCGTCCACCTTCTGCGCCGCGGCGTTCGGGGAGGCGGCCTGACGGTAGGTGGCGCTGGTCACGATCAGGCGGTGGAGCTTCTTCAGCGACATCCCGTTGTCGCGGAACTCGCAGGCGAGCCAGTCGAGCAACTCGGGGTGCGACGGCAGGCCGCCCATTCGGCCGAAGTCGTTCACGGTCTCGACGATCCCGCGGCCGAAGTGGTGGTGCCAGACGCGGTTCACGATGCTCCGCCAGGTGAGCGGGTTGCTCCGGTCGCACAGCCAGTCGGCGAGGTAGGCGCGGAGGGCCTGTTCTGACTTCGCCTGCGCCGGGTCGAGTCGCGGCTTCAGCGCCGTGACGCAACTCAGTGCGCCGGGCTTCGCCGGGCCGATCGGCTTGCCGGTGTCGCCGCGGCGGAGGATGTTGATTGTCCGGGGCGCGGACACCTTGCCCTCGTGTGGCAGCGCCCCCGCGACGACGTGGAAACTCGTCGGCGGCGGCAGCGGCTTCGTCTCCTCGTCGGCGACGACGGACAGGGCGTGGGCCGCGAGTGACAGCCAGTTGTCATCGCTCCGCTTCTCCACCGGAACGGCCAGGGCTTCCGCCACCGCAGCCGGGAGGAGCGTGTACGGCGAAATCGCCTGATCGCTGACGGAGAGTCGGAAGCACCCGATCAACTTCCCCGACTGGCGCTGCTTCAGGACGACCTCCAGCCGGCCGCCCTCGGGGACGGTGAGCGGCTTGCCCAGTTCGAATACCGCGGTGCGGGCCTTGCGTGACTTGAACTCGCCCCCGGTCCAGGCGGTGTCCTCCTTGCCGTCGTGAACGCGGGACACGGGTGCGTCCTTCGAGGCAACGTCCGACTGGCTGCTCTTGAACCCGACCTTCGACCCCTTGTCCTTCTCGGACGTGAACTGCACCACCTCGAACTCGCTCAGGGCGAACGCGCCGCCGTCACCCAGTCCGGGGCCACCGCCGGGCAGTGCGGGGTCGGGCAGCAATTCCAGACGGAGGAGGCGCGCGTCGGCGATCGGTCCGGGGATGGTGAGCGTGTACGTGTCGGTGTCGGCCGCGGACTTCGCGACCAGAACCGAGCCGCCCTTCCGCGTCTCGACCGCTGCCCCCGAGGTGGTCGTCGCGGACTTCGGGAGGAGCGTCTGCCACCGGGGGCTTCTGTCGGCGAGGGACTTCTCCCACCCCGCGACGATCTCCTTGACCTCCGGCGTCAGCAGGGCACCCCGGTCGCCCTTGCCAGCCGCCGCCTTGAGGCCGATCCACTTCGCCCGGGTCGCGCGAACGGCCGGGTCGAGGTCGATCATCACGTCGCGCCGCTGGACCCCGGCGAAGACCGCCTGGAGGGCGTAGTAGTCCGCCTGCGGGATCGGGTCGAACTTGTGGTCGTGGCAGTGGGCGCAGTGGGCGGTGGTGCTCGCGAACGCCGACATGGTCGTGGTCACGAACTCGTCGCGAACCGTGTCGTCGGAGCCGCTGAGCACGTCCGGGCCGGCGGCCAGGAACCCGAGGGCGGCCGTCAACGCCGCGTCCTCCGGGAACAGGGCGTCGGCGGCGATCTGCTCCTTGACGAACCGGTCGTAGGGTTTGTCCTTGTTGACCGCATCAATGACGTAGTCGCGGTAGCGCCACATGGAATCGCGGAAGCCGTCGTGCTCGTTGCCGCGAGAGTCGCCGTACCGGACGACGTCCAGCCAGTGCCGGCCCCACCGCTCGCCGTACCGGGGCGAGGCGAGCAGCCGGTCGATCAGTTTCTCGTACGCCTGCGGGTCGCGGCTCGACACGAACGCCTCGACTTCCTCGGGCGTCGGCGGTAGCCCGTGCAGGTCGAACGTGACCCGGCGGATGAGCGTGCGGCGGTCTGCCTCAGGGGACGGGGTGAGTTGCTTCTCGCGCAGTTTGGCGTGAACGAACGCGTCGATCGGGTGGCCGGGGTTTTTCCCGGGCACTTCGGGCTTCACGAGCGGCTTGAGCGACCACCACTCCTCCGGACCCGCCGACTTCGCCAGAACCCGCGGGTCGGGTGCTCCGCGGCGAACCCACTCGGTCAGGGTGTCGATCTCCGCGGCGCTCAGCTTCTCCTTCGGCGGCATCTTCGTGTCGGCGGAGGCGTGCTTCACGGCCTGGATGAGGAGACTCTTGTCCGGCTTGCCGTGGACGACCGCGGGTCCGGAATCGCCGCCCTTTTCCCACCCGCTGCGCGAGTCGAGGGCCAGCCCGCCGCGCATCTTCCCCCCGGCGTGGGAGTGGCACGAGTAGCAGTGCTTCACGAGAACGGGCCGGACGTTCTTCTCGAAGAACTCGACACCGGCGTCGGCAGGCTTGGTCTCGTCCGCGCGCGGGCCGGTCGTGAGAGACAGGAGCACCCACGCCGCGGCGAGGAGCGAGGTGAATCTCAGCCGGAGGCGTGTCGACGCGTGCATAGCATCTGCCCGTGTAGCGTGTACGATCGTAGTCCGGTCAACCGCTCAGCGTGAGTCGCCGAGTCGTTTACGGGCGTCGGCTTCCGATTGGCGTGCGGCTTCCAGCGTTAACTTCGCGTCCTCGGCGCGCTTCTTCGCGTTGCCCGCCTTCGCCGACTGCTGCCGCAACGGGTCGGTCTTCGATTGAACCGCCTGAAACGCTTTCTGAGCGTCGTCGGCTTTTTGCTTCGCCTCGTCCGCTTCCTTCTTCGCCTTGTCGCCGCCGCCGTCCTTGAACCGTTTGGCCGCGTCGTCGGCTTTCTTCTTCAAGTCGTCGGCGACCTTCTTCGCGTCGTTCAGCAACTTGGTCGCATCGTCCAGTTCCTTCTTGAGCTGGGCCGCCTTCGGGGCCAGTTCCGCGGCGTCCTTCTCGGCGGTCGCGAGTGCCTCCTCCGCGTTCGCGACCGCGGTTTTCGCCGTTTCCAGTGCGGCCTTCGCGCGCTCGCGCTCCTGCGCCGGGTCCGGCACGACGCGGACGGCGGGCGCGGCGTTCTGAAATGCCGCGATCCCGGCCGCGGTCACCTGCGTGTCGGCCACGAACAGTTGCGCGAGCTTCGGCAGCGCCTTCAGCTGCGTGATACCCGCGTCGGTCACCTTCGTGCCGAACAGGTTCAGGTATTCCAGTTCCTTCAACCCGGTGAGGTGCTTCAACCCGGCGTCGGTGATCGCGGTCTTCTCCAGGTACAGCCGCTTCAGACCGGTGAGTTTGCCGACGTGCGCCAGGCCCGCGTCCGTGACGACCGTTTCCTTCAGCCGCAGAACCGCGACCGCCTTCAGCGACAGCAAGTATTGCAGGTGGTCGTCGGTGATCGCGGCGCCGGTGTGGTGGAAGTCCACCTCCAGCGCGATGTCGTTGGCCCTGAGCACGACCCCGCCGAGTTCCTCGATCCGCGCGAGCGCCTCGGCTTCGGTCGAGACGGCCTTGTACGGCGGCGGAACCTTCGGCGGGTCGGCTGCAAGCGCCGGCGCACTGAACAAAGCGAACAGGATAAGCGCCGGGGCGTAGCGGGTCACTTCAGGATCTCCGTGATCGGCTTGGCGGTCTTGTCCACCAGCGGCATCGGGCGGTTGCCCGCGGCGGTGAATTCCTGGTGGGTGTCGATGCCCAGCGCGAGGCACAGCGTGGCGATGTAGTCCGGGGCGCTGATCGGGCGCTCGGTCACGGTGCCGCCCGCGTTCTTGCCGGTCTCGCTCGTCTTGCCGATCACCTGCCCGGTTTTCAATCCGCCGCCGGCCCACGCGGTGCTCCACGCGTTGCAGTAGTGCCCGCCGCCGTCGCCGGGGCTGCGGCCGAACTCGCCCATCCACACCACCAGCGTGTCGTCCAGCATCCCGCGCTGCTTCAGGTCGCGGATCAGCGCCGACATGCCCGCGTCCATCCACGGCGCGCGAGCGGCGATGCGCTTGGCCGCGCCCTCGTGGTCGTCCCACCCGCGGTGGAACACTTCGACGAACGACACGCCCGCCTCGACCAACCGGCGCGCCATGAGGCACGACTGCCCGAACTTGTGCGCCCCGTATTCCTCGCGGACCTTCTTCGGCTCTTGATCGAGGTCGAAGGCCTTCGCGCGCTTCGACCGCATCAGGCGCACGGCCCGGTCGAACGCGGCCTGCTTCGCGCCCACGGCCGGAAGCGGGTACTCCGTCGCGAACTGCGCCTCGCCGGACCCGAGCAGCTCGAGCCGGTCGACCAAGTCGGTGCCCGATTCCTTCAGGTTCTCCAGACCCTTGTACGGGTCGTGGACCGCGAGCGGGGCGTGCTGCGGCCCGAGGTACGCGGGCACCGAGCGGTAGAACCGGCCGCCGTTCACCTTGTCCGAACCCGCGTCGATGGTGACGAACGCGGGCAGGTCGTCGTTCGGCAGCCCGAGCTGCGACGACGCGATGCACCCGACCGCCGGGTGTTCAAACGCGCTGGCCCGCTTGTACCCGGTGTGCAGGTAGTACTTCGCGTCGTAGTGGTCGTTGATCTCCGTCTTCATCGAGCGCAGCAGCACCATGTCGTCCATGCACTGCGCGAGCTGCGGCAGTTGCTCGACGATCTGAATGCCGGGCACCGCCGTTTTCGCGGACTTGAACTCGCCGCTCGGCTTGGGGTCAAACGTGTGTTGTTGCGACGGTCCGCCGTCCATCCACAGCAGGATGCACGACTTGCCGCGCGGCTTCTTGAGCGCGGGTGCCGCCGATGCGAGCGACTCGAACCACGGCACCGACACACCGGACAGCAAACCGGCCGCGGACAGCTTCAGCACGTCGCGCCGGTGAAGGAGCGGTTGAGACACGAGATTCTCCCGGACGGTGATTCGGACGGTTAGCGGACCAACAGGTATTCGGTGCGGTTGACCAGCATCCACAGCACGCCGTTGTAGCCCTTCGCCGGGTCGGTCGCCTTGTTCAGGTAACGGTCGGCGGCGGCCTTCTCGCTCGCCGTCGGTCGGCGCGACAGGGTCGAGAGGTACAACCACTCGACCACCGCGTCCGCGTCCGGCGCGGGTTTGGCTTTCAGTTTCGCGTCGAGAGCCTTGCTCCCGGCGAGCAGTCGCGGGTGGTTGATCATCGACAGCATCTGCGGGATGCCGTGCGTGAAGTCGGTCGCGTCCTCCTTGTTGGTACCGAAGCGGCGGAGGAACTCGAGGTACGGCTCGGCGACCGGGGCACTCTCGCCACTGGCATTGCCGTCCTTCGGGTCGATCGCGCGCAGGTCGAGCTTCGGGTCGCCGTAGGCGAGCTTCAGCGAGTCGAGGAGCACGTCGGCGGTCATCACCCGCAGCGGCATCCAGCCGAAGTTCGCGGTGAGCGCCGAAACGGTCGGCTCATCGGCCCCCGGCGCGACGCGACTGGTGCGCTGGTACGCCTCCGAGTTGCACACGCACCGGACGAGGTGCTTCACGTCGAAGCCCGCGTCGGCGAACTCGTTCGCGAGGAGCTTCATCAGGCCGGGGTGCGACGGCGGGTTCAGCTCGCGGAAGTCGTCCACCGGGTTCACGATCCCGCGCGCGAAGAAGTAGAACCACAGGCGGTTGGCGAACGCGCGGGCGAAGTACGGGTTGTCCTTCGCGGTCAGCCACTCCGCGAGCGCCGGGCGCAGCGCGTCGCCCTTCACGGCCGTGGTCTTCCCGCCGAGGAACGCCGCGGACACGCTGTTCCCCGCGTTCAGGAACGCGGACTTGGGGATCGTGACCTCCGGTTTGCCCCCGCGGGCCTCGCTCACCTTGCCGAAGTCGCCGGTGGTCTTCGCGAAGAACGCGGCCAGTGCCCAGTGCTCCTTCTGCGACCACGCGCGGTACGGGTCGTCGTGGCACTCGGCGCACTGGAGTTGCACGCCCATGAACAGCGCCGCGGTGGCGCGGGCCGACCCGGCCGGGGTCGCCTTCCCGCCCTCGCCGGAGAGCGCGAAGAAGATCACCTGCGGCTTCGACCGGATGTCCCCCTCGACGGTGATGACGTCGCGCGCGATCGCGTCCCACGGGTCGCCCGCCGCGAACCGCGTACCGAGCCACTTGCCGAGGTTCTGCGCCTCGGTGTTCGGCTGCTTCCCGCTGTTGGGGTCGGAGGGGAGTTCCGGCGGGCAGATCCAGTCGCGCCACGTCCGGCCGAACTGCTCGCCGTACTGCGGGGTCGCGAGCAGCGCGTCGATGAGCTTCGCCCGCTTGTCGGCGTCCTTCGAGTCGAGGAACGCGACGGCTTGTTCGGCGGTCGGCACGCGCCCGGTCAGGTCGAGGTACACGCGGCGCAGGAACTCGGTGTCGTCGCTCCGCCCCGCGGGCTTCAGTTTCGCGACCGTCAGCGACTTGCCGAGGTGCGCGTCGATCGTCGCCGCGACTTCCTTCGGGTCGTGCTTCTTGCCCGCGGCCAGCAACGGGTCGGCGTCCTTCTGGCGCTGGGCGACGGTCGGCATTCCGGCGGCGATCCACCCCTTGATGGCCGCCTTCTCGACCGCGGTCAGTTTCTTGTCGTTCGGCGGCATCTCGTCGGATTCGATCCGCTTCCACATCTCGCTGGCGCCCGCGTCGCGTGACTTCACCGCGGGGCCGGATTCGCCCCCCTTGAGCATCGCGGGGATGGTGCGCAGATCCAATCCGCCTTTCTGCCGCAACCCGCCGTGGCAACCGAGGCACTGCTTGGTGAGCACCGGCAGCACGTCGCGTTCGAGGAGCGGGTCGTCCGCACGAACGACGGGCGCCGGCAAGAGGACAAGCGCGAGGACGACAACGATGCGCGGGATCGAGGGCATGAAGCGACTCAACTGTGCGGGATGGCGGCGTGTGGCAGACCGGCGGGTGGGTTCTCGGCGGGCAACAGTCCGAACCCCGCCCGCGACCGAGTCAGACAACACGAGCGCGGGCGGAACCGGGCGAAGGCTCTCTGATCACGTCTGCAGCTTCGGCAAGGGGTGCGAAGGCTCGCCCGCGCGTGAATCGGTCGGGGGGACAACGGATCGGCTCACGGCTTCTCGATGCGGACCGTCTGCTCGACCGGCGCGGCGGTCTTCACCCGCGGCTCGACCCCGCGGCCGAACTGGTACGCGACCACCTTCACCTCGACCGGGAACGCTGCGCGAGCGGGCAGCTCCGCGACCCGCAACGTCCCGCCGTCGATGACCGCCGGGCCGACCGCGACATAGTACCCGACCGGCAGGCCGGCGTCGCTCGTCGCCTTCAACTCGATGGAGGCGCCCGGCTTCAGGTTGCCGACCGGCGGGAACGTGATCGTCTGCTCCTTCCCGGTGGTCAGCCCGGCGAACCCCTTCGGCATCATCCCGACCTGCTCCGTGTAGCGGTCGTCCGCGTCGCCCTCGCTGTAGGCCAGGAACGTCGCGCGACCGGGGTCCGTTGCCGGCGCGAGCGCGTCGTATTTCATCCGGAACTTGTCCGCCCCGACCGCGATCACCGGCCCGCCGACCGGCCGGACGAGGATCGGTCCTTTCGAGTGCCCGACCGGCTTGCCCGCGAGCGGCCACCGCGGCCCCTGGCCGTTCGGCTGCGTCTTCGGGTAGCTGTCCGCGTACTCCGGGTGAACCTCGAACGTCTGCCCGTCATCGACCCACTTCACCTCGGTGAAGAAGAACCGCGCCCCGGCGTCCACCGTCACGGGGTCTTTCCATCGGATGAACTGATCCTTCTTGCCCGACACGCCTGTGTGGTAGGCGACCGTTGCCTCGGCCAGTTCGCGGTCGAAGTGCCACGCGGCCTTCGAGCGATCGCCGGCGTAGTCCTTGTGCAACGCCGGCTTGTGGCCCGGAGCCTTGATCGTCAGGCAGGGCAAACGCATGAAAAACCCCTTGGAATCCACGATTTCCACCTCTTTCATCTCCTGGCAAAACTAAGGGTGCGACACTATCCTCAGTAAATCACTGATGATTACACCGCATCGAGTCGAGACACGAGATGGTTCAGGATTGAAAATCCTCGGGTTTCAAGGGGTTTTTCATGCGTTTGCCCTAGATCGTCAGGTCGGTGAGCCAGCCGGTCGTGTGATCGATGGCCTTGCACTTGACTGGTTCCTTCGTGTCGAGCGGCCAGTCCGGGATGCGGGCCTTCGCGGCCTTCCGCAGGAATCGCGCGAGGTAGTTGGCGCTCCGGTTGCTCCACGCGAAGTGCCCCGCGCCCGGCTCGACCACGAAGCTGCCGAGGTTCTTGTCTCCGGCCGCGCGGAACGCGGCGAGCGAGTCGCGGCCGTACTCCCAGTTCTCGCGTCCATCGGCGTCGCGCATCATCTGCTTGCCGAACTCGTCGAACTGCCCGAGCATCATGAGCGCGGGCACGCCGGGCGGCACCGGGTCCGGTTCGCCGGGGTGCCCGCCGCGGTACTGCGCCACCCCGAAGCAGCGGTCGGCGTACTTCGCGGCGGCGGCCTTCGCCTGCGGCCCGCCGGCGGAGTGGCCGAAGAAGAACAACGGGGCGACCGACAGTTCACGGTAGCCGGACGCCTTGGCGAGGTCGTCGAGAACCTGCTGCACGTCCACCGAGCCGATTCCGGTCTTGAGGAAGACGAGGGCGAGTCGCTCCCCCGCGCACGCCTTTCGGACGAGGGCGTCCGTGACCATCTCGCGCTCGGCCAGCGTCATCCCGGCGACCACGACGCCGCGGACCTGCTTCGCCTCCGGCGGAACCCACACGAACGCGGTGCTCGGCTGGCCCTTCGCCGGCTTCACCGGCACGGCGAACTGGAACACCGCGTCCGCGGCGGGTGCGGGACCGGCCGCGAGCAGGAGCGCGAGCAGAGCGAATCGCATCGGAGCCTCGGTGCAAGGAGCGGGAACCGCAACGCCCGCCATTCAGGCGATGATGTCCTTGACCACGGTCCCATGGACGTCGGTCAGGCGGTGGTCCCGGCCGCTGTACCGGAAGGTCAGCTTCTCGTGGTCGAGGCCCATCAGGTGGAGCATGGTGGCGTGCAGGTCGTGGACGTGGACCCGCTTCTCGACCGCCTGGAACCCGAACTCGTCCGTCGCCCCGTAGGCCAGCCCGCCCTTCACCCCGCCGCCGGCCAGCCACATGCTGAAGCCGTAGTGGTTGTGGTCGCGCCCGCTCCCGCCCTCCGTCGTCGGGGTGCGGCCGAACTCGCCGCCCCACACCACCAGCGTGTCGTCGAGCAGCCCGCGCTGGTCCAGGTCCGCCAGAAGTGCGGCGATCGGCCGGTCCACGACCCGGGCGAGTTGTCGGTGCCCCTCCGCGTTCTTGTCGTGCGTGTCCCACGGCTGGAGGTTGCCGCAGTAGATCTGCACCACCCGCACCCCGCGCTCGGCCAGCCGGCGGGCCAGCAGGCAGTTGCGGGCGAACGTGGCCCGGCTGAACCCGCCGTTCGTCTTCGCGCTGGTGTCCGCGTCCGGCCCGGTGAGGCCGTACATGTCCCGCACCTTCTCCGGCTCGCGGCCGATGTCGAACGCGTCCGCGGCCGACGCCTGCATCCGGAACGCCAGTTCCAGCGACTCGATCCGGGCGTCCAGGGCGTTATCCGCCCCGATCCGGTCGCGGTGTAGGGCGTTCAACTGTTGGGTGAAGTCGAGTTGCCGCCGCTGGGACGCCGGGGCGAGCTGAGCGTTCTGCAGGTTGGCGAGCACGTCCCGCGGCTGATAGTTCACCGGCAGCACCACCTGACAGCCCTGGTAGATGCCGGGCAGGAACCGGCTGCTCCAGTTCGACGGGCCGTTCACCGGCTGCCCCTCGCCGAGCACCACGAACCCCGGCAGGTTCTCGTTCTCCGACCCGAGCCCGTACAGCAGCCACGACCCGTACGCCGGGCGGACGGGCTGCACGTTCCCCGTGAACATCATCCAGTTGGACGCCTCGTGAACCGGGACGTTGGTGTGCATCGAGCGGACGACGCACAGCTTGTCCGCGTGCCGGGCGACGTGCGGGAAGAGTTCGCTGATTTCCAACCCGGACTTGCCGTGCGGGGTGAACTTGAACGGCGACGGCAGGAGTCCGCGCGTGGTCCGCTCGGTGGTCAGCTTCGCGGTACTCTCGGGTCGCTGGCCGGCGAACTTCTCCAGAGCCGGCTTGGGGTCGAAGGTGTCCACCTGGCTCGGCCCGCCGTTCATCCACAGGTGGATGATCCGCTTCGCCTTCGCTGGAAAGTGCGGCTTGCGGGCGGCCAGCGGGCGGGCGGCGGGCTCGGCGGCGCGAGTGTTGGAGCCCAACACGGCCGCGAGGCCGATCGCGCCCACGCCGTAGCCGGTGCGGGCGAGCAGGTCGCGGCGCGACGGGGGCAAGCCGAAGGAGGGGGCCGGGAACATCTGATCGTCTCGGGCGTGGTTCAGGGCAGGAACGCGAACTCGTTGGCCGTCAAGAGGGCGTGGCACAGTTGCTCCCACGGGCGGAGGCCGTCGCCCGCGTCGGTTGCGGCGGCGCGGAGGAAGTCGCGGGCGAGGGTCGACTCGCGGTCGGTCGGCGGGCGTCCGTAGGCGAGCCGCCAGGCGAGCCGGAGCCGGGCGCCGTCGTCCGCCCCGGCCTTCTCGACCCGGGCGGCGAACGCCTTCGCCGCGGCGACCACGAACGGGCTGTTCAGCGCGAACAACTGCTGCTGCGGGATCGTGGTCACCGTTCGTCCGTCGCTGGTGACGTTCGGCTCGGGGAAGTCGAACAGGGTCAGCGTCGGGTTCGGCTTGAACCGGCTGATGAACCCGTACAGGGTGCGGCGGCGGTTCGCCGGGTCCTCGGGTTGGAGTTGCTTCTGCCCGGCCAGGTCGAGGAACGGCGGCCCGCCGACCTGCGGGTCGAGCCGCCCGGCGACGGCGAGCATGGCGTCCCGCCACGCCTCGAAGTCGAGCCGCCGAGGACTCGCCCGCCACAGGTAGCGGTTGTCCGCGTCCTTCGCGGCGTTCGCCGGATCGGCCGCGCCCCCCAGCCGGTAAGCAGCCGATAGCACGATCTCCCGGTGCAGCCACTTGGTGGACCAGCCGTTCTCCACGAACCGCACGGCCAGCGTGTCGAGCAGTTCGGGGTGAGTCGGCTTCTCGCCGAGCGCCCCGAAGTTGCCGGGCGTGCCGACGAGCCCGCGGCCGAAATGGTACATCCACACGCGGTTCACCCACACCCGTGCGGTCAGCGGGTTGTCGCGGCTGGCGATCGCGTTCGCGAGGTCGAGCCGGGTGAACGTGTCCGGCCGCGGGGCACCCGTCTTCGTCAGCACCCGCGGGAACCCCGGTGGGGCCGGGTCGCCGAGAACCTCGGCGTTGCCGCGGACGTGGACCCGCATCGGCTGTCCGCCGCCAGTCACCGCGGAACCCTTCGGCTGCGGCGGGGGCGGGGTCTGGTTCAGCTTCGCCAACTCGGCCGCGAGCCCGTCGTACTCCTTCCGCAGCGGCGGGGCGAGTAGCGGGACGACTTCCAGCGTCGTGAGACGGAAGTACGACCCGTCGTTGGTGAGAAACACCTTCAGGAGCGTGTCGCTCTCGGCAGAGAGTTTCTTGCCCGCGTCGAATTCTCGCAAGGCCGCGGCCACGCGTTCCTTCACCTTCGCGGTTTCCCCGAGCAGTTCCTTCGTCGGTTCGATCGCGCCGTCCTTGCCGGCGACCTTGAGCGCGGCGGTCGCCGCGGTCTGCCAGTCGGGGAGCAGCGGCAGCGGCTTGCCGGCCGCGAGGAGCTTCACCCACCGGGCCAGGAACACGGGCCGGAGCCTGTCGTCCCGGGCGACGGCTTCCGGGTCCGCCTCCGCCTTCCGCTCGGCCAGGACGCGGAGCCGAAACGCGGCGAGCAAGTAGGCGTCCACGCGGGCCAGTTCCTCCCGACCGATCCGCCGCGCTTCCGCCTGCGTGAGCTTGTCGATCCGGGCCTTCCGGTCGGCGACGTCCTTCCGCCACTGCTCGGCCGCCGCGACGTTCTGTGGCGAATCCAGAACGACTTCCGTGCTCAACGTGGCCCCGTTGTACGCGGCGGCCAGCGAATAGTAGTCGGCC
Organism: Singulisphaera sp. GP187; assembly: GCA_945905925.1. GTDB lineage: Bacteria > Planctomycetota > Planctomycetia > Gemmatales > Gemmataceae > Gemmata. The sequence continues at coordinate 29,421 of CAMDQN010000076.1, forward strand.
TGCGGGATGGGGTCGAACTTGTGGTCGTGGCACCGGGCGCACGACACCGTCAGCCCCAGCAGGCTGCGGGTGACCGTGTCCACGCGGTCGTCCAGTTCGTCGGCGGCCTTCTTCTTGACCATGCCGACCGCGTTCCCGCTGAACCGCTGACCGAGCCCCTGGTAACCGAGCCCGCCGAGCCGTTCGGAGTAGTCCGTCGCCGGGTCGGGGATGAGGTCGCCGGCCAGTTGCAGCCGGACGAACCGGTCGTACGGCATGTCGGCGTTGAACGCCTTGACGACCCAGTCGCGGTACCGCCACGCGTTCGGCGCCGCGACCGGGCCGACGGTCCCGCCGAGGTCGTCGGTGTAGCGGGCGAGGTCGAGCCAGTACCGGCCCCAGCGCTCGCCGTAGTGCGGCGACGCCAGCAACCGGTCCACCACCGTCTTGTCGGCCTCGGGGGTCGTGTCCTTCTCGAACGCCTCGACCTGCTCCGGTGTGGGCGGCAGGCCGGTGAGGTCGAACGTGGCCCGGCGGATCCAGTCCTGCTTCGCGGCCGGGGCGACGGGCTTGAGTCCGCGCTTCTCCAGTTCCGCGAGAACGAACCGGTCGATGTCGGTGCGGGGCCAGGCCGCGTCTTTCACCGCCGGCGGGGCGTGCCGGCGGGGCGGCCGGAACGCCCAGAACTTCCGCCCCGCGTCCAGGTCAATCCCCGTCCCGGTGGTGCCGGCCTTGCCGTCGCGCGGGTCGGGCGCACCCATCTTCACCCACGCCTCGAAGTCGGCAACCACGGCGTCGGGCAACTTCCCCTTCGGCGGCATCTTGACGTCGCCGTCGTGCCGGAGCGCCTTCGGCAGCGTCCCCTCGGCGGGCTTGCCGGGGACGAGGGCCGCTCCCGAGTCACCCCATAAGCATCAAGTTAAGCCGAAGTCCAAGCGGGATAGGTCGTTAAGCAATTCGACTGTTCCTGGCTTCGCGCGTTTGTTCCGCCGGCATGTTTTCTCGACGACTCTCCGTAACTCGTCGAGTACGTCTTCCAGTTCGTTCAGTTG
>CAMDQN010000077.1 GCA_945905925.1 Singulisphaera sp. GP187
TCAAACACTGCCTTCTGTCTTAATCGTGTCTTTCTTCTGCGTTTATCGTGCGGCTCCTGTCATCTGTCTTATTCCTTCACCTCTCCCACGTCGCCCACGTTCTCCTGCGCGACCTTCGCGATCGACACGATCTTGTCGCCGTCGCTCAGGTTCATCACCCTCACGCCCTGTGTGTTCCGGCCGACGGTGCGGATCGCGTCCACCTTGCTCCGCGTCACCATGCCGTCCTTCGTGATGAGCATGATCTCGTCGCCGTCGCGCACGCTGTTGATGCCGATCACCTTGCCGTTCTTGGCCGTTACCTTCACGTCCTTTACGCCCTTGCCGCCGCGCTTCTGCAGGCGGTAGCGCATCCCCGACGGGTCGCTTTCGGTTTCGCTCTCACCTTCGGACTCGCTCGCCTCTGGCTCGCGGCTAACCTCTGAGTCATCGCCCTCGTCACTCTCCGAGTCGTCGCCCTCAGGCGTCGCAGTGTTCACGCCAAACGGAGTGCGCTTGCCGTAACCGTTCTCGCACACGGTTAGCAGCAACCCGTCCGGGTCCGCGACCACCATCCCCACGATGAGGTCGTCCTTGCCGAGCCGGATGCCCCTCACGCCGCGAGCCGTGCGGCCGATCGCGCGGGCGTTCGATTCGCGGAACCGGATCGCCATGCCCTTTTGCGTACTCAGAATGATCTCGTCGCCGGGCTTGGTGAGCGCGACGTTGATGAGTTCGTCGCCGTCGTCGAGCGTGATGCCGATGATGCCGCCGGCGCGGACGTTGCTGTACGCCATCAGGTCGGTCTTCTTCACCGTGCCCTGACGCGTTGCCATGAGAAGGTGAACGCCCTCAGTGAACTCTCGCACCGGGACGATGCTGGTGATCTTCTCGTTCTCCGCGAGCGAGAGCACGTTCGCAATGCTGCGGCCGGCGTTGGTGCGCGCCGCGAGCGGGATCTTGTACACCTTCAGCCAGTACATCCGCCCGGTGTTCGCGAAGCACAAGAGGTACGCTTTCGTACTCGCGACGAAGAAGTGTTCGATGAAGTCGTTGTCGCGTAAGCCGCCCTGCACACCCTTGCCGCCGCGGCCCTGCACGCGATACTCCGTCAGCGGCATCCGCTTGATGAAACCCTCGTGCGTGATCGTGACGACGTTCGGTTCGTCCACGATCAGGTCTTCGATCTCCACGTCGCCATCGCCGTCGCCGATCTCGGTGCGCCGGTCGTCGCCGTACTTCGCGCCCATCTTCTCCAGGTCATCCCGAATGACCGCGTGAATGTTGCGGTCGTCGGAGAGCAGCGTTTCGTAGCCGCGAATCAGGTCGCGGAGTTGCATGTACTCCTTCAGGATTTCGTCGCTTTCGAGTGCCGCGAGTTGACCGAGTTGCAGCCTTACGACGGCTTCGGCTTGTTGCTCGGTCATCTTGTATTCGGCGACGGTACCGAGTTCGCGCTGCAGCGCGGCAAACGCCGTCGCACCGAGCGCGCGTTCCATCAGGCTCGCGGGCACCGCCAAGCCTTGCAACCGCTCCTTCGCTTCCGTGCGGTTGGCCGAACTGCGGCAAATCTTGATGACACTGTCGATGTCCGCGATCGCGATGAGTTGCCCTTCAAGCACGTGCCCACGGCGCTTCGCTTCGCGCAGCAGGAACTCGGTCCGCCGCCTAATCACGTGAACGCGGTGTTCGAGGAACTTCTGGAGCATCTCCTTGATGGTGAGTTCGCGCGGGCGGCCGTCCACCAGCGCGAGCATGATGATGCTCACCGTTTTCTGGAGTTTCGAGAACTGGTACAGTTGGTTGAGGATGAGATGCGGGTCGCCTTTGTTGGTCAACTCGATGACCAGGCGCACGGGTTCGCCGTTGCGGGCGCTGGACTCGTCGCGGATGCCGCGAACGTTGAGAATGCGCTCGTCTTTGATGAGCTGGCCGATTTCCTCGGCGAGCGCGTTCCGCGTCACCTGGAACGGCACTTCGCGAATAACGATGACCGGCGTCTTGCTCTTGCCCTCTTCGACGATGTCGGCGCGGGCACGGAGTGTAATCTTTCCGGCACCGCGAGAGTACGCGTCGTAGATGCCCTGGCGGCCCATGATGATCCCGCCGGTCGGGAAGTCCGGGCCGGGGATCAGCTCGATGAGGTCCGCGAGCGTCGCGTCGGGTTCGTCGATGAGCTTGACGAGCGCCTTGCAGACTTCGCGCAGGTTGTGCGGCGGAATGTGGGTCGCCATGCCGACCGCGATACCGTCGGAGCCGTTGACGAGCAGGTTCGGGAACTTGGCCGGCAGCACGAGCGGTTCGCGGTACTTGCCGTCGTAGTTGTCGATGAAATCGACGGTGTCGCGTTCGAGGTCTTCGAGGAGTTCGCCCGCCGCCGGCGTGAGTCTCGCTTCGGTGTAACGGTGCGCGGCCGGCGGAAGCCCGGCGATGGAGCCGAAGTTTCCCTGTCCGTGAACGAGTTTGTAGCGCAAGTTCCAGTCTTGCGCCATTCGCACCAGCGAGTCGTAGATGCTGGCGTCGCCGTGTGGGTGATACCGTTTCATCGTCTCGCCGATGATACCGGCGCACTTGCTCGTCGAAGAAGACGGCCCCAAACCGAGGTCGTTCATCGCCACCAGAATGCGGCGCTGACTCGGCTTCAGCCCGTCGCGCACGTCCGGGAGCGCACGGCTGATGATGACCGATTGTGCGTAGGTGAGGTAACTGTCCCGCAGTTCGTCTACGATGTCGAGCGGGTTGACGATGGCGAGTGCGGCGGGCGGTTCGTTGGGATCGGTCGGGGGGTTTTTGGCGGTGGCCAAAGAAAGCTCCTTCGAGTGCGCTCCGCGTGGCCGAAGTTGCGGCGTTTTCGTGACACTTGATGTTCCGCGAAGAACTGTGTTATTTTAGGAGAATCGGGCCTTCCGAACCAGCACCGTAGCTCGCGGTGTGGCCCTTTTTCCCGTCCCCGAACCTCAATCTGGGTAGACTGTTCGGACGGACCTCGAACATTACGCTGTGGAACCTTCAATCGGCAGGATGTGTTATGCGTTCGATCGTGCAAATTGCGGCTCTCGTTGCGCTCGCGTGGTGCGGTATCGGCGGGGCCCAACCGATCCCGAAGGACGACAAGAAAGACGCGAAACCGACCGCTGCGGCGGAACTGACCCGCACGAAGTTGCTCAAGGTGAAGGTGAGTATCGACGCCAAAGGCGGGCGCCTCGGCGACGTGCTGAAGGAGTTCGCGGCGCAGGTCGATATGAAGGCGGAAGTGCTGATATTGTGGCAATACGGCTCCGACTTCCCATACGCGCAGAAGGTGACTTACGCCTGCAAAGACAAGCCGCTTGACGCCGCGCTCGATGAGTTGCTGACGAAGGCCGGTGGCGGGTTGGGTTACATCGTTGTGTCGAAAGAGGGCGACAAACGCGACGGCTGGGTATCGTTGAACACGACCGGCGAACGTGGGTCCGAACTTCCGGACGCGACCGCGGAAGAAGAAACCGCCGCGGCCGACCGCTTGGCGATTGCAAAGAAGTTGATCGACGCCGGCAAACCGGACTCGGCCAAACCGGTGCTGACGCTGGTAGTGACGAAGTACCCAACCACGAAGGCTGCGGTCGAAGCGAAGCAGTTGTTGGAGAAGATCGGAAAGTGAGGGATTGAAGATTGCAGGATGGTGATGGATGATTTCAGAGCGTCGCTTGCGGCTTCGCGAGTAACCTGTCTTTCAACCATCGATCACAAACCAAACATCACAAATGGAGTTTGGGGTGAGCGGCATTTGGGGGAGTCGTGACGTGCCGTGGATCCCGCCAGAGTTGGCGGACGCGGACGGATTCGTCGGCGTAGGCGGCGACCTTTCGCCGCGAACGTTGCTGCGCGCCTACGCGGACGGCGTGTTCCCGTGGTTCAACGAGGGCGACCCGATCTTGTGGTGGTCGCCGGACCCACGCGGCGTGATCGAACTGAACACGGACACCGGCACGCCCGGTTACGGCGGGCTTCACGTCTCGCGCCGGTTAGCGCGCACGATCCGTTCCGGTCGGTTCCGCGTCACGGTGAACCAGTGTTTCGAGACAGTGATGCGCTCGTGCGGCGACTGCCGGCCCGAAGGCACCTGGGTAACGAGTGACATGCTCGCGGGGTACGCGGAACTGCACCGACTCGGCCACGCGCATAGCCTGGAAACGTGGATCAAGTCGGAGGACGAAGGGCCGGAAACGTGGGAGCTAGCGGGCGGCACGTATGGCGTGTGCATCGGCGGGCTGTTCGCGGCGGAGTCGATGTTTTACCGCGTCACGGACGGGTCGAAGGTTGCACTCGCGGCGCTGGTGCAGCGTCTCCGCGAACGCGGCTTCGCGCTGCTCGACGTGCAGATGAAAACAGAACACACGAGTACGATGGGCGCGAGCGAGGTGCCGCGAAGTGAGTACCTGAAGCGCCTTCGCCGCGCGATCGCGATGACCGGCGTGAGCTTCGCGTGAGCGAACTACGGGGCCGCCGTGAGTGCCGCCACGAACGCATCGAGGTCCGGGCACGTCACCGCGAGCCGGAAGAGCGTTTTCAGTCTCGCTTCGTCCGGCACCGCGTCGAGCGCCGGCTCGCACTCTGTGGGAACATTCCCGAAACGGGCTTCCAAGGCGGCCAGAATGTTTCTGCGGGTCGTTTGTCGTAGAAGCACGCCCGTCAACGTGTCTCGCAGTGCGGGCGACTCGCTTACCGCAGTCTCAAGAACTTTATCGAGCATGGCAGAACCTCTCAACAGTTCAAAGAAAGAGCGACCTGGGAAGGCCAACCCCGCAAAAATGTCGGTGACGGCCAGCAACCCGGCACGGTCGTTGGCATCGGGCACTTGAACGAGCCGGTCGCGGCAGCGGGTCATCAGTTCGTCGGGGCTGAGTGCCGTGTGCGCCAGTGGCACCCACGGGATCACGCCCGCGTCCGGCGACGCCAACAGCGCTTCGGCTTCCAGCTCCCACATCCGCACGACCGGCCATGTCCCGCCGACCCGCGTGCGCCCGCGCGGGCTGACGCGCTCCGACGCGCCGGTCACGGTCAGGTTCCCTTTGGGCTTGAGAACCAGCGACACGACTTCGGGCACGGTCTTCCGGTCCACCGCGATGAGCATCAGGTCGTCGAGCACCTGCCGGTCGGCGTCGGAATCGGGGTACGTTTCGATCTCGACCAGCACGAGCGTCGGTTCGGGTTCGTTGGGGAAGCGGACTTCGAGGAGTCCGTCGGGCAGGCGCCGCGGGGCGACGGTTTCCGCCTGGAGCGCCTTCCACGCGGTAAACCCGGTGATGCCACCGAGTCGAAGGATGGCGTCCCCGTGGTGCGTGAGCAGCCACTTCCCGCTACGGTCCTTGTCCTGACGCATCCTTGATCCTAATTCACGTTGCCATTCACCGGAATGTGCCCTTCGCTCAAATCGTGGTTCAGGTCCGCGAGGTGTTCGAGCAAGTCGGCTTGCGTCTCACCCTGCGTCCAGTAGTCGGGGTAGTCTTGCAGGTAGCCGAGCCACGCGTCATCTTCCTGCCAGTAAACGTACTTGATCGTTTGCATCGTCATGCATCTCCGCAATTGCGCATTGGGTGGAGGCTAACGTCCCCGAGCAAGGGCGAAGGAACTACGTGTTCCACCGTCATTTCAGTCCAGAATTCAATGTGGACTTGCCGAAAGTGGTTTCGAGAGTCCCGTCTTTGAATAGAACATCAAGCCAGGTCGTGAGTTTTTGGTGAATAGCTGCCAACTGGTCGGCCTCACTTTTCGCGTTGACGATTACATCGGCCAGACAGTCTTGGACGCTAAGAATAGACCAGTTGTCCTTGTTTCCGCGCTCGCCTTTAAGCAAGATTCTGGCTGCTTTCAGATGCTTGCGATTCTCGGCCAAAACATCCAGTACAGGTTGAATACTCTTGGTACTCTTTGGATCGGCTTCGATCCGCAAGAGCAAATCAATTCCTTTGTTGCGATCAACGAGAGTGACGCCGTAGTTTTTCTCGTCGTACAAAAAGCCTATGGCTACGGCGGGCTTCCATGCTTTGGTTCCAAAGCGGATGACCACCCGCCCGTACCCATCGTGGACATCGTTCGTCTCGAAGAAACGGTCTGGAATTGCATCCCACGAGTAATTCGAGAGGAGTTTATTTGCAAGGTTCAACAAAGATGTCACAAAATCAGATGTTTCCAGAAACGCCTTCATCCTCTCGACGGTTAACGGCTTTCCCGGACTCAGGCCGTGGCTTTTCATGAATGTTAGAAACTCCTCCAGAATCGCCGACTTGTCAGGGATGGAGTCAAGCACCTGAAAGGCATCTTCCCATAGGAAACACTTGCTCGAACTACCTTGGAAGCACTTTACCGCATCGGCTCTCTGCTTGTAATTGGCGCCCACAAAAACCAGCCGAGCGTTGTTGGTATCTGCCACTTTTTGATACTTCGTCAATTGCGCTTCATCGCAGTGAGAGTCCCATTTGTGTTCGCAATAAATGACAATTTTCTCGCCATCGGCGAGTTGCCCCCCAATAAGCAGGTCGGGATAAATCGACGTGCCAGCATCAACGTCACGTTCTGCCCCTCGCGTTGTTATTTCCCATGCCGCCACATCGACTTTCTTGCCAAGTAGCATGGAAACCCAAGCGTTGAGAACATTAGTGTCTGTCCGCAAAAAGTACGCAAAGGATTCGGTGAGGAAATTCTCTTTGGGTGTATGCAATGCGCGAGGATGTAAATCTAAGAGCGATTCAAATAAATTGGGACACGTGGTCAGCATGTACTTACCCGACAGTGGTAAGGAAGAATGCTCCTGATCGGCCGGTTTACTCCCCCAATCCCTTATCCCATTCGTCCATCTGGCGTTCAAGTTCCTCGAACGTCAGGCCGCTCGGCGGGGCCGGTGGCGGTTCCGCGGTGCGGTCGCGCGTGTGACGCAACGCTTCTTCCAGACGACGAACCCACGTTGGCACGTCCAGACCCACGCCGCTCACGATCGCTTCCAACGGTTCGATCGCGATACGCAACCGCACGAACGCGGGGTTGTCTTCCGTGAAACCGCCGCGCGCGGATTCGGCCGCAGCCGCCACTTGCGCCGCGGCACGGTCGATCTCCAACGGACGCGTGAAACGCTCTTCCAGACGGTCGCGCACCGTGCGGAGTTTCACGCCATAACGCGTTTCACGCTCCGTTAACTCCGTCAGGAGTTCGTCGGATAGCTCCACCGTTTTTTCCGCAATGAACGTGCGCCAGCGCCCCGCGAGCGCCTCGTAACCGCGCTGGCAGAGTGCTTCGTGAGCGAGAGCAAGAGGACGCATCCGCCACGCGAACCGGTCGTAACGCACCTTCAACCGCAGCATGTCCAGCAAGATGTGGATGTTCTCGCCGTAGTCGGATTGCGTCGTCGTCGTGTTGTAGTCGCGGTACTCGTCGTAGTGCTCGATCAAGGCTTGAAGCACCACTTCCGCACTCCGCGCCGTGCGCGTTTTGTCGAGCGTCCCCGCGTCCCAGTCGGTTACGAGTTTGGGGCGCTTTGTGTGGCCGTCGCTGGTTTCGATCTCGTGATCGAGCCACGCCGATACGCCGCGCGCGAGAATACCGCGCATGTTCGAGAGACCCAGGAACGGCACCGTGAACAGGTCGCTGCCGTACTTCGTCACGAACCCTTTGATCGGTTCCCAGTCGTCGTCCTCGCTCACGGTTTCCAGCACCGACAACCGCAACGATTGGCTGTGCTGGTGCCACAGGTTCTGGAACTCGGTCGCGATCTTGAACAGCGCGTCCGCGAGCGGTCCCACTTCGCCGGTCGCGTCGTCGCCCCACGTCGAAGCCGCCGCGAGCAGCGTTTCCACCACACCCGAAAGCGCCGTGCGGAACAACTGGTCGAAACTACTCACGCGCCGACCTTCGGGCGGGTTGTTCCACTCCATCTGCCGCGCCAGTTTCGTGAGCTGGAACGTTTCGCGCAGGAGGCCGAGTCGCGGGAGTCGGGTCACGAGGTCTTCGAGTACGCCAAGCACGGTCTGCGCTTGAAGCACTTCGCGCGGTTTGCCCCCGTCCGACGGCGGGCAGTACAGCAGCGGTTCGCGCCGGAAGTGCGTGATGAACCCCGGCAGGAACGAACGCACGCCTGCGGCGTCGTTGCGACCGATCGCGCGCTCGATGCGAACCAGCAACGTTTCCCACGGGGGCGGCAGGTTCAACTCACCCGAGGGCGACTGACGCCCCCCGCTCGCCAGTTCGGGACCGGGCGAGCGCACTGCGGCGAGCGCGAACGCGGCCCGGCGAACGTCTACGCACGTGGCTACGCCGAGGTCGAGCAAGTGACCCTTGATCGCGCGCCGGCGGTCGAACTCGATCATACCCTCGTGCCCGCCGCTCGGGTTAGGCACCGCGATTTCCGTGAGGCGGTCGAGGAACAACCCTAGCGAATCGTTCGCGCGGCGCGCGGCGGTTAGCCACATGGCGACCGTCGTGTCGCGTGTAGTATCGGTCGGCGCCCACACCTCCGGGCGCGCCGCGAGCCGCCACAACTTCGCGGTCGCGTGTAGGAATTCGAGCTTGTTCTCGATGGTGTCGGCCTGAGCTTCCAAACTGAATTCGCCGACCGGCGCCGGTGGGTCGCCAGCCACGGAACCCTCCACGCCGTCGTCGGTCGAATCCTTGTACGTCATGTCCTCGTAAGCCGACGCGAACTCGCCGTCCTCTTCGTTCTCGGTGCGCTCGCGAGGCTCGGTCAACCACTCGTGCGGCGTGTGCCAGTCCTCGTTCGCGTTCGCCTCGAGCATCTCGAAGAACCGGCGCAGTAGCGGCGCGCGTTCCGCGACCGGTTCGGACGCGAGCGTGCCGCGCAACCAGCGTTCCGCGAGCGCATCGAACGACGCCCCGGGTTCGTCGAGCGGAACCGTGTCGCTCTCCGCGAGCCACGTCATCAGGAGGCCCATCGCGGCCCGCCACTCCTTGCGCTCGATGAGTGGTTCGATCACCTGCGCGAACGCGGTCGGGCTGGTGAACCCGTCGCGGTGCTGCCGCCAGAACGCGATGTCGTTCGAGTTCGGTTGCCGCTTGGCCCATTCGCTCAGCGCGTCGGCGACGTGTTCGGCCGCGTCGGATCGCTCGTGGCCGACGATGCGCGGCATGTCCGTCACGGTCGAAGTCGCGAATTGGTCCCACCACGAGGCGAAGTCACGCATGTGAGCGGTGAGTCGCTCACGAGTCGCGCCGTCGCTTGCGACTGCCGCGGCTGCGCTGGTGCGCGCGTAGAGGTCGAGTTGCCGCCCGGCGATGTGAATGAGTTCTTCGGCGCGTGGGTCGCGCACGGTGTCTTCGCGCCCCGGGAAGATCGGGAACAAGCCCTGGTAACCGAGAATGTTCCACGGGTCGACGAGCGCGCCGCAGTCGATCCCGCGGCGCAACAAGTCTTCGACTGCCGAGAGTAATGGAGCCGCTTCTTGGGGGCGAGCACGATTGCTCGCGAAGCCGGCTTCTGTCTGCCGAATGCGGATTTCAGTGCCAAACCGCACCGCGGGCGAGGCGATATTCGCGGCCTGCTCGCGCGCGGCAGTTGGGTAGCCCATCGCGGCGTAGAACTGCGCGAGCCGGCGGTTCTGCAAGTGCGAAGCTCGCTGTGTTGAGATCGCCTGGTTCAAGAACTGCCGCACGCCCGCGAACGGCTGCTTCCGCTTCTCGGCTTCGGCGCGGAGACGCTCGCCGTGCGCGCCGGGCAATGCTTTCAGCAAGTGTCGGTAGAACGCGTCGCGATATCGCGCAATACGCGGGACGAGTTTCGAGAGCGTGACGGTGGAATCGTGGAAGTTCGGCCCGGACCCGCTCACACCCGCTCCCATCAGAATGGTTCCCGCGAGTACCGCCGCGGCTTCAAACAGGCGCTCGCTCTTGTCGGAGCCACCGGTCGCTGACGTGGGCGGTTCGCCGGGAGTTACCCACATGAGGAGCGTGTCGAGCGTCATCTGCCGCAGCACGAACCGGCGGAAGAATCCCGAGTTGTCGATGGTGTGCGGATCCCATTCGCCGAACAGCACGTTCGGCCGCTTGTTCACCGGGTGGAAGTGGTCGTGCGCTCGCGGGTCGAATGCTAACTCATCGAGTTTCGTAGGCTCGAAACTGGCTTCTTCCAGGAGCGCCGGCTCGGTCTCTTCGAGCAACTTGAGCGCAGGGCGAACGATGTCCGCGTACACGCTCGGCGAAACACCGGCGCTCGCGAGCGCGAGCGGCACCGGGCGGACTTTCTCGTGTGCGTAGTATTCCGTGTTCGGCCGTGTCTCCAATATCGCAATAGGGCGATACCCGACGTAGTCATTCAGAAGGTTCAGCCCGCCAGCCACGAGCCGGTCCGCGTCCAGCGGTGGCCCCTGCTTCAACACGGCTTCGCAACAACGCGCCAGAAAGAACGGTCCGAAGAGCGCGGAGTCCGGTTGGTGCGCGAGTTGGTCGGAGTGGTGTGCGCGGTACGTTTTAGGGAGCCGCACGAGTGCGGCGTCGATCACCGCGCGCACTTGCGTGGGGTCGCGGAACGCGGCCGCGCCGGCGGCGATGAGGCCGTTCAGCTCGTGGTCGAGCCAGAGCGGGAGCGTAAGCCACGGGGCCGCGTCGCTGCTGTCGATCAGGTACGCAACCGCATCGGCCAACCCCTTCTGGAACCGCGGGTCTGGGCGCCCGTCGGAGAAGTTGAGGTAGCCGAGCAACTTGGCCGGGTCGGTCTTGCGGGACAGTTCGTGAAAAATGCCGTCCATCCGCCGTCCGTTCCTTACTCGTTGGTGCCCCGGAAACCATTCCGGCACTACTCCAGCATAAAACAACACCACCGGGCGAGAAAGCCCCGATGCACGTTAATGCGCTCGCTCGCGGAGAGTACGCGATATTCTACGCGTGGCGCGCGATTCTTGGCGAGCGGGGCGTCAGCCCCTGAAAAACTCGAGAGCGGTCTTGCGGCGTTGAGATTTAACACGGGGCTAACGCCCTCCACTCGCTTTCCAGCAAGTAACCTATGCGCCTGTCGCTCCGCTACCGGTTGCTCCTTCCGCTCGTGCTCCTCTTAGTAGGCGACGCGACCGCGACCGCGTGGGCCGCGTCCGCTGCGGCCCGCAACGCCGAGAGCAGGCTCGCGGAGCAGCAGTGGGCGATCGTCGATACGCTCGGCGAGCCTCGCAGCACGTTTCCGCTGACACAGCCGGTTCTGGAGCAAATGAAGGGATTCTCCGGGGCCGAGTTCATGTTTGTGCCCACGGGCGACCTGCCGCGCGAGTCGGTATCGACTTTTCCCAAACCGCAACCGCCGCCGACCGACGTGCCGCGCGCGATCCCCACTATCAAGACGGCGGACCTTCAACTCGGCCCGTCGGTCACGGTCGAGGGCCGCGAGTACCGCTGCTTGCGAGTGGCGCTGCGAGAGCAGTCTCCGCCCCGCCGCGGCGACCTGTATATCTTCTACCCCGAATCGCTTCGGCAGTCGGCCGTGGCCGACGCGGTGCGCCCCCTCTTCATCCTCGGCGGCGCGGGGTTCGTCGCGGTGGTGCTCGCGTTCGCGTTCGGTTCGCGCCTCGTGCGCCGGGTCCGCGACCTCGATGCCCGCACACGCCTCATCGCGGCCGGCGACTTCCGCCCCATGCCCTTGACCGGTACCGACGACGAACTGCGCGACCTGTGTGAAGCCGTCAACGAGATGGCCCGCCGCCTCGCCGCGTTCCAAGATGAGTTTCAGCGCACGGAGCGGTTGCAGGTTCTCGGCCAGTTCTCCGGCGGCTTGGCGCATCAACTTCGCAACGCCGCGGCCGGTGCGAAACTCGCGGTGGAACTGTTCCTCGCGGAGAACCCGTCGGCCGATCCCGAACCACTCCGTGTGGCGCTGCGGCAACTGGCACGCATCGAGGCCAACCTGAGGCAGTTCCTCGCGCTCGGCAAACCGCCGACCGGTGAGCGTAAACCGTGCGATCTGGCAGAACTCATCAGCCACTCTGTGAGCCTGCTGAAACCGCAGTGCCAGCACGCCGGTACAACGGTAAGTTGGACCGCCCCGAGCGAACGTGTCGTGATCGTCGGTGACCCGACGCAACTTTCGCATCTCCTGGGTAACGTGCTCGGCAACGCTGTCGAAGCCGCCGGCGCAGGTGGCGAAGTTCGTATCTGGTTAGCCGCAACCCAAAGGGGAGCGTTAGTGGAAGTGAGCGACACCGGGCCAGGACCGCCGCGCGCGATCGCGGAGAAACTGTTCGACCCGTTCGTGACCGGCAAAGATCAGGGCATCGGTCTAGGCCTCGCGGTCGCGAAACAAGCCGCCGACGCGCACGGCGGACACATCACGTGGGAGCGAAGAGACGGTCGCACTATGTTCGTGATCGAACTGCCACGCGGCGCCTGATTTTCCTGGGACCACGGACATCCCGTCCGCTGCTTCGCAGGCCGTGTCGTCTTGAGAGGAGCCGGAAGGTAATCCGAGACGCGGAGCAGCGGACGGGACGTCCGCGGTCCCAAAAAAGCAATTTCTAAATCAACTTTACTAAAACTGATTTACAAACCGCGAGCGCTTGTCTACCCTGACTTTCACGATGACAGACAGGACGCGATTGATGTCGGCGATCACCACGATCCGGCCCGCGCTCGTTGGGAAACTGAACGAGCGGCAGGTACTCCGCGTGATTCAGGCCTCCGGCGCGCTTTCTCGCGCGGAAGTCGCGAGAGAGAGCGGTCTGAGCGCGCCGACCGTCTCGAAAGCGGTCGCGTCCTTAATGAAGGCGGGGCTGCTCGAAGAAGCCGACGCGACCGAACTCGCGCGCGGTCGTCCGGCGCCCAAACTGCGCCTCGCGACCACGTTCGCGCAAGTGATCGGCGTCGCGATCGACGTGGGCCACTGCGAGGTCGTCTCGGCGGGCCTCGACGGTTCGCTCCACGATGACCCGCTGACCGTTCCCACGCCCGCGACGTACCCGGAACTCCTCCACGCGCTCGATGTCGCGGCGAAAAAGGTGATGGCGCGGCCCGGCATCACCACGCTTGGCCTCGGTGTGAGTCTGCCGGGTTTGGTAGATTATCGCAAAGGGCGCGGCGTGCTGTCGCCGAATGTGCCCAGCACGAACGGCCACGCCCCCGCCGCGGACCTCGCGGAACGGCTCGGCGTCGAATGCTCGCTGCTTCAGGAGTCGCACGCACTCTGCCTCGCGGAGCGGCATTACGGGCTGGCGAAGGGATTAGACGATTTCGCACTTTTGGACGTGGGCGCGGGCGTCGGATTGGGGATCATGAGCGGCGGGCGTTTACTAAAAGGCCGGTCCGGGTTGGCCGGTGAAATCGGGCACTTTACGGCCGTATCCGAAGGCGGGCGCGAGTGTGGTTGCGGCAACCTCGGCTGCCTCGAAACGGTCGCGAGCGATTCGGCGCTCGCGTGGCACGCGAGCGCGAAACTCGGCCGCGCGGTGAACGTGGACGAGGTCATCGAACTCGCAAAGGCGGGCTTAGTCGATCTTCGCACGGAATTGCGTGAGGTGGCGGGTTACGTCGCGGTGGGCGTCGCGGCCGTGATCAACCTGTTCAACCCAGCGACCGTGTTCATCCACACGCCGCTGTTCGAGATCGACGAGTCGCTGTTCGAGTTGGTGGTATCGAAAGCTCGCGAGCGGGCGCTGCCGCCGTCGTTCGCGGAGTGTACCATCGTGCGGGCGAAGGGCAGCAAGCGACAAGGTGCCGTCGCGGGTATCATTCAACATTTGACCGACGCCGTGGCCCCGGAATTTGCGTGAAGACAGAAGAGGAATTGACCACAGAGTCACCGAGAACACCGAGAGAAGACAAACACCGAGAAGACAGAACTCAATTCTTCTCTTTCTCTCTGCCTTTTGTCTTCTCTCGGTGCTCTCTGTGACTCTGTGGTTAATTCTCTTTTCCTGTGAACCACAGGAGCGATCGTGCGATATTTACTCTCCCTGATTGCGTTCGCGTTCGCGGTTCCGGTATTTGGCGCGGAACCGCCGAAACTCAAGGTGCTGTTCCTCGGCGACACCGCCGGGCACAAGCCCGCTGACCGCTTCAAGCAGTTGCAGCCGGTGTTCGCGAAACGCGGCATTGAGTTGACGTACACCGATAAACTCGAAGACCTCAACGCGAAGAACCTCGTCGCCTACGACGCGCTCATGATCTTCGCCAATCACACCAAGATCTCGCCGGAACAAGAGCGGGCGCTTCTCGAATATATCGAGAGCGGAAAAGGCTTCGTGCCGGTCCACTGTGCGAGCTACTGTTTCCTCAATTCGCCGAAGTATATCGAGATGGTTGGGGCACAGTTCCGCAGTCACGGCACCGGGACGTTCCGCACCGAAGTCGTGAAGTCCGATCACGAGATCACGAAAGGCTTCAAGAGCTTCTCAAGTTGGGATGAAACTTATGTTCACACGAAGCACAACGAGAAGGGCCGCACAGTTCTTGAGGTGCGCGCCGAGGGCGAGTTGAAAGAACCGTGGACGTGGGTTCGCGAGCAGGGCAAGGGCCGCGTGTTCTACACCGCGTGGGGACACGACCATCGCACCTGGAGTCACCCCGGCTTCCACAATTTGCTCGAGCGCGGCTTGCGCTGGTCCGTGAAGCAAGACCCGGCGCTCGCGGGAACTTATAGCGAGCCGCTGAACCTCGAAAAGCCGGAGATGACAAAGATCGCGAAGGACGTGAAGCCGTTCGAGTACACGGACGCGAAGGTGCCGTTCTACCCGGCCCGCGGCGGCAACCGCGAACCGCTCACTAAGATGCAGAAGCCGCTCTCCGTTGAGGAGAGCATGAAACACATCGTCACGCCGGTTGATTTCCAACTGAAGGTATTCGTGACGGAGAAGGAATTAGGCGGGAAGCCGCTCGCGATGGCGTGGGACGAACAGGGTCGGTTGTTCGTGTCGATCACACTCGACTACCCTAACGAGATGAAACCCGCGGGCGAGGGTCGCGACCGGATCGTGATGTGTGAGGACACCGACGGCGACGGCGTATGTGATAAAGTCACGGTGTTCGCGGATAAGTTGAGCATCGCGACGAGTTTGCTTCCATACGCAGGCGGGTTGATTGTACATCAAGCGCCGGTCACGCTGTTCCTCAAAGACACCAACCGCGACGGCAAGGCGGATGTGCGGCAAGAGTTGTTCCGCGGGTGGAGCACCGGCGACACGCACGCGGGGCCGAGCAACCTGCACTACGGTTTCGATAACTGGGTGTACGGTGCGGTCGGTTACGCGGGCTTCAACGGCACCGTTGGCGGCGAGCGCCACAGCTTCAAGCAGGGGTTCTATCGCTTCCGTGTTGAGAAGGAACAGGGGGCTGACGCCCCCCGCTCGCCTCTCAAAGTCACGAAGCTCGAATTCCTCCGCAGCACGTCGAACAACACGTGGGGCTTGTGCTTCGACGAGAGCGGCGAGCTGTTCGGCAGCACCGCGAACGGCTGCCCGCTCGTTCACATGCCGATCCCGAACCGCTACTACGAGAAGGTGAAGGGGCTTTCGCCCACGGTGTTGCAGAATATCGCGGCGGATAATCATATCGAGCCGATCACGGACAAGGTGCGGCAGGTGGACTGGCACGGCGGGTTCACGGCCGCTGCGAATGTATCGATCTACACGGCGCGTACATATCCGCGCGAATACTGGAACCGCACCGCGTTCATCTCGGAACCGACGGCACACCTCACCGCGACGATGACGTTCGAGCCATCGGGCACAAGCTTCAAGGCCAAATACGGTTGGAACTTGGTCGCGAGTGACGACGAATGGTGCGCGCCGATTGATGCGCAAGTTGGCCCGGACGGGCACATGTGGGTGATGGACTGGTACAACTTCATCGTGCAGCACAACCCGACCCCGGCGGGCTTCCGCAACGGGAAGGGCAACGCCTACGAAACCGAACTGCGCGACAAGACGCACGGCCGCATCTACCGCGTCGTCTACACGAAGGCGAAACCTGAGAAGCCGTTCACGCTGAAGGACGCGACGCCGGAAAAGCTGGTCGAAACGCTGAAGCACCCGAACATGACGTGGCGGCTGCACGCACAGCGGCTGTTGGTGGAACGCGGGAAGGAGGATGTCGCGGGGGCGCTCCGAAAGTTGGTCGCAGACAAAGAGGTTGACGAATGCGGACTGAACGTCGGCGCCATCCATGCGTTCTGGACCCTCTTCGCAGTCGATCAGGCCGCGGAGTTGAATCCGTTTGACCACCTCAAAGCGTTGGGTCACAAATCCGCTGCCGTGCGACGCGCGGCGGCACTAACCTTTCCGGCGCCGGACGAGGCGATCAGCCTGGCATTTGTTAACAGCGTGGCCAAGTTCAACGAAACCAATCCCGCTGTTCTCAGCGCGCTCGCGCAACGGATTGCCGACCTCCCCTCGACGGAGAAGAACTCGCTGCTCGGCGTGTTTCCCGCGGTGCTGATGAAGGAGGACAAGGGCGATCCGAACTTGAAGGTCGCTCTCTTGGCCGCTTCGTCAGGGCGAGCGGGCGAAGTTCTCGTTCTCCTCGCCGGAGGTGGAGGCATCGAATCGACCGCATCCGGTCTGGCACTGATTGAACAACTCGCACGCCATTACGCAGCATCAGCCGGAGACGACCAGTTGTCACGAATTCTGGATGCGACAACGTGGAAAGAGGCAAACTTAGACAACGTGACCGCCGTTCTCAGCGGCCTCGCGGCTGGTTGGCCTTCGGGCAAGACCGCGAAGCTCACACCAGAGGCGGAGAAAGCCGTCTTCGCGCTGCTGCCGAAACTTCCTCCCGCGTCACGTGGTCGGTTGCTCAAGCTCGCTTCGACGTGGGGTGTGAAGGGCATCGACGAGCAACTCGCGGCCATCACCAAGACCGCGTTCGCTACACTCGCGGACGCAAAGGCGAAGGACGCGGACCGCGTTGCCGCGGCGCAACAGATCGTCGAGTTCCAGCCGGATAGCGACGACGCGGCCACGAAACTGCTCGCGGTCGTCACGCCGGAGGCTTCTGCCACGCTCACGGCCGGAATCTTCGAGGCACTTTCGCAATCTAAGTCGAAAGGCGTCGGGGCCGCGGTTGTCGCGAAACTGAAAGACCTGCCGCCTCTTGTGCGGCCCGTTGCGTTGCGGTTGGTACTCGCGAAGACCGATTCCGCGAAAGCGTTCCTCGACGCGGTCGAGAAGGGCACGCTCCGCTTCGACATGCTCGCGCTCGATCAACGGACCGCGCTCGCGTCGCACCCGGACAAGGAGATCAGCGAACTCGCCAAGAAGATGCTCGCGCTCGGCGGCGGGTTGCCCAGCCCCGACCGACAGAAAGTGATCGAGGAACTGAAGTCCGCGTTCGCGAAGACCGGCAACGTCGAGAACGGCAAGAAGATGTTCGTCGCGCACTGCGCGAAGTGCCACAAGCACGGCACCGAAGGCACTACCATCGGCCCGGACCTCACCGGGTTCGGCGTTCACCCGAAGGAAGAATTGACCATCGCGATTCTCGATCCGTCGCGCAGCGTGGAGGGGAATTTCAAGCTCTATCGCGTAACGACGACCGACGACCGCACGCTGCTCGGCATCCTCGGCGCGCAGACGGCGACCACCACCGAGATCATCGACGCGGAGGCCAAGAAGCACGTGCTTGCGAAGACCGACATTGTGACCATCAAGGAGACGGATAAGTCGCTCATGCCCGAAGGCTTCGAGAAGATCATGAAGCCGGAGGAGCTGACCGACCTGCTGGAATTCCTCGGGCAGAAGGGCAAGTACGTGCCGCTCGAACTGAACAAGGTCGCTACCGTGGTCAGCACGAAGGACATGTTCTTTGACGCCGGCGGCACCGCCGAACGGCTCATCTTCCCGGACTGGAAACCGAAGGTGTTCGACGGCGTGCCGTTCGTGCTGGTGGACCCGCAGAAGGACACCGTGAAAAACGCGGTGATGCTGAACGGCCCGCAGGGGAACGTGCCACCGAAGATGCCCAAGAGTGTGAGTCTGCCATTCAATGGCAAGGCGAAGACGATTCACATGCTGAGTGGCGTCGGCGGTTGGTCGGCGCAGCAACCGACCCCGAACGGCACCGTGAGCATGATCGTTCGCCTTACATATGAGGACGGCAAGACCGAAGACCACGAACTGCGGAACGGCGTCCACTTCGCGGACTACATCCGCCGCGTGGACGTGCCGGGATCGAAGTTCGCGTTCGCGCTGCGTCAGCAGCAGATCCGCTACCTGAGTGTGACACCGAAACGCCCGGACGCGATGTTGAAGACCATCGAGTTGGTGAAAGGACCGGACCGCACCGCGCCGATCGTGATGGCGATCACGGTAGAATCACCGTGAGACTCAATTGAAGGCGAGCGGGGGGCGTAAGCCCCCTGTTAATCCTTCCCTGCCACGCAAACGTTTAACAGGGCGCGTAAGCCCCCGCTCGCCAAAGACATTCGTGGACCCACGCCATGACCTCACGCCTCGCTCGCTCCTTCGCACTCGTTGGCCTCGTCGCGGGCTTCTTCGCGCTCGCGCCGGGCTTCCGCTCGCGCGCACAGGACAAGAAAGACGACACGCCAAAGTTCACCACGGCGCAAGTCTCCTTCTACGAGAAGGAGGTGCTGCCGGTGCTTCAGGAGAACTGCTTCAAGTGCCACGGGGCCGACCCGGACAAACTCAAGGGCGAACTGAATCTCACCACGCGAAAGGGCGTACTCGCCGGCGGCGACAGCGGCCCGGCCGTGAACCTCGCGAAGCCGGCCGACAGCCTTCTCCTTCAGTTGATTCACTCCAAGGAGGAGAAGCAGCGGATGCCGCCGAAAGGCAAACTCGCGGACAAGGACATCGCCACGCTCGAAAAGTGGGTGAAGGACGGGCTACCGGTTTCCGCGGATCGCGTCGGCACCGACATCGCCAAGAAGAAGTATTGGGCCTATCAGCCCGTCAATCGCCCCACAGTGCCGGTTCGCCGCGACCCAAAGGGGAGCGAGTGGATCAAGAATCCCATTGACGCCTTCGTCCTGACGAAGCTCGAAGCGAAGGGGTTGAAGCCGGTCGCGCCAGCGACGAAAGCCGCACTCATTCGGCGTGCGTACTACGACCTCACCGGCCTTCCACCGACGCCGGAAGAAGTGGACGCGTTCGTCGCGAGTAAGGACGCCGACGCCTACGAAAAGCTGCTCGATAAACTGCTCGCGTCGCCGCAGTACGGCGAGAAATGGGGCCGGCACTGGCTCGATGTGGTGCGTTTCGCGGAAACCAACGGCTACGAGCGCGACGGTCCCAAGCCGTTCGCGTGGCGCTACCGCGATTACATCATCAAGTCGTTCAACGAAGACAAGCCGTACACGCAGTTCATCAAGGAACAGCTCGCGGGCGACGAGATGCCGGGCTACAACCCGGACGCGGTCATCGCAACGGGCTTCTACCGCTTGGGCATCTGGGACGACGAACCCGCCGACCGCGAGCAGGCGCTCTTCGACGGCTACGACGACATCGTCGCGACCGCGGGGCAGGCGTTCTTGGGAACGACGTTCAACTGCGCCCGCTGCCACAACCACAAGGCCGACCCAATCCCGCAGACGGACTACTACAAGTTGGTCGCGTTCTTCCGTGACATCCGCCCGTACTCGGAGAACCGCGACGTTCGCTCCGCGAACAGCCTCTCGGACATCACGCCACCGAACCAGCGCCAGCTCTACGAGGAGGAACTGAAGAAGCGCGAGGCCCGCGTCGCGGAGATCAAGAAACTGATGGAAGCGATCGAAGATGAGGTCATCAAGACGCTCCCGGCGGAAGATCAGCGCGCCGCGGAGGGCATCGACCGACCCCAAGTAGTGTCGAAGAAAGTGGTGCCACTGCTCAAAGGCAAAGTGAGCGACAATTACACTGCGCTCAAGACGGAACGCACCACGTTGGAGAAGAAGCCGGCCCCGCCGGGTCAGCAACTCGCGCTCTCGGTGAACAACTGCGACAAGAACCCGCCGACCACGCACCTGCTCGTTCGCGGAAGTCCGCACGCGAAGGGCAAAGAGGTGAAGCCCGGTTTCCCCGAAGTGCTCGGACTGCCGGAACCGGTCATCACCGCTGGCGTGAAATCGAGCGGGCGCCGCACGGTTCTGGCGAACTGGATCAGCTCGAAGGACAACCCGTTCACGGCGCGTGTGTTCGTGAATCGCGTGTGGCAGTACCACTTCGGTCGCGGGATTGTGCCCACCGCGAACGACTTCGGCAAACTCGGCGAACAGCCCACGCACCCCGAACTGCTCGACTGGCTGTCGGCCGAGTTCATGGCCGGTGACTGGAAATTGAAACGCCTTCACAAGCTCATCATGCTGTCGAACACTTACCGGCTCTCCGCGAACGCGGACGCGGACAACTTGAAGGGTGACCCCTCCAACGCGTTGTTGTGGCGGTTCAACATGCGGCGGCTCTCCGGCGAAGAAGTCCGCGACTCGATCCTGCTCGCGAGCGGTTCGCTGAACCTGAAGCAGTTCGGCCCGAGCACGTTCCCGAAGATCCCGAAGGAAGTGCTCGCGGGTCAGTCGGTGCCGGGGCAGGGCTGGCCGACTTCGCTGCCGGAAGAAGCGAACCGGCGGAGCGTGTACGCGCACATCAAGCGGTCGCTTCGCGTGCCGATCCTGGTCGGTTTCGATCAACCGGATCCGGATTCGAGCTGCCCGGTGCGGTACATCACCACCGTGCCGACGCAATCACTCGGCCTGTTAAACGGCGAGTTCGCGAACGAGCAAGCGGAAGCGTTCGCGAAGCGCCTCCAGAAAGAGCTGCCGACCGACGTGAGCGCACAAGTGACACGCGCGATTAGGCTCACAACCGGGCGCGTGCCGACCGCCGATGAAGTGAAACAAGATGTCGCGTTTATCGAGCGCCTGAAGGACAAGCACAAACTCGACGACCTGAAGGCACTCACGCAATACTGCTTGCTGTGCCTCAACGCCAACGAGTTCGTGTATCTGGATTGACCGCTAACCCGCGAGGATCGACGCATGAACCGGTTTGTAATCCCCGCGTTCGCGACGGTGTGCGGAGCGGCGATTCTGGCGCTCGCGGGCGGCGCGAGTTCGGCCGCACCGGTGCCAAAAGACGCGGGCAAGAACGACCCCACGCCCGACCTGAAAGCGGTCTTCGACACCGTGAGTAAAACCGTGAAGGACGAGAAGTGGCCCGCGGAAGCCGACGAAAAAATCCTTCGCGGGACCGTGCAGCAGGTGTTCGAGCGGGCGCTCAAAGCGGCCGACCAGAAGGGACGCAAGCTCCCGGTCGATTTCGGCACGCTGACAAAGGCGACCGTCGCCAAAGAGATCAAGGACAAGAGCCTCGATGGTGGCTTCGTGATCGCCGGTGACGTGCGGGTTCCGAAGATTCGGGACTCGGTCATCTTCGCCAGCGGCAAGGTACAAGTCACCAACGCGAGGAACTGCGTCATCATCGGGCAGAACGTTCGCTGCGACGTTGTGGATAACTGCGTGATCATCGCGGGTGATTACGTCCGGCTGACGCAAGCTCGGCGACAGGACGGTGAAGACGGGTCCGTGCTGATCGCCGGTCAGTGGATCCGCACGGCGCGGATGGACGGCACCATCTGCCATGTCGTGCGACCGGGCGGGTTGCCGGCACCCGACGAAAAGCTGGACGATATCATGGTGTATCCGCCGATCCGCACCAACGGCGCGAAAAACGTGATCTTCCTCAACGAAGGAACCGCGACGAGAGCGAACACGCTGCAGAACTGCACCTACCTCCCGCAGAAGACCCCGATCGCGAAGTAACATACCGACCACACCGCTAACTGAGACCTTTAGCATGCACGATAATGACGCAAACCAGTTCTGCCGCCGCACGCGGCGCGAGTTCCTCTGGGAAGCCGGGGCCGGGTTCGGCGCGCTCGGCCTCACCGGGTTGATGCACAACAACCCGCTTCTCGCGAACGACCCACCCAAAGGGATCACGAAGTTCATCAACCCGATGGCGCCCAAGAAGCCGATGATCCCGGCCAAAGCGAAGGCCGTCATCTTCTTGTTCATGTACGGCGGGCCGTCGCAGGTCGATACCTTCGACGAGAAGCCCAAACTCAAGGAGCTGGACGGGAAGACGATCGACGTGAAAACGTTCGGTCGCGGCGGGCACAAGAACAAGGGCCGCGTCGTCGGGCCGAAGTACGCGTTCAAGAACTACGGCAAGTGCGGCAAGCGCGTCAGCGACCTGTTCCCGCACGTTGGCTCGTGCGTGGACGACATCGCGTTCCTGCACTCGATGTACGCCGAGTCGCCGATTCACGGCTCCGGTCTGCTCATGATGAACAGCGGGCGATTGCTGAGCGGTAGCCCGTGTCTCGGTTCGTGGGTTACATACGGCCTGGGCAGCGTGAACGAGAACCTGCCGGGCTTCGTGGTGATGCTCGACAACTCGGGCGGGCCGATTAGCGGCCCGAAGAACTGGTCGAGCGGTTACATGCCGGCCGCGTACCAGGGCGTGCAGATTCGCGCCGACAAGACCCCGATTCACGACCTCGCGATGCCCGAAGGCACCACACGCGAACAGCAACGCGACTTACTCGACCGCTTGAAGGAGAAGAACCAGCAGCACCTCGCGACGCGCGCCGACAACAGCGAGCTTGTCGCCCGCATCGCGAGCTATGAACTCGCGTTCAAGATGCAGGAACACGCGCCCGAAGCCGTGGACTTCTCGAAGGAAGACGAGGAAACGAAGAAACTCTACGGCATCGACGAGAAGCGCACTGAGGACTTCGGCCGGAAGTGCTTACTCGCTCGCCGACTCGTTGAACGCGGTGTGCGGTTCATCCAGATTTACAGCGGTGGCAACCACAACGACCACAACTGGGACGCACACGGCGACCTCGTGAAGAACCACAACCTGCACGCGGGCAACACGGACAAGCCGATCGCGGGGCTGATCAAAGACCTGAAGCGCAAGGGGCTGCTCGACAGCACCATCATCATCTGGAGCGGCGAGTTCGGGCGCCAACCGACGGCGGAGTACGCGCAGGGCACCGGCCGCGACCACAACGCTTACGGCTTCACCTCGTGGATGGCCGGCGGCGGGATCAGGGGCGGCGTGAGCGTCGGCACAACGGACGAGTTGGGGAACTTCGCGGTGGACGACCGGTTCCACGTAAAGAACCTGCACGCGACCGTGCTTCAACAGATGGGCCTCGACCCGAACAAGCTCACGTACTTCTACGGTGGGCTGGATCAGAAGCTTGTCGGCGTCGAAGGCGCGGAGCCGATCAAGCAGATCATCTAGCGGTGTCAAGTCTCAAGTCCCAAGTCGAAAACCTCCACGGTGAAGGTCTTCGACTTGGGACTTGAGACTTGATGACTTGACACCGTTACGTGTCGGTGCGGTCGAGGTCGGTGACGACGACCTTGCTGAACGTCGCGTGGGATGGACCCTCGGACCAGAAGGATCGACATCGCGTGACGGTTCCGTGATTGAGCGTGGACCGAATGCGAGTTTGTAGGATGAAGAAAAAAGATTTGGGACAACTGCGCACGCGGGAGATACGCGATGTGTCTTCGCCGCGAGAACCGCTCGGTTCCGATTTCGTGCCACCACAATTGAGGCTCTTCCATGCCCGTCTCGCTCCTGCCCCTGACCAGACGCCGGTTCCTCACGTCGGTCGCGACGGCCACGGGCGTGGTCGTATTTAGGCCCTCGTTCGCCCACGCCGCGGACGTGGACCCGCACCGCGTCGCGCTACTCTCGGACTCGCACATCGGCGAGAAGGCCGAAGAGGTGTCGCGCGACTGCAACATGAGTGATCGCCTGAAACAGGTCGCGGCCGAAGTCGCGAAACTAACCCCCAAAGCGGTGTGCGCGGTGATCGACGGCGACCTCGCGTACAAGACCGGCACTGCGGCCGAGTACGAACTGTTCGCCAAACTCGTTGAGCCGGTTCGCGAAGCCGGTGTGCCGCTTCACCTGGGTCTGGGCAACCACGACAACTTCACGCGTTTCGCGGACGCGCTGGGCAAACTCCGGCCGAAGGACAAGCCGGTGGACGGCAAGCAGGTGACCGTAGTGGAACTGGAGCGTGTGAACCTGTTCGTGCTGGACTCGTTCGACCCGAAGAACACCGGGGGCGGGATGCTCGGCGAGGCGCAACTGAAGTGGCTCGCGAAGGCGCTCGACGACCGCAAGACGAAGCCGGCCGTGGTGTTCGTGCATCACCCCTTGCAGTTCGACATCCCGAAGGGTGCGAAGTCGAGCGGCATCGCGGACAGTGTTGATCTGTGGCCGGTGCTGAAGGACCGCGCGCAGGTGAAGGCGTTCGTGTTCGGGCACACGCACACGTGGCGTCTCGCGAAGAAAGACGACATTCACCTCATCAACCTGCCCGCGATCGGCTATCCGTTCGCGAAGGCCGAGGTGAGCGGGTGGGTGGACGCGGCGTTCACCGAAAATGGCGTGAAGCTCGAAGTGCGTGCGCTCGACCCCAAGCACGCGAAGCACGGCGACAAGGCCGAACTGACGTGGCGCAAGGGGTGATTGTTGTGTCGAAATCCTTGGCCTGGGCCGGTTTCGTGATCGTAGTCCCCACGTGGGGCGTGAGGACTACGATCACGAAACCAACTCAAATCACTTCTTCTTATCCGTTGCGAGAGTCGATGCGATCTCGCTGTGCAGGTCGTCGATGTGCGCGACCGTCAGCGGATCCTTCGACTTTTTCTTCGCGGCTTCGAGTTGGGTGGCCAGTGTGCCGAGTGCTTGCCGACCGACGGCGCGAAGCTCGCTTGCCGGTCGCGGACCGGCCGCGCCACCAAACTGCGGGCTAGCCGGGGCCGGGGCCGGTTGGAACTCCGCCTTCAGCACGTCGATGTAAGCCCGCTGAAGCTGCCGGCGCAGCGGGTCGATCTTCGGCGCGTCCGCGTTCAATTCCGCGAACAGCCCAGCCTGAATGTCACCCACCAGTTCCACCGCGGTGTACGCCTTGTCGGGGCTGAGCAACTCGGCGTCGGCCAACCGCGACAGCCGGGCCGCGCTCAACAGGCTGCGGAGGATCAGGCGCTGCTGGCCCGCGAGTTCGGCCGACGCGCCCGTGAACTTGAACTGATTCACGAGGCCCGGGTTGAGCAACTTCGTCGGCGTGGTGAACGCGTTCTCCAACAGGAACTTCACCGCTTCCTTCTGCTTGTCTTTGGGAACGCGCACGAACGTCTCGCCACCGCGACCGCCGAGCGTGCGGTTCTCGACCACCCCGCCCACCTGCTTCGTCACTGCCATGAACCAGTTCAGGCGTGCGGAGAGCAATTCTCCGTACACCTCTTCGAGGAGTGCAAAGTCCTCGCCCTTCTCGGTGGTGGCCGCGAGCAGATGCTCGACGACGCGGTCGAGGTTCTTCAGGCCACACGTCGTCACCGCGAGCGGGTCACTGCCGATGTTCTCGGTGAGCACGGTCGGGTCCACTATCGACGGGCCGTCTTCACCGCCGAACCGCAGGAACGGGTTCGTCAGTTGCTTCGCGGCCCACTCGTCGAGCGTCTTGCGTTCCTCGTCCGGCGTCTTCGCGGTCGGAATCGCCTTGTAGCCCCACTCGATGGCGAAGTTGTCATAGGGCGCGATCTTCGGCAGCAGGTGCTTCGGATCGACCTTGTCTTCGGGCTGCGCGACGTAGTTGCACCGGCCGTAGGACATGATCGACGCAACGCTGCCGTACTCGGCGCAGAACTTCGGGTCGCGGAGTTGGCTTACGGAGAACGCCTGGCTCGCCCGGTGGTTGTGGCGCAGTCCGAGCGTGTGACCGACCTCGTGCGCGCAGATGTACCGCATCATCGCGCCGGTGATCTCGTCCGGGAGCGGGAACTTCCGCGCCTTCGGATCGACCGCTGAACACTGCACGAAATACCACTGCTGCGACGTCTTCACGATGTCGTGCCAGAAGATGATGTGCGCGGAAATCACTTCGCCGGACCGCGGGTCGTGAACGTGCGGTCCCATCGCGTTCTGCACCGGTTCCGCGACCCATCGGATGACGGAGTATCGCGAGTCTTCCGGGTCGAAGTTCGGGTCTTCGGCGCGGGTCGGCACCTCCTTGCACACGATCGCGTTCTTGAATCCGGCTTTCTCGAACGCGGGTGCCCAGTCCTCAACGCCCTGCTTCATGTACGACCGCCACTTCTCCGGAATCTCCTTCGACAGATAGAACGTGATTGGCTTGACGACTTCGCTCGCCGCGTCGCCCGGAGTCTTCTTCTCCAGGCGGAACCGCGTGATGAACTCGCGCGGCACAGCCCACTGCTTCGCGTGCGAGTAGTCCACGAACTCTTCGGTGAAGTAGCCGACACGCGGGTCCGCGAGCCTGCCCTGCATTGGCACCTCGGGAAGAATCGCGAGGCTGTGGTGAACCAGTGCCGTCACGCTCTTCGCGCCGCCGCCCGAAGGGCCGAACGGCGAACCGCCGCCGCTGGCGCGGAACGTGAGCAGCGCCCGCACTTCGATGTTGCCTGGGAACGTTTTCACCTCGGAGAGGTACGACCGTGACGAGTCCACGCTCGCCCCGGTGACGCCCGCGGCGCGGGTGATGGGCAGGTCCGTCAAGCCGAAGATGAACGTGTCCGACACGTTGATGACCGCGGACCGGTCCTTGCCCTCGCACTCCACATTGAACACAGCGATGATGGAATCGGTGGCGCTGGCGTCGATGGACGCCTGCACCGCTTTGCCATCGGAGCGCTTTGAGAACCCAACCTTCCACAGGTAGAGTTTGTTCCCGCGGCGCTCGAACTTCAGCACCGCGGAGCCGAGCGCGGACCCGCCCCAACTGCCAGACATGCCGCCGCCCGGTCCCTTCGCAACTTCGGCTTGCCAGAGGAACAACCGGCCCTGCTTGTCTTGCGGCACCTCGAAGTACAGTTTGTCGTCGTGCCGGTGGACCGCGAACACGCCGGCCGTCGTGGTGAAGTCCTTGGTGATGACGTCGTCGTACTTCTTGAGGTCACCGGCCTTCGGCACGGTCTTCGGTGGTGGCGTCGGTTGCTTCGCGCCGACGGGCGCAGCGTGTGACGAAAGGATCGCGAGCGCGGCGACAAGGCCGGCGCCCAGCAGCAGGCGGGTGCGCATGAGATACCTCGGCGGAGGTCGTTCAGGTTGGGGTGACTGGGGCTATCTTACCGTCTGGGCAAGCAAGAGGGTCCGTGCCGGTGGGAAAGTTGCCCGGTCCGCACCGCTACAATCGGAACCGGGCCGCAAACGCGAAGACGACCGGGAATGATTCCCGGCCGCCGCGTGGTTTACTCAGGCGTGACACAACCGCTTCAAGGGGAGAACACCTTCTCCGGCTGGTTCTTCCATCCGGTCCGCTTGGCGAACTCTGCGGGCGTGAGCGTCTCTTGGCCCTTGTGCGTCTGGATCACGAACACGAACGCGGGTTTCCCGTCTTTCGGCTCGCGGAAGAAGCCCTCATCGGCGCTGAACGCGGATGCGTCTTCCGTGAGGTTGTGGACCGTCTTGCCTGCGCGATCGACGATCTGGCCCGTTTTTTCTCCGAAGTTGGTGAGGGCGATGAGCTTCTCGTCTGAAGACACCCCCAACTGTCCGGCGCGGATATCTTTGAATTCCTTAAACTTGCCATTCTCGTTTCGGGTATCGAACACTCGCATCCAGCTTCTACTCCCGGTCATCAGGTCGTCACCTGTTGGTGACCAGGTGAAACTCTCGCATTGACCGAGTTCGATTCGCTTCTCTCCAAACCAAACTGCGACCTCTGTAGCGTTTATGCGGGTCGCCGCCCATTTCTTCCCGTCCGGAGACCACTCGACGCGGTGCAACGAGTCGAAGCCGGATTTGATGTTTCTCACAACTTTCTTTTCGGCGACATCCCAAATTCGGATCTCGCCGATGTTGTATCCGACCATCAGCAGTTTCGACTCGGGGTGCCAACTGACACTCGTCGCAGCGGTGTTAGGAAGTTCCAATTTCACGGGGTGCACCCCCGGCGACAAGCTGCTGACCCAAACCGTATGCCCGGTTGTCCCTGCGAGGAATTTGCCGTCTGGAGAAACGGTCAAACTGTCCAACTTGCCGACTCCGGAGAACTCGCGGAGGATCTTGCCGGTTTCCAACTCCCAGGCCAGAAGTTTTCCGTGTTGGTCGTTCGTGGACTGTACGATCAACTGCTTGCCGTCGCGGGTCCAAGTGAAATTGCCCAGATAAGTCGGTGTGACGATCGCCTTGACGAGTTGCCAGGTCTTGGTGTCGTAGATGCGGATCGTTCCGTCGGCGCTACCGGCCGCGAACAGGCTTCCGCCCGGCTGGAACGCGAAGGTGGTTACCGGTTTGCGTTGTCGCACGGTTTCCAGCGTCCAACTCAGGATGCCTGGATAGATCGTTGGCTTCCTCGTGAGCGAAAGGAAGCTCATCGGGTCGCCGGGCTTCAGTTGCACGTCCGGGGCGTCCGGGTGAACGTGGCACAGCACGAGCCCGGCACCGCCAGTCACCACCTCAGCGATGCGACCGCCTGGCGGATTGCCCGCCTGGGGCGGCGGTGGGGCTTTGGGGTCAGTTATGAGTGGTGGATACGGCTTGCCGTTAGGACCCTTCGCGTCTGTCGGCGGAACCACGTTTGTCGGCGGGTCCTTTTTCTGACCGCCGTTCATCAGCGCGAAGCCGATGCCGGCGAGCGCCAGGACGCCGGCCGCGAGGCCGACCCACACCCACCGGCCCGGGCCGCGCACCCCGACGGCGGCAGCGCGCTTGGGCGAGACCTCGGTCGATGCAGCGAAATCCATGGCGTTCGCGGTGTCCACCGGTTCGGCCAGCGGTACCACCTCGACCACGCGCGGCGGCGTACCGACCAGCGCGCCCTGCATCCCCGCCGCGTCCGCTTCGATACGCTGGAGCCGGGCGAGCACTTCACTCGCCGTTTGCACCCGCGTGGTCGGGTCTTTCGCCAACAGGTCCGACGTGAGGGCCACGAGTTCCGCGGGCAGCCACGGGTGGATGCGACTGAGCGGTTCCGGGTGGTGATCGGTCACGGCCACGAGCGAGTTGAGTTGGCTGTGGCGGGCAAACGGGGACCGGCCCGAACACAACTCGTACAGCGAGACCCCGAAGCTGAACAGGTCGGCGCGAGCATCCACCTGGGCACCCATGGCCTGTTCCGGGGCCATGTACGTCGCGGTGCCGAGCACCTGACCGGGGGCGGTCAGGCCGTCGTTCTCGTACTGCCTGGCAAGGCCGAAGTCGAGCAATTTCACGCGCCCGGACCCGGCGGTACGCCACGTGTTCGCGGGCTTGAAGTCGCGGTGAACGATGCCACGCGCGTGAATGGAGGCCAGCCCTGCGATCGCTTCGCGTGCGATCCGCAACACCTCGCCGAGCGAGCGTGTCGGGTTGTCCATCATCCAGTGCGCAACGGTTTCGCCCTCCAAGAACTCCATCACCAGGAACAAGGTCTTGTCGTCTTGACCAACCTGGAACACGGTCACAACGTGGTCGTGCGGTGTGGCGGCCAGCGAGCGTGCTTCGCGGAGGAACATCGCGAGGACGCGCGGGTCCGCGGCCAGACCCGGCAGGATCAGTTTGATCGCGACCCGCCGACGTAATTGCTCGTCTTCGGCCAGACACACGATGCCCATGCCGCCCTTTCCGAGCACCTTCAGGATGCGGTACCCAGGGAGCCGCCCGATTTCGTCCGGGGCTTGCGGCGGGCGCAGCAGAGTCGCGAGTTCGGCCGGGCATTGAAGCCAGCCCATCGTGTTCTGGGCGATCGTGCCGGTGGTTTCCTGGTTCGCGGCGTTCAGCCCAATGAGTCGGTTCCGCAGCGCCACCGGCACGGACCAAGTGTCCGACCCAGATTGCGCGAGCGGCAGCAGCGGGTCGCTCTTGATCGCATTCCGCAACCGGTCCTCGCACCCCGTGCACGATGACAGGTGCGATTCCAGAACGGACGAGTCGTCCGCGGGTAAGGCGTCCGGCGTGTGGAGTTTTACCCATGAGTTGACCTTTCGCCCCCTGTCCAGAGCGGTGATGATGGCGGTCCACCATCATCCCATTCTCCCGAGTTTGAGTCATGGACGACTCCGCTGACGGCATCGACGGCTTGCTCCGTTTGGC
>CAMDQN010000078.1 GCA_945905925.1 Singulisphaera sp. GP187
GTGTTCCGGTTCCAGACCAAGGTGCCGGCCAACGAGACCAAGAGTTTCACCGTCAAGGAAGAGAAGGACGTCACCGCGACCGTGAGCCTGACCAACGGTGCCGAGAACCAGATCCGCTACTTCATCAGCCTGAGCGAGGCCAGCCCGGCGCTCAAGCAGAAGCTCCAGGAGGCGCTCAAGATCAAGGCCGACTGGGACATCTCGCTTCGCGAGTTGAACCAGGTTCAGACCGAATTGCGCCGGCTCACCGTCGATCAGGACCGGATCCGCAAGAACCTCCGCGAGACCCCAAAGGAAGCGGAAGTGTACGAGACCTACCTCAAGAAGCTCAGCGCACAGGAGAAGGAAATCGACGCGCTGACCGCGAAGGAGAAGACCGAAACCGCGGCCGAGTTCAAGGCCCGCAAGAAGTACGAAGACTACCTCGCTAACATCACCGACTAAACACCGACTAAAGTGAAGCGAAGTGAAACGACACGGCCCACGAGCTTCGCTCGTGGGCCGTGTCGTTTCATACGATCCGTTCACCACCGATATACACGTGCCGCACACTCAACTCGCGATCCAACACAACCAAATCCGCGCGCTTCCCGACTTCCAGACTGCCGAGTTCCTTCTCAACGCCGAGGATGTGGGCGGGCGTGAGCGTCGCCATCCGCACCGCTTCCGGCAGTGGAACACTGGCCGCGAAGTGCATCGTCCGCAGACAGTGATCCATCCCCATCACGCACGACGCGAGCGCGGTCCCGTCGAGCGTCACACCGACGCCATCCTGCTTCAGCACACGCTCGCCGCTGCCGTCCGCACCGAACCAGTATTCGCCATCGGGCAGATCCACCGCGCGCATGGAATCCGTTACGAGCGCGAGCCGGTCCGGGCCCTTCACCTTGTACGCCAGTCGGAGCAAATCTGGCGTGAGGTGCTTTCCGTCCGCGATCACTTCCGTCGTGAGTTCGTCGAAGAACAGCGTCGCTTCGAGGACGCCGCCGCGCATCGGGTACGTTTGCGACAGCCGTAGGCGCGCGCGGTCGGACATCGCGCAAAAGAGGTGATCGACGTGACGAACGCCCCACGACACAGCGGCTTCCACCTGCTCGAACGTCGCATGGCTGTGCCCTGCGTTGAACCGCACGCCGCGACCGACGTACGTCCGCACCAGCCATTCCGCGTTCTCGATCTCGGGCGCAACGGTGACCACAAGCGGCATCTGTCCGGCGAGTTGAGTGAATCGCTCTGCGTTCTCCGCATTCGGTACGAGGAACTCTTGGTCCGGGTGGCACCCGCGCGCCGGGCGCGCAAAGTACGGTCCGTAGAAGTGACTCCCGATGATACGCGCGCCATTGGGAACGTCGCCGTACAGTTCCGCACACAGCGCGAGGAACCGGTCGTACTGCGGGCCGGTCGCGACGGTACTCGTGGGCGTGAGGCTGGTCGTGCCGTGCTTCGCGTGGCACTGGCACACGGTACGGAACGCGTCGGCAGTGGAGTCCATGAAATCGGCGCCATCGCCACCGTGAACGTGGAGATCGACGAATCCCGGCGCGAGGTACATTCCGTGAAGGTCAATCGCTCCGGTCCGCGCCGCGCCGATTTCCACAAGACGCCCGTCTTCAAACGCCACACTCGCATTCGGCACGAGTCGGTCCGTGAGCACTAGCGTTGCGTTCGCGAGAACCGTTACAGCCATCTCATTCCCCCATGATTACCAACTCATGTTAGTCTGCGGCCTTCCCGCGGGCGCGGAAGTAGTTGTAGAACACATAGTAGGCACACCTGTGTGCCGTCGCTCAACGGGCGGTGTAGCTACGGCACACGGGGTGTGCCTACGACTATGGCAGGTGAATCATGGCGCGTCGAAATCTGAACGGGTTGCGGATGCTGGTCACGGGAGCGTCGCAGGGCATCGGCCGGGCACTCGTGCTGGAAGCAGCGAAGCGCGGGTGCCGCGTGCTGGCCGCGGCGCGCTCGCAGACTTTGCTGGACGAACTCGCAGCCGAATCCACGAAGACCAGTAGTACCGTAAAAACGGTCGCCGCAGACGTGACCAAGCCCGAAGACCGCACCGCGATGGTGGCTGCCGCGACGCAACACTTCAGCGGCTTGGACGTGCTCGTCAACAATGCGGGAATCGGCGCGACCGGCCACTTCAT
Source organism: Singulisphaera sp. GP187 (assembly GCA_945905925.1). GTDB lineage: Bacteria > Planctomycetota > Planctomycetia > Gemmatales > Gemmataceae > Gemmata. The sequence continues at coordinate 2,151 of CAMDQN010000078.1, forward strand.
GGACTCCGAGCCTGACGTGCTGCGTCAAATTTTCGAGACAAACTTCTTCGGGCTAGCGGAAACCACACGCGCGTTCCTGCCGCTCCTGAAGCAGGGCGTGAAACCCGCGATCGTGAACATCTCGTCGGTGCTCGGCAAGCGGGCGATTCCGGGGCGCTCGCTGTACGCGGCGAGCAAGTTCGCGGTGATGGGGTTCAGCGAGGCGATCCGGGCCGAACTCGCGAAGGACGGCATCGATGTGCTCGTCGTGTCGCCGGGCCTCACGCAGACGAACTTCTCGAAGAACATGCTGGAACAGAAGGCGAAGATCCAGCTCGACCACCTGCGCGGGATGACGAGCGAGGAGGTCGCGATTGCGACCCTACGGGCCATCGAGCGCGGCACTCTGGACGTGACGCTGACCTTCAAGGGCAAACTGTTGTTGTTGGTGAACCGGTTCGCACCGTGGATCATTGACAAGGTCGCGAAGAAAAAGGTGCGCGAACTGTTCGCCGACGAGATCGCGGAGCGAAAGAAGAAGCTGACCGAAGCGGTGACGAACGCGAGTTGAATCAGGCCCGGCGAACGACTTGCAAGTGATGCTCCAGTTCGGTTTCGACGCGTTCTAGTTCCGCATACGACTCGTTCATGGAACGTCGAGACGCCTGTAGTTGCTGTTGCGCGTCATCGACCCGGTCAGTTCGCCGCTTCAGCTCTCCGCGCGCGATGAGACCTACCAGGCCTGTGCCCACGCTGCTCGCACCCAAGACCACTCCCAGACAAGCAGACGCTCCGCTGCCGGCAATGAAAAACCCCACAGCGAGGCTGCCCGCGCACCACGCAAACACGAGCGCGACGACCGACAACCTCCGCTTCCCTGCCAAGTCGGATTCAGTTCGTAACTGTCGTCGCCTCCAAGTCTCAGCCAGGTCTTGCTGCTGGTGGATCCGCTTCTTGAGTATCCGCCGGTCTTCCCGCAATCGTTGGATCGCCAACTCGGATGCGTGCCGATCGACCCCTTCTGTAATCCGCTCCAGTTTCTCGATGATCGGTACGAGGCTGACGTGGCCACCACTGCGCCTGACGAGGTGTTCACGTTTGCAGTAAGGGCAGGCGAAGCGCTCCGCGTCGCTCGTCACGGCGAGATTCCCGCCGCAACTCGGACAGCCCAGGGTAATGAAATCGCTCATGGTGCAGTAGGCTTCCCAGATTGCGTTTACTTCACCACAACGAACGGCCGCAACTTCTCCAGCGTCTTCGGGCCGATGCCCTTCACCTTGTCCAACTCGTTGACCGTTTGGAACGGCGCGATCGCTCGCGACGCGACAATCGCTTGCGCGGTCACTGGGCCGACGCTCGGCAACCGCTGGAGCTCTTCGAGGGTCGCGGTGTTCACGTTGATCGGCGGTTCGCCCGGCTGAATCTTCTTCACGCTGGCCGACGCGGGTTTCGTCGCGGTCGGTGGGTCGAAGCCGGGCGACGAGAACGACGTGGAAGTGATTCCAGCGGGCGCGGCCGGAAGCGAGCCGGCGCGGAAGTGCGGGCGAACCTTCTCGAAGGTGATCGGACCGACGCCGCGGACGTTCTTCAACTCCTCGACCGACTTGAACGGCCCATGCACCTGGCGGTGAACGACAATCGCCTCGGCCATCTTCGGCCCGACGCCCGGCACCTGCGCGAGTTCCGCTTGGTCAGCGGAATTGAGATCGGTGAGATCGACCGCGACGGGTTCCGTCGGGCGCGCGCCGAGCCGGTTGCCGTACCCGCGGACCGCGAGCAAACCGAGCAACACCGCAAGGAACACTCCCAGCGCCGCCTGCGCGCCGCGCGACGAAGAACCTCTCCCCCCAACCCCCTCTCCTAAAAAGAGAGGGGGAGCCGGAGTCTCTTCTGTTTTCAGCCCCTCCCTTCTTAGGGGAGGGGTTGGGGAGGGGTCAGTTTCCATCGGGGCGGCTCAGGCGGCACAATCCGCACAACCCCGATAGTTTACTCTGCTCGCAGTACGACCACCACATACCGGCACCAGTTTCCCAGAGCCGGCACCGCACGGAGCAACCGCGCGTCAGCCGTGTCGAGAAAGTTCAGCGCGCGCTGGTTCCGCCAGACCCGACGCACCATCCCGAGCAGTTGGAACCCGCGAACCTCCACCGACGGGAAGACCGCACACAGCGGGCGCAGGTCGCGGCGCGACAATGGCTGCTCGTCCTTAGTGCGATCCTTTCCTGGGTAGGGCAGGCGCGTGCGAGCAAAGTTGAGCAGCGGATTCCCACCCCACGGCTCACAGAACACCGCGACGCCCCCGGGCTTCAGCACACGGCGCAACTCTTGCCCGGCCTTCGCCAAATCGAGGTGGTGAAGGATCGCGTTGCCCCAGACCGCGTCGAAGGTTGCGGTCGCGAACGGCAGTTCTTCGCCATCGGCAGTCACGCACTCGACATGCACGCCATTCGCAATGGCGCGATCGCGGGCTTCGCTGACGTAACCTGGGGACAAGTCGAACGCGCTCACAGTCGCGCCGGCGCGGGCCATCGCAACGGCGGCCATGCCGTGCCCGCAGCCGAAATCGAGTGCGCACTTGCCGCGCAACTCGCCGAGTGCCATGAACGCGGGCCGCACCCAGGTTTCGTGATCGAGGTAGGTGTCGGTATCGAACCGCAGGGCCGCGCCTGCGCGGAACGTGTCCGCGCGTTCGGCCGCCTGTCGATCATGAAAGCATTGCTCCGAAACGCGGCGCTCCGTGCCGTTCATGAGGATCCTTTCCGTCGCAGAATCAGAACGCGAGCATCGTCGCGGGAATTAGAGCGTACCCGCCGACGCCGATGGCGACCAGCCCGACCATCGCCGCGAACAACCACAGCGCGCTCTTCTGCTTGCGAGCCAACGCCAGAGACGACGCAACCGCGCCGATTTGCGCCACCAACATCGCATACGAAAGGAAGTCGCTCTTCTTGCGGTGCTTGTCGCTTTCGGCGGCGCTGATTTTGGTGCGGATCTCGTACAGAAACCCAATTTCCTGGTTCGCCCGCGACTCAGCTCGGTAGCGGCGTTCTTCGAGATCAAAGCCCGCGGCTTGCGCGGCGGTGGCGGCCTTCCCGTCGACCGGCGAACTCGCTTGCGCGCGGACGAGCGCCGCGGCGCCCTTCACGATCGGATCCCATTCCTGGTCCGTCTGCTCGTTGGCCTTCTCCGCGTCGTTGATCGCCTTGCTGATCTTGGTAACGTCCGTACGCCCGGCCTTTTCCAGAATGTCGCGCTCTGGTTCGCGCGTTTTGATCGCGTTGCGGAGCGCCTTGAGTTCGTCGTCGCATTCGGGCAGTTTCACCGGTGGTGGGTTGGCCTGATCGGTGAGCCACACGCGGGCCTGCGACTGAACTTCCGCGTGCTTCTTCGCCTCTTCTTCCTTCTTCGGCGGCACCGGCACGCTGAACGTGGCCGTGGCGTACCCGCACAACGCGCGGAGTTGTGCCGCAGCGGCCTGCATCATGAGAGCGCGGTCCCGCTTGAATCCCGCAAGAGTCCACTGGTTCGTGACCTTCGCCTGATCCTGCGCGGCTTGGGACTTCCAGTACATCGCTTCCTGTAGCGCGCCGTTGGACATGGACGCGAAGACAGTCGCGAGCGCGGTCAGCGCGATGGGCAGGGCGGCCCCGACCTTCTCGAAAAAGCCCTTCGGCTCTTCGGGCTTCTTCTCGTCCGGGTTCGCCAGTGCGGGCGAGTCGTCGGCCATGTGAACCTCCGTGGTGTGGCGGTGGGAACCGTTTTACCCGTGCGCGGGGCGATGGGCACGTCTGCCGCGGAACTTCACTCCACCTACTTCTTATCCTTCGTCGGCGATGGCGACTTCTTTGACTTCGGGGGGTTCGCCTTCGGTTCTTTTGGGGTCAACTTTCGCAGCGCGACCCCGGCGCGCTCGGCCACCTTCTTGTCGGTATCTTCGGTCGCGGCGGCTAGCGCCGCGAGCACCGCGTCCGTGCCCACTTTCAACTTGCCCAGCGCGTCGATCGCAGCGCGGCGCACCTTCGGCGTGCGGTGTTCGGCACACTGCACCAGCGCCGCGAGTGTCTCGTCAGCGGTGTCGTTCCGGCGAATCAGCATTTCGATTGCCCGAATCCTGACGGGTTCGTCCTGATCGTCCAGCGCGAGACGAAGGAACGGCAGAACTGCAGGAGCATCGAGTCTCGCGAGCAGATAGACAGCTTCGGCGCGAACAACCGGTTCAGGGTCGTTTACAAGTGGCCCGAGGTCCGTTAGCAACGCGTCGCCGTACCGGACCAGCGCCGCGGCGCAGATCAGTCGCGTGCGTTGCCGGTAGTTATGCTGGTTCCAGTCGACGGGGGGCACTTGCGCGTCTCGAAGCAACGCGCGAAGCGGCTCGCGGGCGAGTGGTTCGCCGGGCGCCAGGGCCGAGAAGAGTTCCGCAAACCACACGCACGAGTCGGCGCACTCCGGGCGGCCCGACAACTCGGCGAGCCGCGAGAGGTGCGGGACGAGGGCCGAGCCGAACCCCGCGAGGATACGAAGAGCGCCCATGCGGGCGATTGGCGAAGCGTCGCCTTCGAGGAACGCAAGCAAATCGGGCAGCACCGCGACCGCGTCAGTGCCAAAACTTCGGATCGCGTCCGCTACATCGTCGCTGTGCCAGTCTTCGTCGGTGCGTTGAAACAGCCTGAGTAGCGCGGGCAACAGTGGAAGTGCGTTCCGGCTCACGCCCGACAGCGAGCGGATGACCTGCATGTGATCGTAGCTCGTTCCGTAGTCGAGTAACCATGCGAGTTCGTCGTGCCCAGAACCGCCGATGCGGGCAAGCGCGGCGGCCGCGTCCTGGTACACCTGGTAGGACGCGTCGCCGTACAGCACTGCGACGATATCCGGGACTGCGGGCGCCGCAGCCGGCCCCAACTTGGCGAGTGCCCGAATCGCCGCGATCTGGGTGTCTTGCTGTGGGCTTCGTACGGATTCGCGAAGCGCGTCGAGCACTTCGGTCGTGAGCGGCTCGATCCGGCCGAGACCCGTGAGTGCCGCCGAGATCGCGACCCCCCAGTGATCATCCCCGGGCGCGTGCCTTAGTCGAGCCAACAGCGGGGCGGCAGCGCTCGCTGGGAGCTTCTGCCATTCACTGATCGCGCTGGTTGCGGCTTGCGCGACCTGTTCGCTCGGATCGTCGAGTGAGGACAGGAGAGCCGTAAGGGCCACGGGGTTGTCGCGTCCGACGATGCTGACGGCCCGAACCGCGACCACGCGGTGTTCGAATCGTGGGCCACCGAGCTGCGCAATGAGTGCCACCAGCGCGACCGGGTTGCCGTGCGCCAGGTTCCCCAGCGCCACAATCGCACCTTGCTGCACGTCCTCGTCGAGGTCGCCCAATAACTTGACGACGCGGGGCACGAGCGGCGGCACGAAATGTTCGCGAACCTGTGATAGCGCATCGACCGCGGCGCGACGCATGGCAGGCACGTTGTCATTCAGTAATTCCGTCAGCGTGTCAACAGCTTGGGCGGTCATGCTGTATCGGTGGATCCCTTTGGCGGCACGAACCCGAATGGACGTCAATGGATCCTTGAGGGCACGGCAGAGCGATTGTCTTGCCTCCGATCCCCATCGGCAGAGCGATTCGATGGCTTTTTCGCGCACACCGGGTTCGGGGTCGTCGAGTGCGCGGTCGAGTGCCCTGATCGCTTCCGAGGTGCCAAGTGCGGTTAAGCCCTCGATCACGTCCAACCTGTCGGTGAGGTCCGGGCTGTTGAACTTCTCGACCAACTCCTGAAGGACGCTGCCTTTCGCCTTCATGGAGCCGAGCACCTCGCTCGCGACGCGGCGCACGCTCCCGTTCTTATCGGTGAGCGCGGCCTTGAGTTGGTCGGTGTCGGTCACGTCGCCAGTGCCGATGGCTTTTAGCGATTTCGCGGCCTGCTCACGCACGTCACTGTCGGAATCGCCGAGTATTTCGAGCAGCGCCGGCACCGCGAATTTGGCGCGCTTGCCAATGTTCCGCAGGCACATGCACGCCTGCTGCCGCACCCGCTCCTTCTCGTGTTTGAGCAGTTCGATCAGCCCCGGCACGATGGGTTCGCCGATAACGGTCGCAGCCCGGCGCACCTCGGTTACGCGGACGCTCTTACGGAGCGATTCGAGCAGTTTCGGAATCGGGTTCTCATAGGTCGGCGGCATCCACCGACGCACGTAATCGTTGCGGAGCCACTGGCCACGCGGGTCGCCATGGTCGTCGAGCCAGTCCGCGAAGATCAGCGGCAGGTGCTGGTCATCCGGTGTCGCCGCGATCGCCGCAACGAATGCCGCTTCGTCGTTCATCGCGCAACCTCTATTGAGTGTGGTGTTGTGGATTACAATACCTGTTACGCGGGCGCCACGCTACGTCCGAGGCGAACGCAGTGGCCGCGTCGGGTGTCCTTGGTCGCACCGGCAACTAAAACGCCTGATACCGCACTCTCACACGAACGGAATACTCCCGTGGCCGACGAAACACCCGACCTCGCCGAAGTCCGGCTCCAGAAACTCCGCCAGATCGAAGCCCTCGGCATCGACCCGTGGGGCCAGCGGTTCGACGACACACAACCCCTCGGTGAGATTCGCCAACTCCCCGCGGAAAACTTCACCGACGACAAGCCGGGGCCGAAGGTGCGTGCCGCAGGCCGCGTAGTGCGCCAGCGCACCGGCGGGAAGTTGTTGTTCCTCGAAATCTGGGACCAGTCCGGACGCGTGCAATTGATGGTTCGCGTCAACAAGATCACACCGCAGGAGTGGGCCGTCGCGCAGTTGCTCGACCTCGGCGACCTGATCGGAGTAGACGGCGAGTTCGGCAAGACCAAGACTGGCGAACTAACGATTCAGGTGACGCAACTCACGTTCCTCACGAAGAGCCTGGAACCGCACCCGAAGGATGTGTATGGCGTGGGCGACATCGAGTACCGGTTGCGCCACCGGTATCTCGACATGATCTACACGCCGGACACGCTCCGGCGCGCGCACCAGCGAGTGAGGATCATTCGCACCATTCGCAATCACCTCGACGGCTTGGGCTACATGGAGGTGGAAACGCCGACGCTGCACGCGCTCGCGGGCGGGGCCGCGGCGCGCCCGTTCGAGACGCACCACAATTCGCTGGACATCGATTTGTTCGTGCGCATCGCGCTGGAACTCCCGCTGAAGCGACTACTCGTGGGCGGTCTTGAAAAGGTGTACGAACTCGGGCGCGTGTTCCGCAACGAGGGCATCAGCCCGCGGCACAACCCGGAATTCACCATGCTCGAACTGTACCAGTCCTACGGCGATTACCGCACGATGATGAATCTAACTGAGGGCTTGATCGTCGCGTGCGTGGACGTGCTGGGCGCGGGCCGGTCGATTCCGTTCGGCGAGAAGACGGTGAACTTTGCGCCGCCGTTCCAGCGCGTGAAGTACGCCGACCTGTTCAAGGAACACGTCGGCTGCGACATGACCGATGAGGTCGCGGTGCGGGCCGCGGCGCGAGCGGAGAACATCGAACTCGAAATGGCCCCAACGAAGGGCGCACCGATGGTCGCGAAGGCGCACGTCGTGCTCGTCCAGGAACTCTTCGAGGACTTGGTCGAAGAGAAGCTGGTAGGGCCGGTGTTCGTTCACGACTACCCAGCACCGTTGTGCCCACTGACGAAGCGCAAGCGCGAGAATCCGGACATCGCGGAGCGATTTGAGCTTTACGTTCACGGCATGGAACTGGCGAACGCCTACACCGAATTGAACGACCCGATCACGCAGGAGCAAACGTTCTCGCAGCAGTTGGCCGGCATGTCGGAAGAAGATTCGATGGCGAAGATGGATCACGACTTCATCCGCGCGCTGCGCCACGGGATGCCGCCGGCAGGCGGGTTGGGGATTGGCATCGACCGACTCGTGATGCTGCTCACCAACACGCAAACGATCCGCGACGTGATCCTGTTCCCTCTGTTGCGCCCGCAGGCGTGAGAGGTTTCGCACCCGACCTCGCGCCCGCGCAGCGCGAGCGATACAGTCCTTGGAGTGTGATCCTGCACATTCACCTGGGGTTCGATGGCAACCGACACCAAACAACTCAATTCCGCGCGCGCCACGATCGAAGCATTCGCGCGTGCTTACGAGCCGGACCGAAACATCCACCTCCGTGGCCGGGAGATTGGGCCGGAATCGCTGCCCGCACCGGCCCGCACCGCGTACCAGTTCTACTTCGACGTGTTCAACCCGCCCGACGACACCTACGGGTTGTCGCACGCGTTCGAGCAACTCCCGGAAGACGGAACGCTGTTCATCGTCATCGGCAACGGGCTTGAGAGCGGGTGGGGCGCGGTCGAGATTTACTCCCCGACGGGTGAACTGCTCGCGACGGCACTGTTTTACGCTGGGATGGCGGTGTGGCTCGACCAGAACACCGCGCGACAGACGCTCGCCGGACACTCCCCGCCGCCACCCTCGCTGTTCAAGCCCGCGAAGCTCGAATGGATCTTCTACACCCATGAGTACGCCTTCTCGGTCGGCGGCCGGTTCACGGCGCGCCCCCACTACGACAACACACTTGGCACCGTACTCGAAGACCGCAACACCGGTGCCCAACACCCATGCGCCACCTTCGCCAACGCGCAAGCCCTCGCGGGCACGATCCACGCGCAAGGGTGAGTTCCACACACACGCGGAATCAGCCGCGGGTTCATTTCCGCGCTGGGGTACGCGGTAGAATGTGAATAGCTGCGGGGTCGCCACTTCATCCCCCGCGCTTCACGCTCGCCCGCCGAGGTTCGTGCATGAGCATTCGTTCCGGGTGGTTCACGCGCCTGCGCTGTGAGCAACTCGAAGCCCGCGAAACGCCCACGGTCGTCGCGGGGTTCAACGAATCGGTGTTCGCGACCGGATTGATGTAACCCACCGCGATGACCGTCGCGCCGGACGGGCGCACCTTCGTCGCCGAGAAGGGCGGCACGCTCCGCGTTGTGCAAAACGGCGCACTGCTGCCCACGCCGTTCCGCACGTTGAGTGTCAATACCTTCAGCGAGCGCGGCCTCATCGGGATCGACGTAGCCACGCGCGTTGAGGCGATCAGCCGGCTCGTGTTCGACCCTACGGTGACGAGCGGCATCGTCGTGGGGTGAGAGTAGAACCCCTCCCCAACCCCTCCCCTAAGAAGGGAGAGGCAAGAGTCTGAAGCCCCTCCCTTCTTAGGGGAGGGGTTGGGGAGGGGTTCTACTTCTTCATTTCACAACCACTTCGACCGGGATGAGGTGGTTAATCATGTAACTGCGGCGGTCGCCGTCGCGCGTCGCGGCTTGGGTGTTCCCCTTGTCGTCGGTGCAGCGGGCGACGAGTTTGTACACACCCGGCGGAAGCGCGACCGATGGCAGGCGCCACTCGACCGCCTGGAACGGTTCGGACTTGCCCCACAGTTTCGCGGCCGTCCACGTCTTGCCGCCGTCGATGCTCACTTCCACCTTCGCAACGGTGTTCTCGCCCGACCAGGCATAGCCGGCGATGTCCGCAACACCTTTCTTCAACCGCTCCACGCCGGATTGCGGGCCGGTGATGACCGCCTTCGGCTGCATCGCGGCGACCGGCACCAACTGCGGTAGCCCCTCTTTCCGCTCCCACACGGAGTAATCGAACGTCTGCCAGAAACCCGCGTGCGGTCGGTCCAGCACCACGATTCGCGACAACCATTTTACCGAGGCCATGCCATACCAGCCGCCGACGATCGCGCGGAGGGGCGCACCATGGCTCGCGGTCAGTACGGCATCGTTCATGTTCCACGCGAGGAGCGTTTCGTCCTTCTTAGCCTTTGCGAGCGGAATCCCGCGATCGAAGTTGATCGCGCCCGGCGTGGCGGGGTCTGCGATCACGCCTTTGTCCGCGCCGACCAGCACCACGTCGCCGGCACCGGCTTTCACCTTCGCACGTTCGAGGATCGCGCCTAGGTTTACGCCGGTCCACTTTGCCTGACCGACCGCGCCGTGCCCCCACTGTAAGCCGCGCGCTTGCGGCACGAGGAACACACGGCCGTTCCCGGCGCACTCCAGCACTATCTCGCGCGAAACGACCTCCATCTTCTTCAGGTCGTCGAGCGTGAGTTCCAGTTTGTTCTCGACGTGCCCTTCGACGGTGAGCTTGAACGTCTTCGGATCGACTTCCGGCAGCGCGAAGTGACTGCGAACGAAGAACTTGTCCGTCTCCTTGCTGAACAGATCGGAGAGCGGCGTTTCGAGATTCCGTGGCTCCTGCATCCGCACGATGAGCGGTTCAGCGCGGGCCGGTGAAGCGAGTTGTGAGTGCAGTCCAGCCGCGACCGCGGCGATTGGAGCAGTGCGGAACAACTCACGACGGGTGAGGGGCATAGCAGTTTGGTGTTTGGTGTTTGGCGAGCGAGGGCGTATGGCCCCTGTTAAACCACAACGCGAGTTTGAGTTGTTGGGCACAGCAGGGGGCTTACGCCCCCCGCTCGCCAAGAGCCAATCCCTACCAGCCCAGGCCCTTCGTCGTCGTCTTGACGCGGGTGAGCTTATCGTTGGTGGTGAGGTACAGCACGGTGCCGTCGTCGCCCCAGCCGCAGTTCGCGGTCTTGTCGTTCGTGACGATGCGGCCGATCAGCGTGCCTTCGGGGGAGAACACATACACGCCGTTTACCGCAGTCGCAAAGATGTTGCCCTTCGCGTCCACCTTCAGCCCGTCCGGCAACCCCTTGTTGGGACTCGCCTTCACGTCCGCGGTCGCGTCGTGAATCAGTTTGCCCTTGCCAAGCGTGCCTTCCGCGTTGATCGGGAACGCCATCCAGATGGCCTTGTCCGGGTCGGAGTTCGCGACGTAGAGCGTCTTCTCGTCGGGCGACAGCGCGATGCCATTAGGTCGACTCATCTCCTTCGTCAGAAGAGTGACTTCGCCTTTCGCGTTGAGCCGGTACACGCCCTGGAAGTCGAGTTCCTTCGCGGGGTCTTTCATCTGACCGGGAAGACCGTAAGGCGGGTCGGTGAAGTAAAGGTCGCCGTTCTTCGCATACACGAGATCGTTGGGGCTGTTGAACCGCTTGCCCATGTACTTGTCCGCGAGCGTCTCGAACTTACCGTCCTTGAGCCGCGAAATGCGGCGGTCGCCGTGCTGACACAGGATGAGGTTGCCGTCCTTGTCGAACGCGAGGCCGTTGGCGCCGGGTTCGTCTCCTTTGAACGTTTCCTTGCCGGTGTAGCCGCTCGGTTTGAGGAAGTCGCTAACACCGTCCTTCGCGGACCACTTCACGACGCGGTTGTTCGGGATGTCGGTGAACAGGAGAGCCTTGGCCTTCTTGTCCCACACCGGCCCTTCGGTCCACTTGAATCCACCGGCCAGCACTTCGATTTTCGCGTCCTTGGGGATGAGGGCATCGAGCTTCGCGTCCTTGCGGTCGATGGAGCCGATGGTCATCGGGAGTTTCGGGTCTTGGGCCGACAGCGGCGCGCCATGGACGAGCGCGAAGGCGGTGACAACGAGCGAGCGGAACATGGGTGTGAGTTCTCCGGGAGCGGGGCTTGGTGAGTGGGTGAAGGAGTTTTGGAGTGAAAGCCCGCACGCTGGACATGGTACCCGGCTTCGGCACGAGAGCAAGCGGGTAGAAGAATCCGCGTGTCATGTGACCCGCGCGTGGGTAAGATCGCTACACTTTCCCCCGCACTTACAGAGCCTTTCATCACTTAAAGGGGTTCCGCGTGTCATCTGTAGCAATTGCGCCCGCACCCGGCGCGCCGACCGGCCACCCGCCCGGCTTCTGGTTCTTCTTCTGGGGCGAGTTCGCGGAGCGCTGTTCGTACTACGGCATGCGAGCGATCCTCGCGAAGTACATGATCGAGAAGTTGGGCGTGGCCGAGGGCGACGCGGGCACGTTCATGTCGCTGTTCATCGCGGCGTGCTACTTCTTCCCGCTCTTAGGCGGGTACATCGCGGACAACTTCCTCGGTAAGTACTGGACAATCGTCCTGTTCTCCGTCCCCTACGTAGTCGCCCAATTCGTCGTCGGTACGGAGGACAAGTACATCGTCTTCGGCTCGCTGGTGCTGCTCGCGATGGGCAGCGGGGTGATAAAACCGAACATCTCGACACTCATGGGCCTCACCTACGACCAGCAGCGGCCTGGTCAGGACCAGTTACGCACGAGCGCGTTTAGCTGGTTCTACATGTCGATCAACATCGGCGCGGCACTGTCGCAGTTCGCCATGCCGTGGCTGCGGAACAAGTACGGGTATCAGGTCGCGTTCCTGTTCCCGGCCGGGCTGATGGCCCTAGCCCTGGTCATCTTCGCGCTCGGCAAGCGGTTCTACGCACAGGAAACGATCGTCAAAAAGGTGGTGGGCGACCCGAATGCGCCGCCAGCCGCGACCAAGACGGTGACTGGCATCCCGGTCATCTACCAGGTGGTGACACCAGCGGAGAAGGCCGCCGACCGCGCGCTGAAACTGGAAACACTCGGCCGGATCGGGTTGTTGTTCCTCACCGTCATGTTCTTCTGGGCCATCTTCGACCAGTCAGCGAGTACATGGATCTTCTTCGCCGACACGTACATGGACTGCACGATGTTCGGGCTGCCCGCGCCAGCCGACGCGATCCAGGGCTTCAACCCGGTATTCATTGTCCTGCTGGTGCCGGTCAGCGTGTGGCTGTTCAAGACGCTCGAAAAAAAGGGAATGGGCATCAGAGCGACGAAGAAGATGGCGATCGGGTTCATCCTGACCGGGTTAAGCATGGTAATCATGAGCCTGGCCGGGTTCCTGGCCGGGGCGAAGCAAGACATGGTGAAGTTGACGACCCCGGAAGGGGTGCTGATCCTCCCGAAGTGGAATGGCGGGGACTTCACCAAGGTAACCGGCACCGCGACGGTCGGAACCGACGTGCCCGTCACCGCGACCGACTTCGAGTTCGACGAGAAAAAGAAGAAACTCAATTTCGCGAACGGGAAGGTGAAGTTAAAGGATGGTAAGGAACTGACGATCGCGAATGGACATCTCGTCACGACCGCGATCCCCGACAACTCGGGACTAACCGCGGGCGGTGTGGCGGAATCGCTGCTCAAGTCCGGCGAAGACCTGGCGAACATCAAGCCCGACCCGAAGGACCGGGCCACGATCGAATCCATCGGTTGGGTAAAGCCGAACGAGCGGGTGACGGTGTGGTGGCAGGTATTCGCGTTCCTCATCATCACCGTAGCCGAAATCCTGATCTCGGTGACCGGTCTGGAACTCGCGTTCGTCGCGGCCCCGAAGACGATGAAGAGCTTCGTCACCGCATGCTGGCTGGCCGTGGTATTCCTCGCGAACCTGCTCATCAACGCGCCGATCACACAGCTTTACCAGTACATGGCGCCGGGTGTGTACTTCGCGATGCTGGCCGGGGCGATGGTCGTGGTGGTGCTGGTGTTCATTCCGGTGTCGGCACAGTTCAACCGCGCGATGGCCCGGATGAAGGCCGTCGATGACGCAGCGAAGGCCGCCGAGGGGACTACGACCACGACGTGAGCCGTCAGTAGCGCGGCACGTTCGGATCGACCGTGAGCGTCCAGCGGTCGATCCCACCGGCCAGCGACATTGCTTCGATCCCGGCGCGGATCAGAATCGCCGCGCCGCTCAAACTGCGAACCCCGTGGTGGCAGTACACCACCACGGGCACGCCGTCCGGTTGCACTTCTTCAACGCGAGCCGCCAACTCGCCCAACGGAATCAGTACGCTCCCGGGCAGCGCGCAGAACGCGTGTTCGTCCGGTTGGCGCACGTCGAGCAGCAACACCAGTTGCCCCGCGTCGAGCATCCGTTTCAGTTCGGCCGGCTGAATTTGTGGAATCATTGAATGCGGTTGTCTTCCAATAGAAAATCACTCACCCGCGATGTCAGGTAAGCCGAGTTTGGTGAGGTACTCGCGTTCTTTCGTGCGCATCTCGCGCTCACCCGCGTCATCGGTGTCTGTGAAGCCGCACAGGTGCAAACACCCGTGGATCACGTACAGCAATAGTTCGAGGTTCAGTTCGTGGTTGCGGTCGGCCGCGTACTCCTTCGCGACCTCATAACCAATCACCACTTCACCTTCGAGTGACTTCGCACCGGGTTCCGTGTACGGGAAGGTGAGAACATCGGTGGGTTCGTCGTGCTTGAGGAACTGATTGTTGAGCCGGTGAATGTGCGCGTTATCGACGAACGCGAGCGTGACCTTCGCCGCCTTCACGCGTTCGCCTTCGAGCACGGTGCGCGCGGCGTCTTTGAGTTGCTGAAACTCAAGCGGGTACTCATATGGGTTAGCAACGGATACGCGAATCATGTGGGTATGATAGCGGATGCGGTCTTCTGGAGCGCGGGCTTCCGAACCCGCTTCTTGATGAACGAAGAACGGGCTGGAAGCCCGCGCTCCAGAAGATCACGCGTCCCACGCCATAAGCACGCGATCGGCCGCATCGGGGCCGTCCGCATCCACCGGTACGCACGCGGACATGTGGCGGAACCACGTAAGTTGTCGCTTCGCGAACTGCCTCGTGTGCGTGCGGATCAGGTCTACTGTTTCGGTCCAATCTCCGCCGTTGTCAAGGTATTCGAGCAGTTCGCGGTAACCGAGTGCTTGCCTCGCTTCGCGGCTTATTGGGTGTGGCAGTTCGTGGAGACGGCGCACTTCTTCCAGCCAACCGGCTTCGAGCATTGAAGTCACACGCCGGTTGATACGGTCGTAAAGCACCTCTCGCGGCAGTTCGAGCCGCGCGGCCGGGATGCTCACCGGTGCGGGCGCGGCGGATGGCGTCTCCGCGAACGCGGGCGTGTCCCAGGTTTGTTGCCACTCCGAAATCGGCTTGCCGGTGAGTGTGTGGACTTCGAGTGCGCGCACGACGCGGCGCACGTCGTTCGGGTGCAGGCGTGTTGCGGTCTTCGGATCGACGGTCGCGAGCCTGGCGTGGAGCGCCGGGTTGCCGTCGCGCGAGGCGGCGGCTTCAAGCGTGGCACGCAACGCCGCGTCCGCGGGCGGACCGGGGAACAACCCGTGCAGCAAAGCCTTGAGGTAGAACGGGGTGCCGCCGACGAAGATCGGCCGTTTCCCGCGAGCGGTGATGTCGGTACACGCAACTTCGGCGCGTTCGAGCCACCCGGCCACCGTGAGCGATTCCCACGGGTCGAGCACATCAAGAATGTGGTGCGGGACGCGAAGGCGAACTGCAAGCGAGGGCTTCGCGGTGCCAATGTCCATTCCGCGATAAACGGTCATGGAGTCGAGCGCGACAATTTCGCCACCGACGCGTTCGCACAGGTCGAGCGCGAGCGCGGACTTCCCGCTCGCGGTCGGACCGGTCAGAATCAGTGCTTGTGCGAACGCGGACATGGAAAGATTGTAGCCGCTATCGTGACAACAGGTCGCTCACGAGAACCGAAACATTCAGCGCGCACTGTGTCGTCGCGGCGTTGGTGGCATCGAGCGTCAGATGCGACTTGCAGGCGATCGCGCCCAAGCCCGCGGGCAACGACTGCGGGTCGCGGAACACAATCAGGGAGCGGTGTTCGATGTAGATCACCCAGTTTCGCCGTGCGGAGGCCAACCACCGTACCCGAATCACGCGGCCCGCCGCGCTACTGCGTCCGCTTGCGGCAGTCCCAGCACCTTGCGGTATACGCCATGCGTGACCCTGGCGCACGCTTCCCATGTAAATGTCGCCGCGTGCGTGATTCCGCGGCGCCGGTAGTAGCTCAGGAACTCGCGGTCCGTCGCGATGCGGTTCAGCGCGTCACGCCAGCCGTCAAGGTTGTTCGGGTCGATGGTCAGCGCATGCGTGCCGACCACTTCGCGCACCGCATCGGCGGTCGAAGTGACGGCCGCAGTACCACACGCCATCGCCTCGACCGGCGGCATCCCGAAGCCCTCGTAGAAGGTCGGGTACAACAGCGCCTCCGCTCCAGCATAGAGCGCAGGCAAATCGTCGTCGGGAACGTACCCGAGGTGAATCGCGCCGAGCGGCTTCGCTATTGAGTGGAACAACTCGCGCTCGGCGTCCGCCTTCCAGCCCCACCCGCCGGCCAGCACCAGCGGACACGTTTCGCGCGCCTTGGGGGGCAAATCGCAGAACGCCCGCAGTAGCATGCCGATGTTCTTCCGCGGTTCGATCGTGCCGACGTAGAGCGTATATCGCGGCGGTAAGTTGTGTTTCAAGCGAAGGCTCGCGATCACGTCGGGCGATTGTGGACGGAATTGCGGACCGACGCCGCACAGCATCGCGGTGACGCGGTCCGGCGACAGCCCCAAGTGCCGCTGTGCTTCGGCGCGAACGGCTTCGGTCCCGACGATGATGTGGTCCGCTAGGGCAACGCCGCGAGCGAATGCAGTTTCATGTGCTTTGACGCGCTCGCTCGGGTGCCACTCCGGGAACAGCAGAACCGACAGATCGAATACGGTGACGACGAGCGGCAACCCGGTACGGAACGGCACGAAGTTTGGTTCGTGATACAGGTCGAACCTGCCGGTGCGTGCAGTGGTCTGGAAGTGCGTCGCGTAGCCGAACCTCGCGACCACGCCGAGGGTCCGCTTCGCCAGTCTCTTCAGCGGGTTCGGGCGCATGTTCGAAGACGCGACGGGCTTATCGGACGGGCGGAAGAACCGTCCGGCAGCGCGTTTGAGTTGCGCGCCGGGGTAGAGCCAGAACGCATCAGTCGGGAACGTGGCGACGAGCGCAGTGTGCAGATTCGCGGCGGCGTGCGCGATGCCCGTTTTCGGTTTGAGGGTGGTCACCCCGTTGAACAACACGCGCACGGCGAACCCTCCGTTACGCGGCCCGCACCGCTTCTGGTAACACGCCGGCGGCCGCGGCCGCCGCCGCCACGTACTGCTCCACGACGACGCCCGGGGGGCCCTCCGCCACCACGCGACCGTGCTCCATCCACACCACACGGTTGCACATCTCAGTGATGGCGCCGAGATCGTGAGCGACCATGACCATGACGCGCGCAGTACCCATCAGTTCGCGCATCCTGGCTTTCGCCTTCGTCAAGAAAGCCAGGTCACCGACTGCGAGCACTTCGTCGATCAGCAGGATTTCGGGGTTGATCGCTGTGGCGATGGAGAACGCGAGCCGCATCTGCATCCCGGACGAATAGTTCCGCACCGCGATGTTCAGGAAATCGCCCAACTCGGAGAACTCCGCGATGTCGTCCATCTTCGCGCGGATGCTGCTCGGCGTTTCGCCCTGCAAGTACGCGCGGTATTGGATGTTGTCCCAACCCGTCGCTTCGTGCTCGAAGCCGAGGGTGATGTCGAACAGCGAACAGATATTGCCATCAACCTCGCGAGTGCCGGCGGTCGGCGGGTACACGCCCGCGAGCGTCTTCAGGAGCGTGCTCTTGCCGGCTCCGTTGTGGCCGATCACGCCGATCCGGTCGCCGTCGCGCGCCGACAGGCTGATGTCCTCCAGCGCGCGGACCCGCAGCACAGGATTGACCGAGCGCCGGAACAGTCCGCGCGCCAGGTACTCCTTCAGAGACAGCCGCTTCTGTTGGTACACGTTGAACGTGATCGACACGTTCTGAAGTTCGATCTTCGCCATGAACGCGAACTCTCTATTGGAATCTTGGCGAAGGGGCGCAAGTCCCCTGTTACACGAGAACGAAAGGTTGTGCGAATTTTCAACAGCGGCTTACGCCCCTACTTTACCGTCGCGGTCACAGGTGGAAGATCACCTTCTTATTCAGCCAACTCACGACGCCCGCTGCCAGCGCGACGAGCACCGCGGTGACGGCCAGCGCCGACAGGTACAGTTGACCCAACTGACCCAGTTGCGCCACCGTCGGAATGCCTGCGAGCAGCAGCGGGTCGCGGATTAGCGACAGGTACAGGCTCGCCGGGTTGATGTCCACCAGCCAGCCCAGTCCGCGGTCGTCAAGGACACTACGCCGGTACATGATCGGCGTCAGGAAGAATCCGATCTGCGCCGCCACTTCCAGAATGTGCGCCACGTCTTGGAAGAACGCCGTGAGGAACGCCCCGATGGTCGCCACCGCCCACGCCGCGACGAGCGCCAGCAGCAACCCCGGGAGTGCCAACGCGACCCCCACGAACACACCCGCGTCGCCCTTCCAGACAACGAGCAGCGCAACCACCACGGACAGGGCCATGCACGCGTGGATTGCCTGACCCAGAACCGTGCGGAGCGTGTAGATCGTGTACGGCATCGGGCTTTGCCGGATGTACCCCTCGTTTGTCAAGAAGGCCCTACTGCCGTGCGTGGCCGCGTCCCGCAGGAAGCCCCATACGGCAAGCCCCGCGAGCGCGAACGCGGCGTACCCGACCGGATCCCCGTCGCCGAATAGTTGGCTGAATACCACCGTGAACACGACGGTCATCGCGATCGGGTGCGCCAGGGACCAGCCAATCCCGAGTACCGAGCGTTTGTATCGCAGGCGCAGGTCGAGTTTGACCAGCGCGAGCAGGAAGTGTCGGGCGGTCCAAACGGCGGACAGGTGGCGGAACATCCGTGATCCCACAAGTAGCTCTCTTCGGGCCGGTGAGATTAGCGATCACCGCCCGGCATCGCTAGGCCAATTCCTCCTCACACACCGCGCGACCGCTACAAGCTAACTTGATCTGGCGCATTTTCCGGTTTCCCGCGTAGAATTGGGCCGCGCGGTTCCGCCGCTTGTTCCAACTTTGTGGGTACGTGAAACCTGCGTGGTTGTACTCGGAAGGGTATGGGGATGCGAACGAACGACGTGATCGAGGGCGATTGCATTAAAGTTCTGGGCGCGATGCCGCCCGGGTGCGCGGACCTCGTGTTCGCGGACCCGCCGTTCAATATCGGTTACCACTACGATGTGTATGACGACCGCCGCGCTAAAGCGGACTACCTCACCTGGACCGAGAAGTGGCTCACGGCGGCCGTTCGCGTACTCAGCCCAAACGGCTCGCTGTTCCTCGCCATTGGTGATGAGTTCGTTGCGGAACACAAGGTTCGGCTCGACGCGCTCGGTCTCACGATGCGGAATTGGATCGTCTGGCACTACACGTTCGGAGTGAACTGCTCGAAGAAGTTCAACCGCAGTCACGCGCACATCCTGTACTACGTCCGAGACCCGAAGAACTACAAGTTCTTCCCGGACCAGGTGCGCGTGCCCAGCGCCCGCATGACGACTTATGCGGACCGCCGCGCCAACCCAGTCGGGAAGTTGCCCGATGATACGTGGGTGTTGCGCCCGCAAGAGACCAACGACCATTTCCAGAACGACGCAGACACGTGGCACATTCCGCGCGTGTGCGGCACGTTCAACGAGCGCCTCGGGCATCACCCGTGCCAGATGCCCGAAGCGGTGTTGGACCGCATCATCCGGGTCGCGTCGGAGAAAGGCGACTTGGTACTCGACCCATTCGCGGGCAGCGGGACCACGCTCGCGGTCGCGAAGAAGTTGGGCCGCAGTTACCTCGGCGTCGAACTGTCCGAGCAGTACGCGGATGGCGTGCGGAAGCGGTTGCAACAGATCGAGTTCGCCGCGGCGATGACCGAAGCAGAACCGGTGAAGCCCCGCAAGCGGGTCCCGGTGAAACGCTGAAGTATCGCTTGCGGCTTCGCGAACTCGCGAAGCCGCAAGGTGGCGACAGGTGCCAAGTGGTTACTTCTCATCGGGTTTCACGGCTCCCGGGCGCACGAACGGAATCGGCAAGTCCAGCGTTCTGGGCTGCGAGCCTTCAATCCGGGCCAGTTTCTCGCGGCAGTTCTGCAACTCCTTCTGCAACTCCTTCAGCGACTCATCCACCTGCTTGTACTGCGAATCGCGAACAGACTTGCGCTCCAGATCGGAAATCTTGTTGCGGTCCACCTCGCCGGTGATCTTCTGCACCTCGTCGTGCGTCGTCTTCAGATCCGCAGCGGTGGTGGCGAGTTTCTCCTTGATCACATCCAGGCCGGCAATGTCCTTCTTTAGCGCCTCCAACAGCGTGACGCGCTCCTTCAGGACTTCGAGCGCCGCAGCGTCTTTCTTCAGGGCTTCTGCGTCGCGCTTCACACCGTCCATAGCAGTCGCGTTGGTGTGGACTTTCTCCTTCACCCCTTCGAGTTCCACCCTCACCGTGTCGATGCCACGCATCCGCTCGTACTGGGCCGTGACGCGGGTGTTGAACTCGTCCTTCTTGACGAGTTCGGCGCGCGCCTCGCGCTCACGGCTCACCTCCGCGCGCAATTCCGTGATGCTCGTCGAGAGGTTGTTGTAGAGCGTGATCGTCACCAGAGCGACGATGCTCAAGATGGTTCCGCCGAACACTCGCCAGAAGACCGAGATGTGCTCCTCGTCCTTCTTGGGTTCGCTTCCGCGATCGCTGCTCGAATCGTTTGCGGACCGCGTGGTTTCGAGCGCCACCATCTCGCCGCTACGCTCCTGCGACTCTTCCCCGCCCTGCCCGCTTCGTCGGTTCGTCATGGATCCGTCCCCTGAACTTCGCGGCACCATCCGAGTTGGCGCCGCGCGCTGTGTTAACCAAAGTCAGCCGGTATAGCGGAGTTCTCTGTCTCTCACAACCCGACCTTACGCGGTTCGGACGGCCGCCTGGCCCACAACTTGCGCCGGAATTCACCAGGGAAATAACAACGCCCGGCGCAATGCGCCGGGCGTTCAATTCGGTCTGGGTCACGTTACTTCTTTTCCACGTCTGGCTTCGGTGCCGGCTTCTCTGCGGGCTTGGCCTGCTCCTCGACAGCCGGGGCGGGCAGGATCACGTTGCGACCGATCGCGGGCTGCTTGAGGATCGCCGGCTTGATCAGCGGCTGAACGGCTGGTGCGATCGGGGCGACCGGAAGCGGTTGGGCCTTCGGGTCGTTTTGCTTGGCGGGTTCCTTCTTCTTGGTCTGGTCAAGCGGGTTGATCGGGAGCACGAGTTCGGACCCGACCAGCACGATCATGTCCTCGCGGAACCCCTTCAGGTAGGCGCTATCGGGCAGTTGGCTGTCGCCGGCCACGATCACCATCCCGCCGGCCGCGACGCGCTTCATCAACTCGCTCTTGTGGATCAACTTACCGGTCAGGTCGTAGGCGTCGAACTTCACGTCGGCGAGCGACTTGGTGACGACCTTCGCATTGGCGGGCACGCCGCCGTAGTACCCGTACCCGCCGCGCTTGCCGCGAAAGCCCCGACCCTCGAACTGCATCTCGTCGGCGTAGTAGATGTTCCCGTCACCGTTGCTCGGTTGGCTGGTGGTCTGCGCGAGAACCGTGCCCTTGTCGTCGGTAGCGAGCATCGTGAGCCGCGGTGCCGGCGTCGTGGGGTACGGCGCGCCGCCCCACTGGATGTTCGCGTGCGACAGCCCTTCGGCGGTCATCACGACCGTGTCCGACGCGACCGACTGGAGCCAGGCCTTGCTGATCGGCTTGCCGTCGGCGGACGCCAGCATGGTGGCCCCGGCCTTCACGCGGGCCAACGCCTCGTCGTGCGTCAGAGGGGTGCCGGCGGCGGTGGCGAACTTGCCGTTGAAGTCGGCCAGCGTCTTGTTGAAGTACTGGGTGGTCACGGTGTCGTAGTCGATCTGCTTCTGCACTTGCTTGTCGCCTTCCATCACGACCTGAACGGACGTGACGGTCTGCTTGACCGGGATGGTGCCGATCACGCGAACCGCGCCGTTCGCGTCGGCCTTCAGCGCCAGAACACGCGGCGCCGGGCCGGTCGCGTTCGGAACGGTGTCACGGGGGACGGGCGCGGCCGGCGAGAGGAGGGCCGCCGAGAGAACCAGTGAAGGATACATTCGGTGTGACTCCGTCGGTTGGAAGGCAGACAATTGAATGGAATTAGGATACCGCAAGGGACGTGCCGGGTAAAGCCGCTGCCAGATTGTTACAAACTCGCGACACAACCGCCGCGTGCGAGATGGAATGTGAACGGTAAAAGGTAAAAGACGGAAGACAGGGCAGGGACACCTTCTGTCTTCCGTCTTTTACTTTTTACCGTTCACATTCCAGTTCCGCTTACTTCTCCGGAACTGGAGCCGGGGCCGGCGGCACCACGCCGGGCGCAATCTGGATCTGGATCACGCCGGGCTGAATCTGGATGCCAGGCACCACCTGGGGCGGCAGCGGTTGGATTTCGACGGGCAGCGGGCGGATGCCGCCGGGGAACGGCTTGCCGGGGAGCGTGCTGGCGCTGACCAGACCGGTCAGTTCCGGCGAGACGAGCACGAGCACGTCGTCCTTGAACAACTTCAGGAAGTTCGGGCTGACCGGCTTGCCGTCGGCGGAGACAATCACGACGCCGCCGGTGGCGAGCTTCTTGATCGCGTCGGCGGTTTCGATCTTCTTGCCGTCGGCGGTCGTGACAACTAGTTCCTTCACTTCGCTCAGTTCGACCTGCTTGGCGCGGGCGATTTCACGAATGATGGCGGGAGCCGCGCCGCCGTTCGGGTTGATCGCGCCGCCCACGCCGACCTGGATCTTCTCCATCCGTGTCACGGTGACCATGACCTTACCGTCGGTGGTCTTCAGTTCGAGGATGCGGGGCACCGGGCCGCTCACCATCGGCGGGGCCGGAGCGGGCACGGGGGCCGCGAGAGTCATTGACAGAATGAAAGAGGTCAGCATCGGCAGCACTCCGGGGGAGAGGGAATAGGAACAAACCCGCGCATCGCAGGTATCCCATCAGGACGAGATACCCGGTCGAAGAGATTCTAGGAATCCCGACCGCCTTCGGCGGAAAGGTAAAAGTAAAAAGATAAAATGTAAAACAGGAAGACGATAGTTTCCGATCGTCCTGTTTTACCTGCTACCTTTCACATTCCGTTTCGATGCCGGAACCGCTGGCCGTCGTTGTTGTCGCCACCCGCCCACGGGTCGCCGCGCATGTGGTAGCCGCCGTGGTCCCAACTCTCCCAGTAGCCCGGCCGGTCCTCCTCCATGAACTCCACGCCACGAACCCACTTCGCACTCTTCCAAGCGTACAACTTCGGCACGACCAACCGCAGCGGGTAGCCGTGGTCTGGTGTGAGCGGTTGGCCGTTGTGGTGTGTCGCTAAGAGGCAGTCTTCGCCGAAGAAGTCGTCGAGGGGCAGGTTCGTGGTGAACCCGTATTCGCAGTGAACCATCACGAACTTCGCCCGCGGCGACACGGTGACGTGGTTCCGCAGTTCGCGTGTGCTGACGCCTTCCCACAGGTTGTCCAGTTTGCTCCACCGCGTGACGCAGTGCATGTCCGCGAACACGCGACTGCGCGGCAGCGCGGAAAACTCTCCCCAAGTGAATTGCTTTACGGTGTTCACGAGAGGGATCGGGAAGACGGTGAACGTCCACTTGGCGGGGTCGAACGGCGGCACGCTCCCGGCGTGCAGAACCGGCCACTTGTGTGTGATGACCTGTCGCGGTGGGAGCCGGTTTTCCCGCCGCGTATCAGAACTGATGATCGGTTCGTCGGCCATGGTGAGGACCCTTCTCGGCGGATCAGTACCGTAGCCCGTTCTTGCGCACGTGAACAGTGGGCTTGCCGTCGTGCAGCACGGCTCCGGCCGTAACCCGACCGATCACGAGCGTGTGGTCGCCCGCGACGACGCGACCCACGACCCGGCAGACGATGTACGCGTGCGCCGCGCGCAGCACGGGCGGGGTGTCGCGCTCGCGGATCACGTCCAGGCCAGTGAAAGCCGGTTCGTCCAGCGCGAAGCCCTTCCCGAAGTGCGCGACGAGCGTCTTCCCGCCCTCTGGAACGACGTTCAGCACGAACACCGTGCCGTCGGTAAACCATTCGAGAACGTCGCGCGTGTTATTCAGCGCGACGGTCACTTGCGGTGGGTCGAAGGAGCACTGCTGCACCCACGACGCGAGCATGCCGGTTTCGCGGTCGCCGTTGCGTGCGGTGAGAACGAAAAGCCCGCTGGGAACGCGGCCCAGCGCAGCAGCAAGCGATTCAGACGGATCGGTGGTCGCATTGGTCATGGGGGTAATGCTACCGCCCGGGGGCGGTCGCGTCACGCGTTTGGTGCGAGTGCTGTATTCACTTCCATGTCCGAGTCGGATACTCTTGGTGCATCTCCAACACGGTGGTTGTCCATGAGCGAGCCGCCACCCGATCCGTCGCCCGCCGACGGCACGCAGCAGCAGACACCAGCTCAACTGGCGAGGCTCCTGTCGGCGCGCCCCCAACTCACACCGGGCGAACCCGTCCCCAACCGCGAGATGTGGGTTCTGGAACGCCAACTCGGGATCGGCGGGTTCGGCGAGGTGTGGCTCGCCAAACACGAGTGGAAGGACGAGCGTGTCGCGGTCAAGTTCTGCACGCACCCGGCGGCCCGTCACCGGTTAGTGACGCACGAGAAGAGGGTCATCGCGCGGGTGATGAAACACGGTGGCGACCACCCGAACATTGTCCCACTGCTGGACTGCAACCTGAGCGGCGAAACCCCGTGGCTCATTTACGTGTACGTGCCCGGTGGGACACTGGCTGAGGCGGTCCAGGGGTGGAAGGGGGTTCCGTTCGGCCGGAGACTGGCGAGAACCGTCCGTGTCATGCACGCGCTGGCCGGCGCGCTAGGCACGTTCCACCGGCTCGAGCCACCGATCGTCCACCGCGACATGAAACCACAGAACGTGCTCATGGCCGGGTCCGTTCCGCGCATCACCGACTTCGGTCTCGGTGGGGCAGTCCTGACAGGCGCCCTCGCTGACACGGCCAATTCGCTCTCGGGCCAGTCGGCGATGTTGCCGCCCATGCTCCGCGCGATGGGCACGCTCCGGTACGCCTCGCAGGAGCAAATGTCGGGCAGCGCGCCGGACCCGCGCGACGACGTGTACGCGCTCGGCATCATCGCCTACCAAATGGTGATGTGTGATTTGAGAGCCGTACCCGGCACCGACACGGCCGACGAGTTACGCGCACTCCGCGTTCCGGGCGAACTGATCGCACTCATCGTCAAGAGCGTCGCGACCAACCCGGAACGCCGGCCGAAGGACGCGACCGAGTGCGAACGGGAGTTGGCGAAACTGCTCCCCGCACCGGGGACGGTGCTGTCACCCTCGCTCCAGGGGCCGCCGCCCGCACCGTACCCGACAACCGAAACCGAAAAGTGCCGCATCGATTTGGACCTCGGGGGCGGAATCGACCCGACCACCGCGACCACCGCGACACCGACCACGGGTTCCGCGCCGACCGCGACCCGCGCGCCGACCGAACATGAACTGCGCGCGATGATCGAAGCGGATTTCGAAACCGGGGAGAGCTACTACCACGGCCGCGAGATGCCTCAGGACTACGAGCAGGCACGCGCGTGTTACGAACGGGCGGCCGCGCAGGGGCACGCCGCCGCGCAGTACTGTCTCGCCGTCATCCACCACTTCGGGTACGGAGTTCCTCAGGACTACGCGAAGGCCCACGAGTGGTACGAGAAGGCCGCGGAATGCGGGAACACCGCCGCGCAGAACAACCTGGGCGTTCTGGCCGAACTCGGTCGCGGCGTACCGCAGGACTACAATAAGGCTCGCGAGTGGTACGAAAAGGCCGCAACCCGTGGGTACGCAGCGGCGCAGAACAAGTTGGGCGTACTCTACGACCTCGGGCGCGGCGGGCCGCAGGACTACACGAAGGCCCGCGGGTGGTACGCACGGGCGGCCGCGCAGGGGCATGTGGCAGCCCGGTACAATCTAGGGATGCTTTCCGAACACGGTCGCGGGACGCTTCAGGACTACGCAATGGCCCGCGAATGGTACGAGGAGGCCGCAGCGCAAGGGCACGCAAGAGCGCAATACAACCTCGGGGCAATGTACGATTTCGGCCGCGGTGTTCCCCAGGACTACGAGAAGGCACGCGAGTGGTACGAGAAAGCCGCCGCACAGGGCGAGGCGGTGGCGCAGAGCGACTTGGGGGTGCTGTACGAACTCGGTCGCGGGGTGCCACAGGACTACGAGAAGGCACGCGAATGGTACGAGAAAGCCGCCGCACAGGATCACGCGAGGGCAAAAGCATACCTGGCCGAACTGTATGAAAATGGTGGCGGGGTGAAGAAGAACATCCACCGGGCAATGGAACTGTACCGAGAGGCCGCGGAACAGGGAGAGGAATATGCCAAAGACGCGATCAATCGCTTGAAGCGTCGGAGTTAGCGCCCGCGTTCACCGCTCATCCTCTTGGATACGGCACCGTGAGCACGCGGTTGCCGCCGGGGTTCAGCACAGCCACCACGGTGCCGTCCGGCCACGTCACCGTCACGCGATCGACTGTGCGCGCTTCGCCTAACCCGAAGTGGGCGACCGGTTCCATCTGGCACAGGTAGCCGCTCCCCCCGCAGATGCCCTTCGCACGCACACGCCCTCCGTACTCAGCACGAACCACCGCGCCGCGGGCCGGCGCGCCGAACCGCGTCAACGGGCGCACCCGCAGCCAGTTCGGATACGCCGAACACGACTTGAATACGGCGAGAGGTTGCGCTGCTTTCTCACCATGAGAGACGAGCAGTTCTAATACCCCGTCGCCGTCAATGTCAGCCACCGCCGCGCCCGTGCCGAAGCCGTCCGCGTCCACCGCGGCGCCCGCGTCGAGCATCGTGATGTCTGGTGGCCGGAGGGCGTTAGCCCCCTGTTGGCTTGGTACTTCCACGCGATAGAGCCGGTTCGGTTCGCCCATGTGATTCATGAACAACTCGTCGTTGCCATCGTTGTCGAAGTCGGCCGCAATCAGCGTTCGCGCACTTGAAGGGAACGCGAACCCGGCCGTCGCGCGGTCCTTCCAGGTGTTGCCCTCCGCGTGCATCATCAGTCGGTGCGCCCCGTTCCAGTTGGCCCAGACGAGGCCAAACTCGCCGCCCGTGTCGAACGCGGTCACGCCGCGCGCGTGTTCCTCGCAGTCCTTCAGGCCCAGCGCGCCCGCGACTTCCTCGAACGTGCCGTTCCCAAGATTGCGGTACGCGAAGTTGACCCCCTGCTCGTTGGCGCAAAAGATGTCTGGATGCCCGGAACCGAGCACCGGGAGTGTGAGCAACCCGCGACCACAAGTCGTGCGCGCGAGGTCCAGAGGTGGCGCAAGATCCGCGAGAAAGCCACCGGGATTCAGCTCGTACAGGCGCATCGGGCGCCCGTGGTTCGCGACGAAAAACCCGTAGCGCCCCACGCCGCGCCGGTCGATCACCGCGACGCTCCGACCCGAGGCGAGGTTCCGCACGTTCTGGTTCGCGGGGCGCTCGAACAGGTCTTCCCAGCCGCCGTCGGGCCGGCGTTTGAAGAGGCGGTCCGCGAACCGCTTCGAACCGGTGAACGAGTCTGCGGTGAGGACGTACAGTTCTTCGCGCCCGTCGCCGTCGAGGTCACCCGCGGCGACGCCGACAGCGGGCCGTTCGTCGTCGGCGAGTTCGGGCGGGGCGGTATCGCGCAACTGTCCGCGGGACCACTCGAGGACGCGGTTCGGCCCGCCAAACCCAGAAACTACGAACGCGTACTGGTCGCGGTTGAGGTCCGCAACGGCGATGCCATAGTGCAGCCCCGGCGGGTTGTGCGTGATCACTCCAGATACGTCCTTGAACATTCAGGGCATCCGCAAGCGGAATGGAGTGGGGATTTCAACCGCCCGGCCAACTAACGCTAGCACACGAATTGTGAGGGGCGAGCGGAAAATTCGGCACTCGATAACGCCTGACACCCGGCGGGATAGTTCAACCACATCGCTGATGTTCAGCATGAGTTGCCGCTGCGACGACGATGCCCTTTCAGGGTGGTCCTAGTGCAGTTTCAGACGGATAGTTGCGTAAGGGGTTCCAAGTGTTCGCAGCCGTAGTAGTCGCACACGCGAGTTCGGACCTCGTTGGCCGAGAGCAGTTGCTCCGGTTCGACGACGGCCTTCTTGCCGTGGGCCCACTTCGGCTCGAT
>CAMDQN010000079.1 GCA_945905925.1 Singulisphaera sp. GP187
CGTCCCACGTTTTCGCTGCCGAGTGCGCGAAACGTGGGACGGCGCAAAGCCTTCTCCCACCCTACAAACTCACCCCTTGCTCCCCAGCGGTATCACCCCGTCCCAGCCGGGCGGTGGAGTGCGGTTGTTCTTCAGGATGAACTCCGTCAGCACGTCCTTTCCGCGATCGTCCGGCGGCACCCGGTGCAAGTGCTTGTACGCCGCAGTCCAGTCTCCCTCAAGAAACGCATCCAGCGCCGCGTCGTAAGCAGCGAGGTCGGCATCGGTGAGCGCGCCGTTGGGGGCTTCGGTGCCGGGCAGAGGCGCGGGCGGAATCAGTTCTGCTACGACAAGCGGCGTTTCTAAACCGTAAGGGCGAACCCTCGCCATCCGGCGCACGCGGCCCACGTCGGGCGAGAGCTTTTCGCCCACCGTGTTCGCTGTTGGTTCGTCAATGAGGATCGGCACGCGAAGTAACTTGGTCATGTCTTGAAGGCGCGACGAGAGGTTTACGACTGGGCCGAACACAGTCACCTTCGCCTGCTCCGGTGTGCCGATGCTGCCGGCGACGGCGCGCCCGCTTGCGATCCCGATTCCGACACGGAAGCCGTACAACGGGTGCGCCGAATCGCGGCCGACCGCCTCGAACGCGGCCCGGATGCCCAGCGCCGCGCGGCACGCGTGTTCCACCTTCCCGGGTTGTTCCAGTGGCCAACCCCAGAAGCCCATCGCCGCGTCGCCGAGGAAGTCCGCGATCGCCCCACGGTTGCTCAGAATGTTCTGCGTCATCAATCCGAGCGCGGCGCTGACGCGATTCAGCACTTCGAGCAACCGGTCGCCGGCCTCTTCGACCTTGCGCGAGAACCCACGAAGGTCGCAGAAAAGAACGGTCACGTCGGTTTCGCGAGGTTCGAGCGCGCGGGGCGCATCGCCACCCGAGAGAACGGTCATCACGCCAGGCGAGAAGAACCGGCGGAACACGCTCTGCCGCTCGCGCATCATTTGCACCTGACGCAACGAACCCAAGATGTTCCCAACCAGTTCAGTGAACTTCACGTCGTCGCGGAGTTCGTTCGACTCCCACGGTGCGAGCAACGTGGACGCTGCGGTCCCGTTGAACCGCCCCGCGACGTACAGCCCCCAGCCTGGGCAGGCCTCGCAATGCACCGGCGTGCAGAACGCCCAGTCGAACCGCCCCTGCAGCGTGAACGGGTCTTCGATCGACGAGCCTTGTGGGGTCACGCCCCAGACGTGAAGTACGGTTTGGTTCTGCTCCGCGACCGCGGCGTTCACGAGCCGCTTGCTCGGCTCGAAGTCGCCTTCGCCGGAGAGCCGCCGGTCCCAGTGCAACAGTTTCATGCGCTCGCGGCCGGCGTCGGTTTCCGGCGGCAGTGAAACGATCGCGACCGCGTCGGCGCGGCGGATGCCCGCGAGCAGCATGTCCACGAGACGGCTGAACAGGTCTGCGTCGTCGGTGGCGCTGGAGATCACTTCGGGCAATCGGCTGAGCACGTCAAGCCGGTGCGGGGCGTCGCGGAACGCGAGCCGATCGAGTTCGTGGTGCTGGACGGTTCGCATATCGAGAAGCGGCCGGTTGTCGGTCGGCGAGACCGGTTCGCGCGCCTCATCAGCGAACGTGAATCTGGTGTTCCCGATGACGAACGAGCTGCCCGGGATGAGTTCAAAGTGATCGGCCGGTCGGCCCGCGTGGAACACCGGGTTGGCCGCGCCCGCGAGCTTTCGCACCTTGAGTTTCCCGCCGCGCGAAGTAAGTTCCACATGCTTTCGCGCAAGGAACGGTTCCCACGCGGCGGCCCATTCCGGCGAACCCCGCCCGAGAACGATTGGCGTGTCGTTGGGCAGCGCGCGTCGCCACGTGTCTGTCGGGTTCGGGCCTTGTGCGATAAGGATCATGCGTTGAGTGTACCGTCACAACAACTGAATAGAACAGAGGAGAACAAAGGCAGAAGACGAGCCGCACGATGAACGCAGACAACAAGGCACGACAAGAGAAAGACGAGCATTGTTTTTCAGAACTTGGTCTTCTGCCTTTATCGTGCCTTTTGTCTGCGTTCATCGTGCGGCTCGTCTTCTGCCTTTTTCTGTATCTTCTGTCGAGGCTCCTCCGATGCCGTACCCGCAGTTCAACCGGTCGCAACTCCGGCTCCAGCCGCTCGCGAACCGGAAGCACGACCTCACCCTGGATGTGCTCCTGCCGCTCAGCCCCGGCACGTTCGCGCACCCCTCCATTCCCCTAATCGGGCAGCGTTTGGCCGAAGCCAAAGCTCGCGGTGCGTCGCGCATTCTCATGATGGGTGCGCACGTTCTGCGCGCCGGCGCGCAACGCCACCTCATCGATCTCATGGAACGCGGGCTTGTGTCACTGATCGCCATGAACGGGGCCGGACCGATTCACGACTGGGAGTTCGCGCTCATCGGCGCGAGTACCGAGAGCGTGGCGCGGTACGTGTCGAGCGGCGAGTTCGGGCTGTGGGAAGAAACCGGCAAGATGAATGACGCGCTCACGAAAGGCGTGAAGGACGGCATGGGGCTGGGCGAGAGCGTGGGTCGCGCGATCGCGGAGGGGTTCTTCCCGCACAAGCACGCGAGTGTGTTGGCCGCCGCGTACCGGCTGAAGATTCCGGTCACGGTTCACATCGGTATCGGCTACGACATCATTCACGAACACCCGAACGCCGACGGCGGGGTACTCGGTCGCGCGAGCTACACGGATTTCCTCGTGTTCGCGGAGCAGATCAAGAAGCTCGAAGGCGGTATCGTGTTGAACTTCGGCACGGCCGTGATGGGGCCGGAAGTGTACCTGAAGGCGCTCGCGATGGCGCGCAACGTCGCGCATCAGAACGGTGAAAAGATCGCGAAGTTCACGACCGCGGTGTTCGACCTGTTGCCGCTCGGCGACGACTACCACGCGCAAGCGCCGAAGACAGACCCGCGATACTACTTCCGACCGTGGAAGACGATTCTGGTGCGCACGGTCGCGGACGGCGGCGAGAGCTTTTACGTGCAGGGCGACCACAAGGATACGGTGCCCGCCGTGTGGGGCGCCGCGGTCGAAGCGAGCAAGGGATAGGCTTTCTGTCTTGGCCGCTTGCGGCTTGGCGCTACCCAATCAGTTCCTTCACCGGCTTGCCTTCGGGGCACAGCTCGATGGGTCGGCCGTCCTGGGCTTTGTACCACGTGTGCAGGTTCACGCCGAGCGTCGTGTAGATCGTCGCGGCGATGTCCTGCGGGCTGACCGGCGTGTCGGTCACGACTTCCGCCAGCGCGTTCGTCCGGCCGACCACTTGCCCGACCTTCAACCCGCCGCCGGCCATTACCGCGACGCCCGCGGTCGCCCAGTGGTCGCGGCCCGCCGTCGGGTTCACCTTCGGCGTCCGGCCGAAATCGCCGAACCACACCACCAGCGTGTCGTCGAGCAACCCGCGAGCGTCGAGGTCTTCGACCAGCGCGCTCAGCCCGCGATCCACGCGCGGCATGAGTCGGTCCTTCAAACTCTTGAAGTTGTTCGTGTGCGTGTCCCAACCACCGTCGGTGACCGTGACGAACTGCACGCCGGCTTCGACCAATCGACGCGCGAGCAAGCATCCCTGACCGAGCGAGTTCTTGCCGTAACGCTCGCGTGTCTTTTCGGTTTCTTGGCCGAGGTCGAACGCTTTCTTCGCGGCCGGCCCGGTGATGATGCCGTGCGCCTTCTCGTAGAACTCGTCGCGGGCCTTCACCACGCCGGGCGCTTCGACGGTCTTCTGGTAGTTCTCCAGGTCCGCGAGCATCGCGTAACGTCGGTCGAGCCGGATGCGTTCGGCGTCGGTGCTCACGGCGAGGTCACGCACCTTGAACGTGGCCGACGAGGGATCGTCCGGCACTTCAAACGGGTTGAACTGATCGCCGAGGAACCCCGCGATGCCGCCGTTGAAGCGCCGGTCGATGCTGCGGCCGAGCTGCACAAAGGGGAGCATGCCATCGACGTACCCGCGTTCCTTCGCGACGACCGACCCGAAGCACGGGAACGGCAGCGACGCGTTGAACTTGTGCCCACTCATCATCAGGTGATCGGCGGTGCCGTGCGACCCATTTTTCGGGTCGTGTCCGCGAATCACCGCGAGCTTATCGGTCTGCTTCGCGAGCATCGGCACCACGTCGGTGAACCGAACGCCCGGCAGCGTGGTGGGGATGGTGCCGAACTCGCCGCGAATTTCGGCGGGCGCGTCCGGCTTCGGGTCAAACGTGTCGATGTGGCTTGGCCCGCCCTGCATCCACATGAGGATACATCGCTTGGCTTTGGCCTTCGCGGCTGGCGCTTCGGCGCGGGCTTGCAGGTATTGCGGCAGTCCGAGGCCGAACGCGGCGAGACCGCCGAGCCTGAGGAACGTGCGGCGCGAAACGCCGGAACAGTCGGACGCGGAACCGGTGTGAAGGTCCAGCATTGGCGTAACACCCTATGGGGGGTGGTAAGGTGGGAGGGCAGCGCGGGCGGGAAAGCAGGCGGAATGCCGTCACTCAAAAAGATCGGATAATATCGCCCCGGTGTCAACTGAAAACCGAAGAACCTACCCCCTGGCCCCCTCCCTGAAGGGAAGGGGAGAAAAGCGAAGAGTTGGCTGGTCCGCGAGCGCCCGCGAGCGGGTTATTTCTCCCCTTCCCTTCAGGGAGAGGGCGGGGGGGTAGGTCTGCTTCACACATCATCCCCGCCCACAACGCGAGCGGGTTTGCCGTCTTCGTACAGGTCCAGGCGAGTCTGGTAGTCGGCGCGGCGCTCCTCGTCTTCGATGAGATCCAGCGCCTTCTCCTGCCACTTGATCGCGTCGTCGAACTCGCCGCACTCGGCGCACGCCGCGGCTAATGTGTCCAGGTAGCCGGGTTCTCCCCACTCGGTTAACTCGCACGCGCGCGTCGCGCACTCGCGCGCGCGGTCGCCGTTGCGCACGTTCGGGTCCGGGCACGTGGCCCAGATCCACGCGAGCTGGTTGAACGTCCCCGAACTCCGCGGGTCGCGTTTCAGCGCGTCCATGTGATCGCGCACCGCCGAGGGGTATTTCTTCAGCGCGTAGTGAACGCCAGCCCGATAGTTGTACGGCATCACGGCCGATGGCGCGAGCTTGATCGCCTCGTTGAAGTCCGCCAGCGCGCCGTCGAGGTCGCCCAGTACCTTCCGCGCGTTCCCGCGAATCTCATACGCCTTCAGCACACCCGGCATCCTCTTGATGACCTCGTCCGCGTCGGCAACGGCCCCGGCGTGGTCGCGAATCAGGAACCGGCAAATCGCCCGGCCCAGATGCGCGAACGGGTCGTCGGGCTTCCGCGCGAGCGCCAGGGTGAAGTCTTCGACAGCCGCCGGGTACTCGTCGGCTTGTTGGCGGATGGTCGCGCGCAGGTGGTACGCAGTGGCGTTGGTCGGGTCGGCCGCGATGACGGCGTTGGCGTCCGCAGTGGCCCCGGCGTAGTTTTCGAGGTCGAGTTGAAGTTGCGCGCGCCACAGTCGGTAGCGGGTCGCGTTCGCCGGATCGAAAGCAATCGCGTTGGCGAAGTCGGTGAACGCGGTTTCGCTGTCGCCACGGTCCGCGTGGCAGCGGGCGCGCAGCCCGAGTAATCCCACGCGGGTCGGGTCGAGGTTCAGCGCGCGGTCGCAGTCCGCGACGGCCTGATCGTACTGCATCTGCGCGAACAGTTCGGCGGCCCGGTCGGCGTAGAGTTGTGCGTCGTTGGGCTTGAGGCGAATGGCGTGGTCGAGGTCGTTGAGGGCGCGGACGCGATCGCCCATTTCGAGGTACGCGTGCGCGCGGAACCGGTAGCCGGCGGAGTCGCCCGGGCGCAACCGGATCGCGCGCGAGTAGCACTCGACGGCCTCCTGGTAATCACCGGCGGTGAGCGCAAGATGGCCGCGTTTGAACAGATCCTGGGCGTCGTCGATGGCGCGGTCGCGTGGCATGGGGTCGCGTGTGTCCTGGGGCGTCGGGTGTACCAAATCGAGCGAACGGACATCGGAGAGGACCGGCGCCGCGTGCGACCGGTTCGGGTATCTTATCCGAGACACCCTTCCGTGTGAAACCGAGATGCCGCGATGCAGACGTTTCAGCAAAGTGGTCGTGTGGGACGTGGACGCGCGATCGTTGAAGGCGAGCGGGGGGCGTAAGCTCCTGCTACGCGGCCCTCGACGAACGCGTTCGTGGCTACAACGATCATTTCTTTGCGTCGCGTTTCTTCGCGGGCGCGACGTACAGTTCTGGCACGCCGAGTTTCTTTGCCGCAGCGTTCAACTTGACCACGTCGCTGTTCACGATGCCGTCGAACTGACCGAGCAAGCCGGTTAACTCCTTGTCCAGTTCGTCTGCAAGTTCCTGCTGCGGCTTCGTGGGCGCACCGTCGCCCTCCGTGAGGTTCGCGAGCAGCCACGTGAGCTGCGAATACAGCATCGCCCCGCCCTTCGTCGCGAAGATGTCGTAGCCGATCTTCGCCTTCGGGTTGTGCAACTTTTCCTCCAGCCCATCGAGCGTCTTCGCGAGCGTCTCCGTGTCCTTCAGCAGCGTCTTCGCGTCGTCGCGGCCCTTCAACAACTCTTTGCGAAGGTCGATCTGCTTCTTCACCGCGTGAAGCAGGAGCACGGTCTCGGACAGCTTCGTGATGTCGTCGCGAACGCGCAGCGCGAGCGCCTGTTGCGAATCCGATTCGTCGTGGAACTTTTCGTTGACCTTCAACTGCGCGTAGTAGTCAAACACGAACGGGTGGTACTTTGCGGGCACGTTCTTCGTGGCGAGCAGTTCCTTGACGTTCACGTCGGTCGGGAGGCTCGCGGCGATCACCCTGCGCGTTTCCTTCTCCCACCGCGGATCGGCCTTCACCCAAACCGTTTGCGTGAGCTTCTGCATGCCCGCTGTGAGGCGCACCGTGTAATCACCCGGTGCGACCGGGATACGCGAACCGGGGCTACCCGTGTCCGCGTGCGCACCGGGAATCACTGTTGCGCCGTCGTGGGTCAAGTCCCACACGAACCGGTTCAGCCCCGGCTTCGGCTCCAACTTGCGCTTCGGCGAATCCTCGTCCTCATCTTTGTCGTCGCTCTTGGAAGACCCGGAGGGCTTACGCTCCCCGCTCGCCTGGGCGATCACTTTCCCCTTCGCGTCGAGAACCTCGATCTTCACCTCGCCCTTGAAATCGGCCGCGAGTTGATACCAAATCACGGCGCCGGTGTCCGGGTTGTCCCCACTCACCCTCGGGTAGAACTCCCGCGTCGGCCCGCCCCATGTCGTGTACCATTTCGTCGCGACCGGAACCGGGAACAGATGCGCCGCTTTCTTCTTCACGACTGTGGTCGTGTCGCGGACCGGTGTGAGGTCGTCGAGAATCCAGATCGCGCGGCCGTGCGTGCCCACTACCAAATCGTTGTCCTTCACGACGAGGTCGTGAACCGGAACTGTTGGCAGGTTCAGTTGAAGGCTCTGCCACGTCTTGCCCGCGTCCGGTGAAAACATCACGCCGCGTTCGGTGCCGAGGTAGAGCAATCCCTTCTTGGTGGGATCTTCACGCACCACGCGACAGTGAACGGACGCGTCGAGATCGTCGGTGATGCGAACCCACTTCTTGCCGAAGTCGGTCGTCTTCCACACGTAGGGCTTGTAATCGTCCATGCGGTGATTCGTGACAACGAGGTACGCGGTGCCGACCGCGTGCGGGCTGGCCTCGATGCAACTCACCGTGCCCCAATCGGGCAAGCCCGGGACGTTCGCGGTCACGTTCTCCCACGTCTTGCCTTCGTCTTTCGAGATGTGAACCAACCCGTCGTCGGTGCCGGCCCATAGGAGTCCCTTTTGCACGGGAGACTCCGCGAGCGCGAAGATAGTGCAGTACACCTCCGCGCCGGTGTTGTCGCCGGTGATCGGGCCGCCGCTCCACTGCTGCTTCTGCTTGTCGTTGCGTGTGAGATCGTTGCTCACTTTCTGCCACGACTGGCCGCCGTTTTGGGTGCGGAACAGCACGTTGCCCGCGTGGTACACGGTCTTCGGGTCGTGCTTCGAGATGAGAATCGGTGCGGTCCACTGGAAGCGGTATTTCATCTTCGCGGGGTCGATGCCGCTCGGGTTGAACTGGTTCACCGTGATGTTGCGGCTCTGCCCGGTGCGATGGTCGTAGCGCGTCATGATGCCGCCGTACTCGCCCGCGTACACGATGTCGGGGTCGGTCGGGTCCGCGAATGCGTAGCCCGCTTCGCCGCCGCCCACCTGATACCAGTCGCCGGAACCGATGCCGCCCGTTTTGAGCGATCGAGACGGCCCGCTCGCGCTGCCGAGGTCTTGCATGCACGCCATCACGCGGTATGGCGTGCGTGTGTCCACGCTCACGTGGTAGCACTGCGAAATGGGCAGCGCGGGCGTGGCCCACGTGTTCCCGCCGTCGGTGCTGATGCCCACCCCGGCGTCGTTGGCTTCGATCATCCGAGACGGGTTCTTTGGGTCGATCCACACATCGTGGTGGTCGCTGTGCAGTCCCTTCCCGCCGCGCGTGAAGGTCTTCCCGCCGTCGATGCTCTTGAGGAACGGCACCTGCGGCGCGAAGACCGTGTCCGCGTTTGTCGGGTGAACGGTGAGCGTGTTGAAGTACCACGCGCGCTGGCGGATGGGCCGCGTGTCATTGACATTTGCCCACGTTTCGCCGCCGTCGTCGGAGCGGAACAGCCCGCCCTTCTCCGCTTCGATGAGCGCGTACACGCGATTCGAGTCCGACGGCGCGATCGACACACACACCTTGCCCCAGATGCCTTCGG
The DNA here is from genome assembly GCA_945905925.1 of Singulisphaera sp. GP187. GTDB lineage: Bacteria > Planctomycetota > Planctomycetia > Gemmatales > Gemmataceae > Gemmata. Next base: position 8,756 of record CAMDQN010000079.1, read on the forward strand.
GCAGGCCATTGGTCTTGGAATCACCCCCGGCCTTGCGGCCGGGGTTCGCCTTGAGCGATTCCCACGTGTCGCCGCCGTCGCGCGAGACGTAGAGGTCGGAACCAGGGCCACCGCTGGTCATCTCCCACGGACGCCGGCGCGCCTGCCAGAACCCCGCGAAGATCACTCGCGGGTTGTTCGGGTCGATGCACACGTCCGACGCGCCCGTTTCGTCGTTTTTGAACAGCACTTTGTCCCAGGTCTTGCCACCGTCTTTCGTGCGGTAGACGCCTCGCTCCGAGTTCGGTCCGAACGCATGGCCGAGCACCGCCGCGAAGCAGATGTCCGCGTCGCGCGGGTGAACCGCGATCGTGCCGATTTGCCCGACTTGCTTCCACGCGTGCTTCCAACTCTTCCCCGCATCCGTGGACCTGAAGATGCCGGCGCCAGGCGACACGTTGCCGCGAATGTTCGCTTCGCCGGTCCCGACGTACACCACATTGGCGTCACTCGGCGCGACCGCGATGCTTCCTATTGAACTTGTGGGTTGGTCGTCGAAGATGGGTTTCCAGGTCAGGCCACCGTCGGCAGACTTCCACACGCCGCCGCTGGCGGTGGCCGCGTAGTAGGTGAGCGGGTCGCCGGGGACACCGCAGGCGCGACTGACGCGCCCGCCCGCGAACGGCCCGACCAGACGGTACTTCGCCGCCGCGAACTCCTTCGGCTCGTCGCCTTTGGTGAACCGTGGCGAGAGCCACTCCGAGGTCGAGGCGAACGAAATGACCAACAACGCGACCGCGCAGCGGGTGAACATGGTGCGACTCGTGTGGTGTAAGCGACTCAGATTGCCCATCTTACAGCGCGACGGCGAGCAGCGCAATTGGCGTGTCTTGCCGCTTGCGGCTTCGCGACCGGCGGAAAAGGTAGCGTCACCACAATCAAACGTGAGCTATTTTGCGCTCGCGCCGCTAAAACACCCATTCACAACGGGACTCGGGGGGCTGACGCCCCCCGCTCGCCTCATACACGAGCCATCATGACCTCTCCGCACCCGCTGCCGCACACGCGGACACGCACCGTGAAGTTTCCGACCGCCGCGGTCGCCGCCAAGTACGTCGCGAAAGAGATCGACAAACTCGTTCGCGCGCGCAACGCCGTCGGCAAACCCACCGTTCTCGGGCTCGCCACCGGCAGCACGCCCGTCGGCTTGTATCGCGAACTCATCAGGCTGCACAAAGAGGAAGGCTTGGATCTCTCGCGTGTGGTCACCTTCAACCTCGACGAATACTACCCGATAGCGCGCGAGAGCCAACACTCGTACTTCCGGTGGATGCACGAAACGCTCTTCGGCCACGTCAACATCGCGTGGGAGAACATCTACATCCCGGACGGCACGCTCAAGCCGGACGAAGTGAATGCGGTGTGCGCCGAGTACGAGAAGAAGATCAGCGATCTCGGTGGGATCGACATTCAGATTCTGGGAATCGGGCGCACGGGTCACATCGCGTTCAACGAACCGGGCAGCCCGCAAAACAGCCGCACAAGATTGGTGACGCTCGACAGCATCACCAGGCGCGACGCGGCGGACGGGTTTTTTGGCGAGAAGAACGTGCCTCATCACGCGCTCACGATGGGGGTCGCGAGCATCCTCGAAGCCCGCCGCGTGTTCCTGATGGCGTTCGGCGAACACAAGGCCGGCATCGTCTACCGGGCGCTGGAACAAGCGCCCACCGAAGCGATCTCCGCGAGCTTCCTACAAGACCACAAGGACGCGACGTTCGTGCTCGACGAGGCCGCGGCGGCGGAGCTGACCGCGATCAAACGTCCGTGGGAAGTCGGGCCGTGCGACTGGACGCCCGAACTCGTGCGCAAGGCGGTCGTCACGCTCTCGTTGGCCGTGAAGAAGGGGCTTCAGAAGCTCAACGACGATGACTTCCGCGACCATCACCTCTACGAACTGCTCCGCGAAAAAGGCCCGGCCGAGCAGATTGGCGAGGCGGTGTTCCACGACCGCATGGGGACGATCAAGCCGTACCCGGCGGGGCGCGTCGCGAAGAGTGGGGGAGAAGGGGAGAAAGGGAGAAGAGGTGACGAAGACAACCAGTCCCCTTCTCCCCTTCTCCCCTTCTCCCCTTCTCTTGGGGAAACCAGCGGCCGTAGCAGAGAGGGTGGAGCGAAAACCATACTTGTCTTTTCCCCCCACCCCGACGACGATGTCATCTCCATGGGCGGTACGATCATCAGGTTCGTGGAACAGGGGCACAAGGTTCACATCGCGTACATGACTAGCGGGAACGTCGCGGTGTTCGACCACGACGCGCGCCGGTTCGTGGACTTCGTGGACGAGTTCCTCCAGGCGTTCGGCAGCTCGGCCGAGCAGTCGAGCGCAGGCACCGTCAAGGAGCGGGTGAACGCGTTCCTTGACGCGAAGAAGGCCGGCGAGCACGACAGCCCTGACGTGCTGAAAGTGAAGGCCGTGATCCGCACGACGGAGGCCCGCGCCGGGGCGCTCGCGTGTGGCATCCCGCCGGACCAACTTGAGTTCATGGACCTTCGTTTCTACCACACGGGCACCAAAACCAAGAACCCGATCCACCCGAAGGACATTGACGACATCGTCGATTTGCTCAAGCGACTGAACCCGCATCAGGTGTATGTCGCGGGGGAACTGAGCGACCCGCACGGCACGCACCGCGTCTGCGCCGAAGCGGTGTTCACGGCTGCGCGCCGCGTCCGGTCCGAAGGGCTGACACCGGACGTGTGGCTGTACAAAGGCGCGTGGGAAGAGTGGGAGCCGCACGAAATCGAAATGGCCGTGCCGCTGTCGCCGGAGGTGCTAGAGCGGAAGAAGCAGGCGATTTTCCGGCACCAGAGCCAGAAGGACCGCGCGATGTTCCCCGGCGGCACGGACCGGCGCGAGTTCTGGCAGCGAGCCGAACAGCGGAACCTCGCCACCGCCCGCACCTACGACGCACTGGGCTTGCCCGAATACTACGCGCTCGAAGCGTTCGTGAAGTGGAACGACGGGTGAATCTTGTCGGATGGGTCAAGGCTTTGCGCAGGCCCCCAGCCTTGAACTTCTGCGAAACTGGTCATCGTTCTGGTGTTGCCGTGGTGGGCTTTTCTAGAGTCATACCGAATCTCGCGGATGAGTTTCGTGGGCCAGCGGCCTGCCCCACAATTGATCCAAGCGATTCGGTACGATGAGTAACAACCAGAAGCGCCGTTTAGCCGCGCCGCGCCGCGGAGCGCGAACCCGATGCGTGTGATCGAAGCGGACTTAGGTGAAGTGCGCGCAGTGGCGGTGTCACCCGACGGCCGGTTCGTCGCCGCGTCCGACGAGAAAACTTTCGGCACATTCCACTGGGCGACGGGCAAACCGGTACCAGAGGCGCGACGGTCTGGAGCGTCCGAACAGGTCGCGTTCGCTCCAACAAGCGCGTGGTCGGCGCGGGTGTCTCGCGGGCAGTTGTGCCTGGAACCGGTTGCGCCGCTCGCGGGGCTGTTCGCGCCGCTCGCGGGCGGAGTGGCCGTTTCACCGAACGGCAAGACACTCGTCGCGACCACCGCTGGCTCCGGGAACCAGGCGAAACTGGAACGGTGGACGCTGCCCGCGCTGCGACCGTTCATCGGTTTCGATGGTTGGCAGCCGTTTACTCGACTCGGGTTCAGCCCGAACGGCGAGTTCCTCGCGGGCATCCACACGTTCGGCTTTGAACTGCGGTTCGCGGCGTCCGGCGGAATCGACTACCGTCACCGAATGCGCAAAGACCGCCGGTTTACCGCGCCCGGCTTCGTGTCGTTCGACCGCGACAGCAGTACCTGTGCGTTCGGATGGGCCGATGAGTTTCACCTTCTGGACATTTCGACCGGGACGAGCAAACCGGGTCCGCGGGTCGAAGCCCAGTTCCGCGACGCGGCGTTCCTCCCATCGGGACAACACTTCGCGACGATCGGCGACGACGGTCGGTTAAAACTGTGGAACCCACAGACGTGGGTAGTGGTGCGCGAATACGACTGGGAGTGCGGCGCACTGACGTGTCTGGCGTTTACCGCCGACGGTTCGGCCGGTGTGTGCGGCACCGCCGACGGAAAACTGGTTCAGTTCGATGTGGATGAGTGAGTGGGTTTTGGAGAGTGGGACGAGCACCCTTATCGTCCCACTGCGTTTGTTCTTCTTTGAACACTCGCACGCTATTTTTTCACCTTCTCCATTGGTTTGTTGTCGATCGCCAACCGCTTGATCGCGAACCGGGCGGTGCCGATGATCGGCATGACCGTGGCCGCCCAGAGGAGGACGACGAACGCGCTGGGGCGCACCAGGAACTTCTTGGCGTTTGCGTCCATCGGGTCGGGCTCCTCCGACTGCAGGAACGAGCCGGTCAGCCATTCGCGCATGTTCAACATGACCACGATGTCCAGCACCAGCAGCGCAATGCAGATGAGCATTGCGGCGATGCCCGGCCCGAGGTGGTTCATGTAGTCGTTGGAGTCCGGCGCCCACACCTTCTTGGACTCGGCCCGCTCGCGGGTCAGGTTGTTGAACCCGCAGTGCAGGCACACCTTCGCGTCCGGCGGGTCAAGTTCCTTCGCGCAGAACGGGCACCGGGGAATGTCCTCTTCCGCGATCACGCCCAGCGGGTTTGGTTTCGCGCCGCCCTCCTCATCGTCGTCGGGCGTGTACGTGGACGTGGCCGGCTTAGGCTCTTCTTTCTTTGGCTCCTCTTTCTTGGCTTTCACCGCGCCGCCCGGTTTGGAGGGTTTCGCGCCTGTCGCGGGCTTGGCCGGTTCCGCGTCCGGGTCTTCCACCACGAACGGGTGGCCGCAGTGCTTGCACTTGATCTTCTTGCCAAACACGGTGTCCGGGACTTTGAGCGACTTTTCGCAGCTCGGGCACGGGATATCGATTACGGTCGCCATGAATAGCCTCGTTCGGTCTTTTCCGGTGACGCAGCTGCGAAAACCGGCTCGCGCCGGCATAAAATCGGCCGCATTGGGATCGGTATCCTAGAAAATAGCGTATCCGCTCGGCACCGTACCAGTGTTTCCGAACGGATTCGGTGCCGCCAACCCGAGGCAGGTGACCGCGTGCCGCAAGCCACTCTCGAGCCACCCGTGACATTCGCGTCTGACGATCCGACCCCGGGGGTTCACACCCACGACTCGCTTGCTGCGACTCCGACCGCTCGCGCACACACCGGGGAGCCGCGGCTCCTCGTCTCGCTCGCGACATACAACGAGGCCGGGAACATCGCGGCGCTGATCGCGGACATTCACAAGGTTGTGCCGCACGCGGATATTCTGGTCATCGACGACAACTCGCCCGACGGGACCGGGCACATCGTCGCCGCGCTCGGGGAAACGGACCCGCGGATTCAGGTACTCCACCGGCCCGGCAAACTCGGACTCGGCACCGCGACGCTCGCCGCGATGAAGTTCGCGATGGCGCGCGACTACGACTACCTCCTGAACATGGACGCGGACTTCAGCCACCCGCCGCGATACCTGCCCGGGATCCTCGCGGGGATGAGCAAGTGCGACGTGATGATCGGTTCGCGCTACGTTCGCGGCGGCGGCACGGAGAACTGGCCGCTCCAGCGCCGGATGATCAGTCAGGGCGTGAACATGCTGGTGCGGCTCACGTTCCAGATGCCGGTGAAGGACGCCAGCGGCGCGTTCCGGTGTTACCGCGTGAGCACGCTGCGTAACGCGGAGTTGGATCGTGTGCGCTCTCGCGGGTATTCCTTTCAACAGGAAGTGCTGTTTCGGTGTCACAAGTCCGGGGCGAAACTCGGCGAGTACCCGATCCTGTTCGAGAACCGCCGCGCCGGGGTGAGCAAGGTCAACAAGAAAGAAGCGGTCCGCTCGATGAGCATGATTCTGTACATCGGGATGCGGAACGTGTTCGGCCTCGAACAGAATCGCGGGTAAATCTGAGGACAGAGGAGGGTTCGCTGATGGCCCCTGCGGGGCCAACGCTAACCCTCCTCTGTCCTCAGATTTACCCCACTCCCCGCGTGGTGTGGTACACTTCTCACATTCCCCCCGCGCGAACGCTAGGACGCCCCGCGGCGTACAGGTATCAGGGCTGTGCTGGACCCCATCCGCCTCCCGCCGGAAAGTGACGAACAACTGCTCGCCCGGTTGCGCGCCGGGGAACGGGACGTGTTCGGCATGCTGGTCCGCCGGTATGAGCGCGAGTTGTTCGGTTATCTTCGCCGCTACCTCGGTGACGACGACCTCGCCGACGACGTGTTCCAAAACACCTTCGTGCAAGTGTATTTGAAGATCCAACAGTACGAACCCGGCCGCCCGGTGCGCCCGTGGCTCTACGCGATCGCGACGAATCAAGCGATCGACGCGTTGCGCCGCCGCAACCGTCGCGCCGACCAGCGTGCCGACGCGGTCACGACCTCCGACGAGGACGGCCAACCTCGCCCGCTGTTTGAGTTGCTCGCGGCGCCTGGTGATGGCCCGCCCGAATCCGCCGACCGCGCCGAACAGCGCGAGCTGGTTCGCGCTGCGGTGGACCGCCTCCCGGACCTGCTGCGGCAGGTGGTCATTCTTGCGTACTTCCAGGGACTGAAGTACCGCGATGTGGCCGACACCTTGGGTATTCCCGTGGGAACGGTGAAGTCGAGACTCCACGCCGCCCTCGCCCGGCTCACCGAGGACTGGCACGCAGCACAAGAAGAGGGGCAAGGGGTGAGGTCGGGGGTCAGAGAAGAAGGATGAGGAGTCGGGAGTTCAAATTCCACTCGGTTAACCGCGACCCGAAGGGGAGCGTTTCCCACAATGTCGGACGAAGACCTGATTGGCTACCTGTTCGACCTGCTCAGCCCCGAGGACCGGGCCACAGTCGCCGCGCGCCTCGAATCGGACCCGACCGTGGTCGCGCGCCTCGACGCGTTGCGGGTCGCCGCCGCGCCGGTACTCGCCACCGCCGAAGCCGAGCGCGAAGACCCGCCCGAACCGCGCTCGGGGTTGGCCCTGCGCGCCATCGCCAAGGTGGCGCAGTATGTCGTCGAACACGAGCCGCGTGCGCCCGAACCGGATCGCTCCGAACCGACCGTGGCCGCCTTCCTCCGCGAGTTCACTTCCGACGGGCCGACCGACTTCGAGCCAGGAACCCGCGCGAATGTGCCCGGGGCGCCGCCTCGGGCCGCGCCGCCCGTGAGCGACGGACCGGACCCACAACCCGGGCGCCGGTTCCGTCCCGACCTGATCGTCGCCGCCGGGATCGCGTTCCTCGCCTTCGGACTCATTTCGTCCGGCATCGCGAAGGCCCGGCAGCAACAACGCGTCTACGCCTGCCAAAACAGTCTCCGCACGCTGCACACCGGGTTGGCGGGCTACGCGGACGCCAAAGAGGGTCGTTACCCACAGATCGAAACCGCTTCGACCGCCGGCACGTTTGCGACCGAACTCACCGACCAGGGACACCTGCCCGCCGGCTACCGGCCCGGGTGCCCGGCCTCTGCGAACTATGTCGCCTACACCTACACGCTCGGTTTCCGCGACCTGCCCAGCGGCGAACTCCTGGGTTTGCGGCGCCCGGACGCTGCGGCGCCCGTGAGCGAGCATGACCTGATGCCAATCTCCGCGGACTTTCCCACGACGAGCGCCTCACCGGGCGTCGGTCCGGTTTCGTCGCACGCGGCCCGTATGAACGTTCTCTTTGTGGGCGGCAACGTTCGCCTCACCACGTCCCCGTTCGTCGGGCCGGGTGGCGACGACATTTACCGCAACTTGTACGGCGCCGTCGGCGCCGGCGCCAACCGCACCGACGCGGTGTTGGGCCGCCCGGGGGACCGACCTTGAAGAGAAGGGGAGAAGGGGAGAAGGAGAGAAAGAACAGCAGCGATTGAGTTTTCTCTTCGTCACCCCTTCACCCCTTCTCTTCATTTGACTCTGCCCATCTTGCCCCCACGAACCCATTTCTCGCACTCGCGGTGTCCGGATTCGCGTCCCGGCAAAATCTGTGCTAAACAGAAACTGTAATTCACAGACTTCCTGACCCCCGTGCGGGCGCTGCACATGATACACTTAATCCACTCATGTCGGACCGGAGAACCGGGGCGAGACGCCCGGTGAAGGAGTTGCGTCGTGAAACGTCCTTTGCGACTGCGCGGCATTAGCAGCGAAATCAAAGGGCAGGTCTGGGAATCGGACACTCTGTTGCGCGCTGGCCGGCTCGGGTCGCTCGAAATCGTTCTGGACGACATTTCCGTGAGCCGGCGACACGCGGAGGTGCGCCATGGCGACGACGGATGGTCCGTGCGCGACCTCGAAAGCACCAACGGCACCTACGTCAACGGTGTTCGCATCGGCGCGGACGACCAGGCGATCAAAGCGCGCGACATCGTTCAGTTCGGTAAGGTCGCGGTCATCGTCGAACTGAACGATGCGACCGTCGAGGGACCGCCGTCGAACCAGCGCGTCGTCGCGGCGGCTGTGTCGAGCTTCGACGAGGGTCTGCGCCGGATCGCGTTCGATCGCAACCACCTGCCGCGTGCCGGCGAGCAGATGTTCGCGCTGCTTCGCGCCGGGCACCACTTCGTCAATATGACCAGCGAGGACCAACTCCTCGACGCAATTCTCAACGACGCGGTTAGTGTGCTGGAATCGCAGCGCGGCGCGATCGTGCTGGCCGAGAGCGACGAACCCGAACCGAAGTTGCGGCTCCGCGCCTTGGCCGTTGGGCAGGGCGAACCGCCCGGACGCTTCCACTACTCGAAAAAGCTCACCCGGCGTTGCTTCGCGAGCGGCGTCTCGATGCTTTACAGCACTTTCAACAACGACGACGAATCGAAGATAACGCAGAGCATCGCGGACGGCGCGATGGCGAGCGTGATGTGCGTGCTGCTCCGCACGCCGCGAAAACGGCTGGGCGTGTTGCACCTCGATCGCACCCTGTGGCAGAACCCGTTCACCGAGGACGACCTACACCTGGCGGACGCACTCGCCGCGCACGTGTCTGCCGCCATCGAGAGTGCGCAACTATTGCGCCGCCAGAAGGAGCAGTTCCTCAAGACAGTGACGGTACTCGCGCAGGCGGTCGAACTCCGCGACGACTACACCGGCAACCACACGCAGCGCGTGACCCGCTACGCGACCACGCTCGGCGAGAAGCTCGAACTGCCTGACGATCAGCTCGAACTCATCAAGATCGGCGGCCCGCTTCACGACATCGGCAAGATCGGCATTGACGACGCCATTCTGCGCAAGCCGGGCCGGTTAACGCCCGAAGAATACGACCTGATGAAGAAGCACACGACGAAGGGCGCCGAGATTCTGTCATCGATTCCCGAGATGGGGCCGATCATTCCGATCGTGCGGAACCACCACGAACGCTGGGACGGTGGCGGCTATCCAGACGGACTGAAGGGCGAGGCCATTCCCCTGCTGGCGCGGATCGTCGCCGTGGCGGATGCGTTCGACGCGATGACCTCGAACCGTCCGTACCACGAGAACAAGAAGGGCAAGCCGCCGTCGTGGGCATTCGCGGAGGTCGAGCGGCAACTCGGGAAGCAGTTCGACCCGGTTGCGGGCGCGGCGTTCGTGAGTAGCCGCGAAGGGGTGATTTGCGCAATGGCCGAGTTGCTCCCCGGCAGCGAACTGGAAGACGCGGTCCCGGTCCCGGTCACCGAGTTCACGCACGACCCGCGCGGCTGAGCCGTGGGCAGTGGGCAGTAAAAGACAGAAGACCAGAGGCGCCAACGCTTCCGGTCTTCTGTCTTTTACTGCTCACTGCCCGCTGCTCACTAATCTTTCACCGGATTTTTCTCGCTCAACTCGACCTTCGTGGTCGCCTTCTGGTCGATCTCGGCGTCGATTTTCTGGTTCTGCACTTCGATCGTCATCGTGCCCTTCAGCTTCATCGCGGTGGACGACGACTTGAGCCGCCCGGCCTTCGTGTCGAACAGAAGTGTACCCTTCACGTCGTCACTCTTCATGTCGGCCTTCACGATCTTGAACGGCAGCGCCGCGTTGCCTTCGCCCGCCTTGAACGTTACATCGGCGGTCGTCTTGATCGTCGCGACATCGTTCTTGACGCTATCGACGGTGTAGGTGGTCTTGTTGACGAGTTCGCCAAGACCGGACAGCGGCACCTTGTCGGTGCGGGTCCACTTGTCGCCGGTGGCGGTCTTGTCCGTCGGTGGGGCGATGAACACCTGGCTGAACAGCATCCGCACCGAGTTCTCGGGCATCACCGCCTCGAACACCTTCCGCATCATGTCGTCGCCGTCGCTGAGCTTGTCGAGGAATTTGTCGTAACCCTCGAGTTTGGTGATGTCGAAGCCTTTGTCGAACGTGGCGGTGAGGGACGCGCCCTTGAACCGTTCGGTGAGCGCCGCGGTCCCGGCCGGGCCGCCTTCCATTGTCACCTTCGTGTAGGTCATCTCGACCTTGTGAACGCCCGCCTTGATTGACTTCACGTCGAACCGCGCGACGGTGGTCGTGGTCATTTTTTGGTTGATGGTCTGGCCCATCACCTTGATGTTCTGGTCGATCTCCTGTGTGGTGGTCGCGTAGAACGCGTCGCCTTCTTTGAGGGACCACTTCAGGTTAACGGGGTCCGCGGCAACGGCCGGGGCCGCGAAGAGGCTGAGGGCCGCGAGGGTGAACAGGGTGCGCATGGGCCGACTCCGGTGGAACGCGGGGGCAAGGACACAACCACTGTATCCGCGTCGAGAATGGTCCGCCACTCGGCGGTGATTCTTTGGTTTTTGGAGGGTGGGTCAAGGCTTTGTGCAGGCCCACCAGCGCTGTGTTGGGGCACTGCCGTGATTCGTTGTTGGTATCGCCGTGGTGGGCCTGCACAAAGCCTTGACCCACCCTACAAAAACCTCGCGACTGTGGCTACAACTCCCGCTCCGACCACTCCCGGAGCGATTCATGCCAATTACCAAAGACACCATCGGCGTCGGGTTCATCGGCGCCGGCGACATTTCCGTTCTGCACGCGGCGGCCGTGAAGAAGTGCCCCGGCGCGAAGCTCGTCGGGCTGTGGAACCGCAACCAGGACCGCGCGAACCAGCGCGCGAAAGAGTTCGGGTGCAAGAACTACGCCTCGCCCGAATCGCTCGTCGCGGACCCCGCGATCGACGCCGTGTTCGTCCTCACGAACCTCGAAACGCACCTCGAATACACCGTGCAGGCGCTCGGCATGGGCAAGCACGTGTTGGTCGAGAAACCGGTGGGCATGAGCGTGGCGGAGATCGAGCGCATGAAGGTACTCGCGGACGCGAAAGACCTGATCTGCATGCCCGGTCACAACTACGTCTACGAAGGCGGCATGGTCCGCACGCGCGAACTCGTCGAGGGTGGCGACCTCGGGAAGATCGTCTCCGCTTACGTGATGTACAACATCCACCATCCCGAAGAGGTCGCGTCGCGTTACCCCGGTGTCGTACGGCAGATTCTCACTCACCACTCGTACATCTTGCTCTATCTCGTGGGCAAGCCGGTCGAACTGTGTGCGATGAAGGCGACGCTGCACTACAAGGAATACAAGGAAGAAGACATCGCGATGGTGCAGATGCGGTTGCACAACGGCGCGCTGGCGCACTTCTGCGCGAGCTTCGCGGCCGACGACCACGCGGCCGACCCGTGGACCGTGATGGTCAAGGTAATCGGCACCGCCGGCAGCACGCGATACAGCTATCGCGACCATGTCGAAATCAAGCCGGGCCTCGTTCACTCGCAGACCTACACCGCGTATCAAGGTTCCATCACGAACGAAGTGCGGCACTTCCTCATCGACTGCCTGCGCATGGGCCAGAAACCGCTCAGCACGCTCGAAGACGCGATCACCGCGCAGAAGTTGATCGAGGCCGCGGAGAAGTCCATCGCGGACAAAAGCGTCGTCAAACTTTAAATCCGTTTCACCGCAGAGACCGCGGAGACCGGAGAGAGAAAACAGAGAGTTTGAAGACGTTCAGCTCTCAACTCTCTGTTTTCTCTCCGGTCTCCGCGGTCTTTGCGGTGAATCATGTATTTGGAGATCTCATGGAACTTCGTCCCCTCGGTAAGACCGGCCTGAACGTCTCGGTTCTCGGTCAGGGCGGGGCCGCGTTCGGGCAGCAGTTCGGCCCGGTGTCGGCACAGCAGGCAGCCGATTGCATCCACGCGGCCATCGACGCGGGCGCGAACCTCGTCGATACCGCCGCGTTTTACGGCAAAGGCACCGCTGAGGAGTTTCTCGGTAAAGCGCTCGAAGGTGGGTGGCGCGAGAAGGTCAACATCTGCACGAAAGCCTGCCGGCTCGACAACGCGGTATTCGACTTCACGCCCGAAGGCACACGTGCCTGTGTCGAGGCGTCGTTGAAGCGACTCCGCACCGACCACGTCGAAATTCTCCTCGCACACGACATCGAGTTCGCCACAGATTATGACTACGTGTTCAACGAAACGTATGCCGTGCTTCAGCAGTTGAAGAAGGAAGGCAAGACGCGCTTCATCGGCATGTCGTGTTACCCGCTGCCGCTTCTCAAACAGGCCATCGAGCGGTGCGATTTGGACGTGGTCATCAGCTACGCGCATTGCAACCTGTGGAACACGCGATTACTTACTGAGTTCATGCCCACAGCTGAGGCGCGGGGCGTGGGCGTGATGAACGCCAGCCCGCTCGCGATGGGGTTGCTCACGAACCAAGGACCGCAGCCGTGGTTCCCCGGTCAGCCAGAGGTCGTGGCCGCGTGCGCGAAGGCTGCGGAACTGTGCCGCAGTCGCGGTGCGGACATCTCCTTCTTGGGGATGCAGTTCGCGTTGAGTCAGAAGCAGATTCCTTGCACACTTACCGGCGCGGCCCGCACGAGCGAACTCGAAGTGAACCTGAAGGCGATGACCACGCCCATCGATCAGGCGCTACTCGCCGACGTGATGAAGGTACTCGACCCAATTCGCGACTGGACCTGGAAGTGCGGCAACTGGAAGGGGTAGAGCCGCAAGCGGCTTCGCGAGAACATCCCCGCGAAGCCGCTTGCGGCGGGCCACGTCACCAGTCGCCGCCCACGAACTCGCCGCCGCTCTTGGTGATCAAGCTCCGCAGCGTGCGCTCGGACACCGTTTTCCGCACGAACCGCACCGAACCGTCGGCCAGCACCACGTGCGTCCCGGGCATGTCCTTCGACCACAGTTGCGGAAGCGGGCCATTTGGGTTGTAGAGCAGCTCGCGTGGTTCCGCCCACGGCACCTGTTCCGCCGCGTGAACGAACATGATCGTGTTCGAGAGGCCGTCCGTTACCTCAGCGAAGCGCACCGGACCGCCTTTCTCATCGAACAGCGCGCCGCCACCGTAGAAGACGCGATACGGCGTTTGCGTCGAGGCCCGCTCGGCGCCGTAGGGCGAGGTGTAGGTGGAGATCGCGGTGTTCGAGAGCGGCCGGTTCTTGGGGCTGTCCCATGCCTGTGCCGTGTCGAACTGCCTGTAGAGGTGCTCCTGCTCGATGTAGGGAAGCAGTCCGACGCGGAAACTTAACTCGCGGTTGATACCGACGCGAGTGTCCTGGGCGAACGGGGCCACCATGCGCCCAGTCGAGTCGTGTTGGCTGTGGAACGCGAGGCCGATCTGCTTCATGTTGTTTTGATCCTTCATGCGATCGCGAGCACCCTCATAGCCGCGGAACCCGAAGTACCCGCCCACGACCCCCACGATCGCGCCCAACCCGCCGAGCAGCAATCCGGCGATCGCCATGCCGCGGCCGGTCGGCTTGCCCAGCGCGAGGAGCGAACAGATGATCGCGGGGATCGAGGCGAGACCGCACGTGAAGGGCGACAGGATGCCCAGGATCAACCCCGCGACAGCCAGCCCGTTTGATGGCTTAGGTTTCTGTCGCCCTCGCGGGTGGTCGTGTTCGTAATCGTCGTCATCATCCTCTTCGCGCGGCCGTCGGCGCGGACGCTCGCGAGCTTCTTCTGCGTCGTCATCGTCGTCGTCGCGATTCCGTCGGCGAGGGCGGTCGTCGTCATCGTCGTCGTTGCGACTTTTCTTGTCCCACGGGCGGTCATTGGCGGGCATGGTGGCCTCGGCAAAGTACGGAAGAGCGCAGACGAATAGGATGATAGGGCGAGCCGTTCGCAGTTGCCAGAACACGATTCCGCCGCCCCCAAGAGTTCTTCGCCTGGAGCTACTTTATGAACCCGGAGGCGCCGACTCCGGGGGACGTTTTCCCCCAACCGCACGCGACGCCGACGACGGGCGAGGCCCTCCGCGCCCGGCTCATGTTCGCGCTCGCGTTTGTTCACCTGCTGCTCGTGGCCGGTCTGGTCCACCGGGCGATGAGCAAGAGCGTGACGCGGTGGGAACTGGACGCGATGTACGCGGGGCTGGTCGCATTGTGGCCGGTGTTCGCGCTCGAAGTTGCGTGGGTGGTGGTGCGGCGCGACCGCTCGAAGCCGCGCCGACCGGTCGTGTTGCGGTCGATGCTCGTGGCGCTGATGCCGGCGTGGCGCATGGCGCTCGCGGACTCGCGGACCGGTCTCGTCTGGGTGCCGCGCCTCGGCTGGCAGAAACCCGGCAAGGAGCTTTTTAAGCGGCTCGAGCTGTCCTTCGGCGGGCCGATGCTCCTGTTCGCGTTCCTGATTCTGCCGATCCTCCTGATGGAGTACCTGCGGGCTGAACAGGTAAAAGAGATACCGGCACTGGCGCTGGCGCTGGACATCGGCATCGCGGTAGTGTGGGTGGCGTTCGCGACGGAGTTCGTGTTCAAAGCGTCGGTACACCCGAAGCCGTTCGCGTTCGCGCAAGAACGCTGGCTCGATGTTGCCATCGTCGTGCTGCCGATGCTCGAATTCGTCCTGACGAAGTGGGTGGACGCGGCCCCACTCGCACGGTTGCTGCGGGCCGGGCGCGCACTCTCGCCGGAGCAGATCGCCCGCATGCAGCGGCTCTACCGGCTCCAGGGACTCGCGACGAAGGCGTGGCACTCGCTCTTGCTTCTGAAAGGAATCAGTCGGTTGCTCGGCAACACGCCGGAGAAGCGGCTCGCAAAGTTGGAGGAGCAGATCGCGGAGCTGGAAGAGCAACTGAAACAAGCTCGCGACGAAGCGACCGAAGTGCGCACCAAGATGGCGGAGAAGGCGAAGGAAGAACCTCTCCCAATCGCCCCGCCCGCGTCGGTGCCGTAGTTTCGGTGAGTGTTCTGTACCCCGCAGGGGCTGTACTCCACGGCCCAGGTTAGCACGCAAAGCCGCGCTTCACTATGGGCTATTATCTCATGCCCCTTCGGGGCTAAACCCAATACCCTTTCCTCACTCCTCACGCTCGACGGCAACTCCCCTGTTCGCGACCATTCCCATGCATTAACCTATCATCGTTGTGAACCAAGGCGCCCGAGGAGTGGGCATGTCCGAGCCGAACAGCGAACCCGTGCCAACCCTAACACCGGCCGAACAGCCGGAGCCGTCGCTTACAAACGCGATCCTTCCACTCATGCGGTTGCTCCCGCCACCGCCGGTCGGGACCATTCTCGCGCCAGCGGACCTGCAGGACGCCGCCCGACGCGGCTGGTTCCTCGCTCAACTCTGGGCCGAAGTGCGGCTCGCGATGCAGATGTACTTCGACCCGCAATACCGCATCAGCCGCACGGCGCAGATTGCGTTCCCGCTCGTCGTCGCGCTGCTAGCACTGAACTACTTCGTGTTCTCGTGGTGGTTCCCGGTCCCTGTCTTCAGCCCGATCGCGGAGCGGTTGCTCGACGCGCTCATCGTGGTTCTTGCGTACCGCGTGCTAGCCCGCGAACTCGACCGCTACCGAGCCGTCCTCGACTACCTTGCCCGCATTAGTGTGCGATAGCGGAACCTCACATGATTCGCCTCGGTGTGAACATCGACCACGTTGCGACGGTGCGCCAGGCACGCCGCGCGAACGAGCCGGACCCCGTTGCCGCCGCCGTGTTCGCCACGCTCGGCGGTGCCGACGGTATCACTATTCACCTGCGCGAAGACCGTCGCCACATCCAGGACCGCGACGTGTACCTCCTGCGCGAAACCGTCACCACGCGGCTGAACTTGGAGATGGCCGCTT
The DNA here is from genome assembly GCA_945905925.1 of Singulisphaera sp. GP187. Lineage (GTDB taxonomy): Bacteria > Planctomycetota > Planctomycetia > Gemmatales > Gemmataceae > Gemmata. The sequence goes on from CAMDQN010000079.1 coordinate 24,764, forward strand.
ACGACGAGATCGTTGCCATCGCGCTGAAGGTGAAACCGGATGAGGTGACGCTCGTACCGGAGAAACGCCAGGAACTCACCACCGAGGGCGGGCTGGACGTGATCGCGAACGTCGCGAGTGTGCAAGGCGCGATGGATCGCCTGAAGGCCGCGAACATTCACATCTCGCTGTTCATCGACCCGGACCCGGCGCAGATCGACGCGAGCGCGAAGCTCGGCGCGAACGCGATCGAGTTCCAGACCGCGAGCTACTCCGAAGCAAAAGGCGCGGTTGCCGTGGAGCACGAATTGGAAAAACTCCGCTCCGCGACCGCGCGCGCGATCGGGTTGGGGCTTCACGTTCACATGGGTCACGGGCTGAACTACTGGAACGTGCAACCTATCGTGCGCATCGCCGGTGTGGAAGAACTGAACATCGGGCACAGCATCGTGTCGCGCGCGGTGTTGGTGGGTATGGAGCGCGCGGTCCGCGAGATGAAACAGGCCATGCAGGAACACCAGCCGAACCCGCGCAAGAGCGGGTGAGGTTAGTACCCGCACCGGGCGCCGGGGCTACTTTCGAGCCGTTCACGCCCTCAGCTGGCACGCGGAACCTGTCCGTGCGCAGTTGAGGCGCTTACCCTGTCCAGCACTGATGACCACCCGCGGCGTGACGCCGCAGATTAACGCTAACTCCTACCGACGCCCGGTGCGAGCGCGCTCAGCATACCAGAAACCCATTTACTGCTCGAACACCTGAACGACACCCTTCCGCCACAGTTCTTCGACCAACTTCTTGTATTCGGTTTCCATACTCGCCCGACTCAGCTTCTCGCGAATCTTGTTCTGTACCGCCGCGTCGAACGGTTGCACCCCGGCGTAGTCGCGCTCGACCACCTTCACGACGTGATACCCGGTCGGCGTCTGAATCACGCCGCTGCTTTGACCGGCCTTGATCGCCCACACCGTATCTTCGAGGTCCGCGGGCTGAATCTCCTTGCGTTTCTCGCCGGTGCCGAAACCCTTCTGTTGCTTCGCGAACCCTTCATCGAACTGTACCGCAATCGCGCCGAAGTCGGCCCCGTTCGCGGCCTGTTGCCAGAGCGCAGCGGCGCGATCGTAAGCAGCCCGCGGGGTGGCGTAGTTCTTCGTGGCGATGAACAGGTGCTGCCACTTCACGCGATCGGGCGCCTGAAACTCCGTGGGATGCTTGTCGTAGTAGTCGCGAATCTCGGCCAGCCCGGCGCGGCGGCCCTTCTCCTTGAGCGCGCTGCTGACGTACTGCTCGGCCATCAGTTGCCGCTCCATCTGGCGTCGGATTACCTGAACAGTCAAGCCCTGGGTGCGGAGTATCGCGGCAAACTCGTCCTCCGATTTCGCGCCTTCGGCCGTGCGGAACGCGCGCAATTGCCGGTCGGCGGCCTGGGTCGCGAACTCCTTGATCTCCTCGACGATGTTCAGTTTGTTGGCTTTCTTCAGTTTGGCGTACATCTCATCGAGGATCAGTTCGCGCTCGATCGTCTTGCGGAGCACGATGGTGTACATCTCCTTCTGCCGCGCGCTGCGTGCGTGCCCGTCGAGTGTGGCGAGTTGGTGGTACTGCTGGTACACCCCCTCGGCCACCTCCTGATCGGTGATGACGTTGTTCGCGCCGACGATGGCGACCACCTTGATGCGCGGCACGCTCACGCGGAGCGCGTCGGCCGCAGTAGTGATTCCCTTGGGTGCGGTGAACCCGGTCTTCTGAACGAGCGGCCCCTTCAGGTCCGTCGGCACCGGGCTGCCGGCGACTGGTCCGCTTCCGAGTTCGGGAACGACGGACACCCCGTCCGGCTTCGCTGGCGCGGCTGGCCCGATGGGCGTGTACGGGACGGGCGAACCCGCGACCGGGTTGGAAGGCGGGGCAAGTGGGGCGACCGGCGCGAGTGGGTCCACGGGCTGCGGCATCTGGCCGCGCGGGATCGGCGCGATCAGGTCGGCGCGGTCCGTCTGGCAACCCATCACGGCGGCGAGTCCGACGGCCAACAGCAAACAGCGGCACAGCGGGTTCGCGGCATCCATGCCAGCCCTCGGCGCGTAAATACGGGTATTGCGACCTCGGGGTATATCGTCCGGCGGGAGAAGTGCAAGTGAGAAGCGTTTCAAAGAGCGAGCAATGAGGAATGTTGAGCGTCGGCCCCGGAGGGGCCGGAAGTTCTGAAGCAGGTGCCTGTGGCCCCTCCGGGGCCCGACGCTAAACACACTCGTCACTCTTAAGGCTTCAGTACGCTCAGTAGCAGTTTGTACAGCCCTTCCGGGCTGTCCGTGTCGCCGGTCTTCAGCCGCAGGTAAATGCTCTTCTCGTCCACGATCTTCATGCGGCCCTTGCTCGCGGCGACGAGTTGCTTCGCGCGGTCCGCGTTGCGGTACGTAAACACCAGATCGTGGTCGTGGCGGTGAACGCTCGCGACCTGCCACTTCACGCACAGAAGCCGAACCTCCGTCGTGCGCAAGAGCCACTCGACCGGGTGCGGGTGCGGGCCGTAACGGTCGCGGAGTTCCTGGCGGAAGTCGTTGAGCTTGGCCGGATCGCGAAGCCGCGCCAAGCGGCGATAGACTTCGATGCGCAACTTCTGGCCCGGCACGTAGTCGCGCGGCAGGTACGCCGGCCACGGCAGATCAACCGTCACTTCGACCGCGACCTTCGGCGGTTGCTGCTTCAGCGCCCGCACCGCGTTTTCGAGCAACTGACAGTAGAGTTCGTAACCGATGGCCGCGATGTGGCCACTTTGCTCGCCGCCGAGAATGTTGCCCGCTCCGCGAATCTCCAGGTCGCGCATTGCGATCTTGAAGCCCGCGCCCAACTCGGTGAACTCTTCAATCGCTTTCAATCGCCGCTGCGCCGTCGGGTTGAGCAGTTTCAGCGGGTTCACGATGAAGTACGAGTACGCCCGGTGCTTCGAGCGCCCAACGCGCCCGCGAAGCTGATGTAGGTCCGCGAGACCGTACATATCCGCTTCGTCGATGAAGATGGTGTTCGCGTTCGGGATGTCCAGCCCGCTCTCGATGATTGTCGTCGCGACTAGCACGTCGGCTTCCTTGCGAACGAACTTGACCATCGCCTTTTCGAGATCGTGCCCATCCATCTGACCGTGCCCGACGGTTACCTTTGCTTCGGGAACGAGAATCTCCACCTTCGTCGCGATGTCGTAAATGTCCTGCACGCGATTGTGGACGAAGTACACCTGTCCGCCGCGATTCATCTCGCGCAGGATCGCGTTGCGGATGAGCTTGTCGTCCCAGCGCGTGATGTGCGTTTCCACCGGCTGCCGGTCCGCGGGCGGCGTTTCGAGGTTGCTGATCTCGCGAATGCCGAGCAGCGACGCATGCAAAGTGCGCGGAATCGGTGTCGCGGTCATCGTGAGCACATCGACCATCGCGCGCAGATGCTTCAACCGCTCCTTGTGTTCGACGCCGAACCGCTGCTCTTCGTCGATCACGACGAGGCCCAAATCCTTGAACTTCACGTCCTTCGAGAGCAACCGGTGCGTGCCAACGATCACGTCGATTTCGCCCGTGGCGAGCTTCTTCAGCGTCTCCCTCTGTTTCGCCGCACCTTTGAACCGGTTCACCACATCGACGACGAACGGATACTCCGCGAAGCGTTGCGTGAACGTGCGGTAGTGCTGTTCCGCGAGGACCGTCGTGGGAACGAGGATCGCGACCTGCTTGCCGCTATCGACCGCCTTGAACGCGGCGCGAATCGCGACCTCCGTTTTGCCGTAGCCGACGTCACCACAGATGAGCCGGTCCATCGGCTTCGACTTTTCCAGATCGGCTTTGACCTCGGTAATCGCGGAGAGTTGGTCCGGTGTTTCTTGGTAAGGAAATGCAGCCTCGAATTCCTTCTGCCATTCCGAATCGACCGGGAACTGGAACCCCGGAACCGCTTGTCGTAGCGCCTGGACGTTAATCATCTCCGCGGCCATGTCTCGCACGGCCTCGGACACTTTCTCCTTCTTCCGCCCCCACGACGCGCCACCGGGCTTGCTCAGCGTCGGTTCTGCCTGCGACCCACCCACGTACTTCTGCACGAGGTCGATTCGCGTCGCGGGAACGTAAATGAACATCCCGTCGCGGAACTCAAGGACGAGGTGTTCTTCTTGCGCGTCATTAGTCATTCGTCCCTGGTCATTTGCTTCGTCTTCACCCAGTGACGAATGACTAATGACTGAGGACCGAGACAGCATCTGCATGCCGCGGAATCGCGCGATCCCGTGAGCCACATGCACGACGTAATCGCCGTCGTTGAGGTCGAGGAACGAGTCGATCGCGCGCGATTCGATCTGCCGGCTCGACTTCGTTTGCGCCTTCACGCCGGGCGGTAGCAAGTCCTTGTGGAAGATTTCGTGACTGCCGAGAACGATGGTTCCGGTTTCCACCAGCCGGAAACCGGCACGCACGTGCCCGGTCACAAGTTGCAACCGGTGCGACTCCGCGAGTTTGCCGGCCTTCAGCACCTCCGTGAGCCGGTGAACTTCCGCTTCGCTCTGACACGCGATCAGCACACGTGCCGTCGCACTGTGCGCGATGGAATCGAGTTCGTCGCGCACGCGATGCACGCTACCGCTGAACCGATTCACCGACTCGACACGAAGATGAACCGACGCTTCCACGCTCGGCCGCGGGAGCGCGGAGAACACCACGTTGGGCAACTTCATCAAGCTCGCGAACGCTTGTTCCGGCGTGAACAGCCCGTCGGTGGTCGCGACGCGCTCGTGGAAGTGCTTGGCTTGTTCCTTCAGTTCGCGCGGTTCGACCAACACGACCCACGAATCGGCGGGAAGGTAGTCGGTGAGGTGGCCGCGTCGCGAAGAACCTCGCCCCCCAACCCCCTCCCCTAAGAAGGGAGGGGGAGCAAGCGAGAGCGGCGCGGCTGACGCCGCGCCTTCTGCATCCGCGAGCGAAGCGAGCGGTTCTCCCCCTCCCTTCTTAGGGGAGGGGGT
>CAMDQN010000080.1 GCA_945905925.1 Singulisphaera sp. GP187
AAAGACAGAGATGATGTCTTTGGACTTGAGACTTGTGGACGTCCGACCTGAGACTTTGCCCGCTTACCATTTCTTTTCCATCAGCGAGACGATCTGCACCGCGATTTTGTCGTGGACGCGCTTCGAGGCGGAGACGTTGGTCTCGCCCAACTCCGGGAGGAAGCGTCCGGTCGCGAGGAGCCGCACGGGGACCGGAAGGTCGCGGTCCCGCATTCCGGGCGCGACCGGCACGTTCGGGTCGAATGGGATCGGCGGGCCATCGAGTTGGGGGTTCGGTACGCCGGGTTGCGGCGCGCGGCGCGGGTTCGACAGGATCGTGCCGTCGCGCAGGTCACGCCACACCACGTCCACTTGCACCTGAACCTCGGCCTCGCGGGTCAGGTTATTCTGGTTCACGTTCAGCAGCACCTTTTGGATCATGACGATGTTGCCGAGCAGTTCGGTGTCGGCCTTTTCCACGTCCGACGTGACCCGGAACGCGGTCGTCTTACCGATTTCGCGCACGACCGCCTGCGTCACGTCCACCTCGAACCCGCGGTACGGGGTCGTTTGGAATGCGCGGTTGTTGAACAGCGGCACGTACACGGTTTTGATATTTGGGTCGTAGAGGGCGCCGGTACCGACCTGATAGCCGAAGATTTTGAACCCGTTCTGGCACCCAGTCGCGACCGCGGCGCCGGCGGCGCCCAGAACGAGGAGTTGGCGGCGGCTGAAGATGAGCATGAGTGGGTGGGGTTTTTGGTTCTTGATTAGCGTTCGCCCCGGAGGGCGATTGACTCCTGGCCCCTACGGGCCCAACGCTAAACTGGTACGCATCAGGGCCGCACGCCGTCCGACGGCGCCCCGCCGGCTGGCATCAGGCTCGGATCGATGCGGGCGCGATCCTTCTCGTCAGTCGGCACCTTGTTCTTGCCGAACACTTCGTTCAACTTCGCTTGTGCGATGGCAAACGGGTCGTTGCCCGGCTCGGGGCGGCCCTCTTGCATTAGTTTCACCAGGCGGTCCTTCTTTTCGGTCGCGAGGTCGGAGTAGCGCGTCCCCGCGTAGCGCCGGCGCACCAGTTCGTAATAGAAGACCGCGGACCCGGGGTGCCCGGTGCGCTCGTAGTATTCAGCGGTCAGGAAGTCCTTCTCGGCCTGTTGCGAGCGGATCGCGAACTTGGCCCGCGTCAGTTTCTCGGCCATCGCGGGGTCGTTCACCAACTCCGGCACGGTGGCCTCCGCGACGTGAACCAGGTGCAGCGCCTCCGCGCACTTGCGCCCGTCGTAGACGGCGCCGCCGGTCGAGTTGTTCTTCGACTGGATCGCGAATGCCATCGCCTGTGGGTGGAGCGGGCTGTCCTTGTGCAGTTCCACCATCTGGCTGAAGAATTGGTCGGCCTCGCTGAAGTTACCGCGGATGAAGTTCACGTACCCGCACCAGAAGATGGCCTTGTCCGCGACCGGGCCGGTGATGTCGTGCGTGTGGACCCGCTGGAGCGCTTCGAGGGTGCGGCCCTCCTGGTCGATCGCGGGTTTGGTGCGGTCGAGCGGGCGCGGCATGCCGGGTCGCCAGCGGTACACGCCCTTTTCGCCGGCCGCGGTACGCTTCTCTTTCTCGGCGCGGAAGTCGTCGAGCCAGTAGTCGCAGATGTCGAACATGCGGGCGCAGCAGTCACGCCGGTACGCACCGGTGGGGAAGTCGAGGAGCACCTTGTGGTAAGTGTCGCACGCCTCCGGGTACTGTCCGAGCATGTACCGACATTCGGCCTGCATGAACCTGGCACGCTCGGCGAGCGCAGCGGGGTTCCCCTGGTTATCCGCGAGCGTGCGGAACTCTCCGCGTGCCTTTTCGTACTGCTTGTCCTGGTAGAGCCGTTCGGCCGCTGCCATCTTCTCGTTGGCGTGCGCGTCGTCGTAACTCGAACCAACGAACTGTGCGGTCGCGGTGGTGACGCGGTCCTTGAACCCGCGCGCGGTGTGACACCCGGGGGCGATCAGCAACGCGAGCGCCGCGACCAGCACGCCGGTTCGACCCGGTCGGAACGTCCTGTCGGTTGGGCTAGACATCCTTGCGTTCCCCCTCGCCCCGGTCGAAACTCCGGTCGCTCGCGCGCCCGGCTCACCAACTCAGTGCCCGTCCACGTAGTTGAGTAGGCGCGGGCGCCGTCCCAATACGCAACTCACTGCGTAGCCCAACACTTGCCGCACTTCCACCTGCGTCTCGACCGCGAGTGCGCCCACGCCTTCGTTCAAGGTGCGGAGCGTTTCGAGTGCTTCGCCCGACACCATGCGCCGGTCGGCGACCGCGGGGCCGCACTCCGGGCACAGCACGCCCCCGGCCATCGGACTGAAGAACGCTTTGGCGTTCCGGTTCAGCCGCTCTCGTCCACAGGTTGCACACGCATCGAGTCGCGGGCTATATCCCAACTCGCGGAGCCACACAAGCTCAAAGGCTGATACCGCGGCGGGGAGCGAAGAACCCCTCCCCCCAACCCCCTCCCCTAAGAAGGGAGGGGGAGAAAGTGCCAGCTCGCTCGCACTTGCGCCGTCAGACATTGCGCCTTCTCTTTCTCCCCCTCCCTTCTTAGGGGAGGGGGTTGGGGGGAGGGGTTGCGTTTCTCCTAACGCTCGCAGTGTTTGAATGGCCGCGTCGAACAGCGGAACGTGTGGGTCGTAATCCTGCGTCCCGTCGGCGAGCAACTCCGCGACGTAGTACCCCGCGTACAGTGCGGGCAGGTTCTGGCGCAGTGGCGGGAACTGTTCGTTCATCCGCGCTTCGGTGAGTAGATCGAGGCCGCTCGGCTTGCGAATGAACACGACCTCGCAGACCGTGAGCAGGTCGAACGCGACATCGAAGTTTGATTTGAGGCGGCGCCCGCCCTTCGCCAGAGCGCGCACCTTGCCGAACTCGCGCGTGAACAGTGTGGCGATGCGGCTGGTCTCGCTCCAGTCGGTGCCGCGAACCACAATCGCCACTGCTTTCTCGGCCGCCATACGCGATTACGCTCCCGTTTGGGTCGCACTTGACCCTCGATATAACCTGGTGCCGGTGCCGCACGAACCCCAACCAGCGATAATACCGCTGTCACGTTTCCTGAAAATGTGAGCCGCACGCGATGAGCAACCTCGCCGATCTGCGCAAGGAATATTCCGCCGGCGGGCTAACGGAAGCCGACGCGGGCAGCGATCCGTTCGCGCTGTTCCGCACGTGGTTCGCGGACGCGGAGCGCGCCGAGTTGATCGACCCGAACGCGATGATCCTCGCAACCGTCGGCGCCGACGGTCAACCGTCGGCGCGCGCGGTGTTGCTAAAGGCGCTCGATGATCACGGGTTCACGTTCTTCACGAACTACGACAGCCGCAAGGGCTTCGAGATGAGTGCAAACCCGAAGGTTGCGCTCGTGTTCCTGTGGCACCCGCTCGAACGGCAAATCCGTGTTGAAGGCGCGGTGGAGATCGTGACCGCGGCGGAGTCCGACGAGTACTACGCGAAGCGCCCTCTCGGCAGCCGGCTCGGGGCGTGGGCTTCGCCGCAAAGCGCCGTGATCGCGGGGCGCGACGTTCTGGAGAACGCGCACGCGGAGTTGATGTTGAAGTTCCCCGATGGCAACCCGCCGCGCCCGCCGAACTGGGGCGGTTACCGCGTGTTGCCCGCGGTGATCGAGTTTTGGCAGGGGCGTCCGAGCCGGTTACACGACCGCATCGTGTTCAAGCGCACGGGCGATGGGTGGAATCGCGAGCGATTGGCCCCGTGAGCAGGCCCCGCCCTACTTCTCGCGCGGGAACTTCGCCAGCACCGACTCCACCACCAGAATGAGTTGCACGCGGCGCTCGACGTGGAGGTCCGCTTCAACGAACTTGTCCTGCAACTCCATTAACCCGTCGGTTCCCACTCGCTGAGCGAACGCTTTCAGGCGCGCCGCTTCGGTCGGGTCGAGGTCGCTCACGGTCACGCCGAGCGACAGCTTCAGCGCGTGCTGAACCGCTTCGACCAGGAACTGAAGCACCAGCGATGCTCGCAACCGCTGTGGCCCGGTTTCCTTGCCCGCGTCCTCGTGGAACTTGCTCCACACCTCCGCGAGCGCCTGAAACTGCGGTCGCAGCGACGTTAGCCCATCGACCAGTTTCTGACGCACTTGCCAGATGGAATCGTCATCGAGAGCGAGAGCACGCGACACGCTCCCGCTTCCGAGTCTGGCGAGACGGTCACGCTTCGCAGGGTCGTCTACACCCTGTGTTGCGAGGACCGCTTTCAGGTTCGCGGGGCTGAGCGGCGCGAACCGCATGACCTGGCACCGCGACAGGATCGTGGGCAACTGCCGGTCGGTGGTGGTCGCAAGGAGCAGTAGCAGCGCGCCCGGCGGCGGTTCTTCGAGCGTCTTGAGGAACGAGTTCGCGGAGGATGCGTTGAAGTCGTCGGCGTCTTCGACGATGCCGATCTTGCGAGGTCCGCGCGTCGGCTTGAGCGAAACCTGCGCGCAGAACGCTCGCATGTCATCGACGGGGAGTTCGTGCTTGTCGGCCGGTGTGCGGAGAACCAGCAGGTCCGGGTGCGTGCCGACTTCAACCTGCGCGCACGCCGGGCACTTGTCGCACGCGGTGAGCTTCGCCGGCGGTCGTTCGCAGAGGAACGCTTTCGTGAGTTCGCGCGCGAAGAGGCGCTTGCCAACACCGTCCGGCCCGACGAGCAGGTATGAGTGCGCGAGCCGGCCGGCTTCGACCGCGGCGAAGAACGTGTTCCGGGCCGTGTCCTGCCCGCGAATGCGGTCCCACGACATGCGAGTTCCCTTCGCCTAATCTTGAACATTCCACCCGTGATCGCTCAACAACCGGCTTACTTCGCGCCGAACGGCCTTCTGCACCGTGTCGGCGTCGGGAGTAGCGTCGATGAGCCGGCGCTTCGCGGGTCGCATTCCGGTTTCGTACTGGAACCCGGTGCGCACACGAGTGAAGTAGTCTTCGCCGCGCTCCTCCATTCGATCAGCTTCGCGATTTCTTCGAGAAGCCGCGATGTCAGGGGGGAGGTCGAAGACGAGCGTGAGGTCCGGTTCAAGGCCGCCGGTAGCGAACGCACCGACCTTCCACAGTTCGTCCGCGCTCATCCCGCCCGCGTGCCCCTGGTACACCACGTTCGCCAACAGGAAGCGGTCCGACACGACCACTTCCCCGCGATCGAGTGCCGGGCGGATGATCTCTTCGACCAACTGGGCGCGTGACGCCATGAAGAGCAAGGCTTCGGTACTGGTACTGATGCGGTGTTCGCGGCCGAAGAGGAGCAGTTTGCGGAGTTCTTTGCCGAGCGCGGTGCCGCCCGGGTCGGTGCAAGCGGTCACCGGAATCGTCTGCGCGGTGAGCCACTCCACCAGCAACCGACACTGGGTCGATTTGCCGGTGCCGTCGAGACCGTCGAACGACAGGAACACGGGTCGCGGCATGTGAGAAATCCAAAACCAAGATTAGCCGCACGATAAACGCAGAGAAAAGACACGATAAAGACAGAAGACCGAGTTCATTGAAACCAAAGTCTTGTCTTCTCTGGTCGTGTCTTTTCTCTGCGTTTATCGTGCGGCTAATCTTCTTCTTGAACCACGCCCAGCACGATGTCGGGCGTGAGCGGGTCATTTGCTTGCACGTTGCGTTCCGCGAGCGTGCCGCTCACCGGCGCGGGCACGTCGAATGTCGCGCCGGGGATCAGCACCTCCGCGATGCGATCGCCTTCCGTTACGCGGTCGCCGACGCGCACGTGCCACAGGCTGAACGTCATGCGCGGCGAACCGAGATCAGGCAACGTGATCGGTACTTGTCGGGATTCCCTCACGAGTCGGCACCATGTCATCGGCGTGATAGCTGGATCGCACATACGGCCCCGCGACAACCTGCTTGAAGCCCAACAGCCGTGCCGTCGCGGCCAGCGAATCGAACTCGCTTGGCGGCACGAACCTCGCCACGGGAATGTGCTTCGCGGTTGGCCTGAGGTACTGACCGAGCGTGAGCACGTCGCACCGAATCGCGCGAAGATCGGCCAGCACGTCGAACAGTTCGTCGATCGTTTCGCCGATGCCGAGCATCAAGCCGGCTTTCGTGACCATGTGCGGAGCGCGGCGTTTTACACGTTCGAGCAGCCCGAGACTGCGGTGATACAGCGCGCGCCCGCGAACGACGCGGTGCAGGCGCGGAACCGTTTCCAGATTATGGTTGAACACTTCGGGGTTCGCGTCGGTCACGAGGTCGATGGCGGCGGTGTCGCCGAGGAAGTCCGGTGTTAGCACTTCGACTGCGGCGCTCGGCATTCGCGCGCGGACCGCGACGATGCAGCGCGCGAAGTGCTCCGCCCCGCCGTCGGGAAGGTCGTCGCGCGTCACCGACGTGATGACGACGTGCTTCAACCCCAGGCGAACGGCAGCTTCAGCGAGGCGCGTTGGTTCGTCGTCTTCGAGGTGTTCCGGCGCACCTTTGGGCACCGAGCAGAAACTGCACGTGCGCGTGCAGAGGTTGCCCATGATCATGAACGTCGCGGTGCGGCGAGACCAGCACTCAGGGCGGTTTGGGCATCGCGCGCTCTCGCACACCGTTTCGAGTTTGAGGTCTTCGATCAGGTGGGCGGTGAAGTTATTCCCGTTTCCGGTTGGGAGCGGGCGCTTCAACCACGCGGGAAGGCGCGCGCTCGTGCCTGGCGAGCGGGGGACGTTAGCCCCCTGTTGCGTGGCGCTCGAAGAATCAAGAAGCGTGAGGGAATGCATGTCGTGTTGGTCGCGGAAGGGCCGCGGGGTGGTTGTGGAACACGGAAACACGAGTGAAACCGAACCTCGTCGCGATCAGTTCAAGAAGGCGCTGTCGCACGCCGGCTACGCGCACGCGCTGGGGACTTTCTCGCTGGAGTGAGGTCATTGGCTCGGGATCGCCGTCGCATCGCACGTCCCAGAAGGGGCTGAGGTCCGGGTTCACATTAATAACGAGACCGAAGCAACTGACGCAGTCGTGAACCGCGACGCCGACGTGCGCGATGCGACGACCGTTCGCGCGAACCCCAGGCCGCTCAGGGTCAGGGATCGCTTCGATGCCAAACTCGCGGCACAGATCGACCGCAACTGCCTGAAGTTCGGTCACGTAGCGGCCGGCGGTGAGGTTCAGCGCGTCGAGTGCGAACACCGGGTAGCACGCGACTTGCCCAGGCTGGTGCAGCATCGCACCGCCACCGCGACTTACCCAGCGAACCGGCCAGTCGCGCGCGGCGAGTTCGGCCGTGCCAGGTCGGACGTGGACCGCGCTGCCTTCGCGCCCGATCGTGATTCCCGACGGGTGTTCGCAGAGGATCAGTGCCGCGGTGTCGCGGTCGCCGGCGGTGTCGTACACGAGCCGGCGCTGCAACGCGAGGAACGCGTCGAAGTCGAGGCTGCCGAGTAGATACGCCGTAAGGGCGCGCTCCGGGGCGAAATCGGGTTGTGCCGGCCGTTGGGTCACCGCGAATGTCTCAAGGTGGAAATCGCTCCTCACACCGGTAGTTTACCACCCGCACGCGACTTCACCCAGACGAAGTGTCCGAAGGCGAGCGGGGGGCGTAAGCCCCCTGATGATGCTTTGAAACTCGATTTCCACTTGAAACCATCAGGGGGCTTACGTCCCCCGCTCGCCTTTTGGTTGGCCGTGTTGGTCACGCTAGCAAACGTCGCGAAGCCGGTCACGGTGGACGACACCGCGTACTTGCTGTTTGCACGTCAGATTGCATCGAACCCCGCCGACCCCTACGGCTTCTCCATGTTCTGGTGGGCGGAGCCGGATCCCGCGATGGCCGTGCTGTGCCCCCCAGTCGTCCCGTACTGGCTCGCGCTCGGAACGGCGCTGTTCGGTGAACACATCGCGCTGCTCAAGTTGTGGCTTTTCCCGTTCGTGTGGGCGCTCGCGTGGGCGCTGCACGCATTGCTCGTGCGGTTCGCACGCGGAACGGAACACGCTGTACTGCCACTGCTGATGCTTTCGGCTGCGGTGCTCCCGACAGTGAACCTGATGCTCGACGTGCCGGCGGTCGCGCTGGCTCTCGCGTCGGTGGAGTTGTTCATTCGCGCCGCCGCGCGCCGAAATGTGGCCCTCACGGTGCTCGCGGGCGTGATCGCGGGGCTGGCGATGCAGACCAAGTACAGCGCGTTCGTCGCGCCGACGGTGATCGCGTGGTTCGGCATCACGCACCGGCGGTTCGCACTCGCGTCACTCGCGGTCGGGGCGTGCGTCACGGTGTTTGGGGGGTGGGAACTGTGGCTCGCGCAGAAGTACGGGCAATCACACTTCGCGTTCCACGCGAGTTCGTCTGGCGGTGGTGGTTTACGCGAATTCGTTCAGAGTAAGCTCAACCTGATTGCGCCGCTGGGTGGGTATGTGGGGTGTCTCGCGGTCGGCGCGGGTTTGCTCGCGGGGTCGGCGCTGCGCGTCCCGCGGCGCTGGTTCGTGGGTGTTGCGGTGGTGTGGTGCGTCGGGTTCGTGCTCGCCGCGACGCTCCCGCGACGCTGGACGATGCTGAACGCGGACGTGTCGGCGATCACCGCGTTCTGGCAGTTCGGCGGTGCGGTTTGGCTCGCCGCAGTCGCCGCGTGTGCGGGCGCGCTGCTCTTTCGCGTGCGAAAGGGGCTGAGCATCCGAGCGAACGCGGGCACGCTGTTCGTGGTCGGCTGGCTCGTCATCGAAGTGGTCGCGGCGCTCGGTCTCACGCCGTTCCCGGCGGCGCGGCGCGTAATCGGCGTGGCGCTCGTGATGGGGTTGCTCGCGGCGCGTGCGGCGAGTCGGATCAGTCGCGCGCGCCCGGAGCGGCAAGCGCCGCCGTGGGTGTTCGCGGTGGGGATCGCGGTCGGCGTGCTGGTGGCCGCGTTCGACACGCTCGACGCGTTCCCGGAGAAGGTCTGCGCGGAAGGTGCCGCGGAGTTCGTGCGTGGTGGGGCGCCCAGTGGGCAGGTGTGGTACGTTGGGCACTGGGGCTTTCAGTACTATTGCGAGCGTGAGGGGATGAAACCGCTGATCGCGAAGCAGACCGTTGCGCGGGCGGGCGATTACGTCGTGCTGCCGGTGTACCCCGACGGCGATTGGTTCCCGCGACCCTACGCGGGTTTTGACGTGACGCACCCGTCGGCGTGGGTCGCGGAAGTGATCGGGGAGGTGGAGTGCGACGACCGGCTTTCTGCGAAGACGGTGCCGAACTTCTACTGTGGCGTGGACCCCGTGAGCGGGCGCGATGCGCCTCGCCTGCGGGTCCGCGTGTACCGGTTGAAATCGGACTGGGTCATGCGCTAAGAAGACCTGCCCCCAGCCCCCTCCCTGAGGGGAAGGGGAGCAAAGCAAAGAGCGGTGCTGATCGACGAACCGCGAGCGAATCGAGCAGTGTTCTTGCTCCCCCTTCCCCTCAGGGAGGGGCTGGGGGGTAGGTCTTTTGCCGCAAGCGGCTCAAGAGAGCACTTCGAGCTTCAGCAAGGCCATCAGTTCCTGCCACTCCGTGCGCCACTTCGCAAACGCTTTCGTGCCCGCGGGTATCTTCACGCGGAGCGATGCCGACAGGCTATCGAGTCCCTTCTTCACGCGGGTTTGTTGTTTCGGCATCACGGCGCCGACGCGCTCGTGGATTTCCCCCAATCGCGCGATGCTAACGGTCGCGTCTTGCACCCCCCCGAGTAACTCTTGCACACGTTCGACGGCGGGGTAGATGTTCTCTTTCAGAACCGGCGAGAAGCAGTCTGCGAAGATCTCGATTGCGTACCGGAGGCGCTTCGCGGTGATGCGCAACGCGTGCAGTTCGCCCGGCGTGGCGGGGTTCGCTTCGACCTCGTTGGTCAGTTCGAGCAACAGCACGCCGAGTTGTTGCCCCCCGAGCACGCCGAAGTTCGCGGGCGCGTCGGCCCCCTTAGTCGCGCGGGTGCGATCGGGTAACGTTTCGCTCAGTTCGCGGAACTCCGCACCGCTCTCCACGTCGGCGGTCATCAACCGCGCCTGCGCCGCGGCGCGCTGCCCGAACGCGTACCCCAGGAGGAAGTCGAGTGCGGGCTTCGCGGTCACGGCGGTGAAGGCTTTCGCGCCGGGCAGTGCGGCGAGGAACACGTCCCAGTCTCGCGCGTCGCCGGCCGCGCGCCGGATTGTGCGCAGCGTGCGATTCATCGCCTTCAGGTGCTTGCGCGGCAGTGCATCCGCGAACACGCGCAGCGCAGCGCCCGCGCGGCGCGTGCCGACACGCAGTTGGTGGACGAATTCGGTATTCTCCCACGCGTGCCCGGTCGCCAGCGGGAGGAACTCTCTCACCACCGCGCACCGCTCCGTGAGTACGACCTTCGCAGCGTTCGCGACCGGCATTCCGGGGGTCAGCCCCGCGATCCATTTTCCTTCGGCCATTGCGTTCGTCCTAAATGTGGTGCAGTCACTCTGTGACCGGCTCTTCGTGTTTTTCTTCGCGTCTCGTGGCGCATCGCCATCCGGTCATGGAGTGACCGGACCACATCAGGTTACTTCCCATACAACTCCGCGACGCGTGCTGCTTGTTGCCGCTCGGCCAGCCAGTCGCCTACTTGCTTCGCCTCCGCGACGAGGGCATCGACTTGTTTCCGCTCATCCGTGATCGCGGCGGACACTTCGCCCGGAATGGCGAGGTACGCGCGGCTCAGTTCGGCGGCCATCCGCACACCGAGTTGCTTGCGGAACTCGTGCCGGATCGCCGGCCACCGCACCGGCAACAGAAGCAGAATGAGCAGGTGCAACGTCACGATCACGACCAGCGGAATCAGCACCACGAGCGCCATCTCGAACATGCCCGGTGTGACACTCGGCGTGGGAACGAAGAAGTTCCACAGGAGCATCCCAACCGTCGCGACGAGCGCCACTTCTGGGAGTGTGTTCGCCAGCCAACTCAGCATCCCCCGAACCAGGCGCCGGAACCCGGTGGGGTTCGTTGCCTGGTGTTCCACTTCCGCGAGCGCCTCAATTACCGCGAGCGTCATCCGCTCGCGCCAGTCGAGCCGGCCCGCGCTGGTCGCCGGGTCCGTGAGCAGCGTCAGCGGGAACCCTTTCGCTTCCGCTTCGACGAGCAACCGGTTGATGAGCGCGGTGGATCGCTGATCGAGCACGCGCTCGCCGGCCGTGCGGGCGCACTCCTGCACGAACGCGCCGAGGTTCCACTCCACCGGCGTATCGACTCGCCCGCCGAGCAGCTTTCCTTTGAGGCCGCCGAACGGGATTTTGTCGCGTAGCCCGCTGCCCGCGTATCGCAGTCGCGTGGTGACACGCAGGTACGCCGCCATCAACCCGCGGAACCGCTGTTGATCTTCCACGCTGAAGTGGTGTTCGACTTCGGTCTGGTACGGTTCCAGCGTGCCGACGAGGACATCGGCCTGCACATCGGCTTCTTCTTCCAACGTGCGATCCCACGCGGCTTTCACCTTCTCTGCCTCGGCGCTCAAATCCGGCGGGCGAATGGTCTCCGCGATTCGCGTGAGTTGTGTTAACAGTTGCCCGACGCCGCGCGCTTTCACGGCTTCGATTTCGAGTCGCGTGAGGCCGAGTTCGAGCCAGTTACGGAGCAACCCGAACTGCTCGCCCGCGGGCAGGTCCACGGGCTTTGGTGGAATGCCGCTGCCGCTGTGCGTCTTCGCCGCATCAAGCCACAGTTGAGCCGTTGTGCGAAACAGCAGCGGGTTCTGGAAGCCTTCGGCTTTGAGGTCGGCGAGGAGGTCTTCGTCGGGTTGCACGCCGCTCTCGCCTGTTACACAGCGATCCCACTTGTTCAAGACGAACGCGAACGCCCGCCGCTGCCGCTGTTCCTTGAACAGATCCCAGCCGAGGCGGTCGTGGTACTTCTCCTGCGACCCGACGTACAGCACGATGTCCGCGACCGGCAGCAGCGCGATGAGCTTGTCGCGGTTGGTGAGGTCGTTGGAGTCGAGGTCGGGCGTATCGACGATTACCTTCTGTTCGAGTCCGGCGCGGTCGTGTTGAACGAGCCGGCACACGCGCAGCGCGGGGTCGAGGCGTTCGGATTTCACCGAATGGTGGAAGTACACGACCGGGTCGCGCGTGGTGGGCCTGGTGAACGACGCCTGTGCAATCGGCCCGCCCGCGAGCGCGTTGAGGAGCGTGGACTTGCCAACACCGGTGCCGCCCATGAGCATCACGACGAGCAGCGGTTTCTCGACATCGAGCGTATCGGAGTGACGCTTGAGGTCGTCCGCGAGACCTTCGAGTTCGGCGCGCTGCATCATGGAGAGCGGGAACTTGCGACGGCTGTCGAGCCATGCGCGCAGCGGGCGTTCGAGGCCGCGCAACAACGGCGCGAGTGTCCGCAACAGCGGTTGCGGCGGCCCTAATTCGGCGAGCGGGGGGCGTAAGCTCCCTGATTCTTCATCAGCGCTCATGCGCCTTCTCTGTGTTGTGTTGCGAAGCGGCGACCCTGCGGGTCGAACGCTAAACAGCGCGTCGTTTCGTCTAGGTGGTCGGCGCCCCTGGCGTCGGCGCACTGAGCGCAGGGGACTCGTCCTTTGGTTTCGTGATCTCATTCACCTTCGCCTTCACTCGCTCTTCCATCGTGCGAATCGCATCGGGCACGCGGCGCAACACTTGTTGCAACTTCTCGAACGACGTGCCGCCGGTCGTCGGCCACTCCGCGAGCCACGTCGTCAGCGGCACGCTCAGCGAACCGGTGACGAGCGATTCGCGGTGCGAACGCACGCGGTGACGCGCGCCTTCGGCCACAGCGCGGGTAGCGAGTTCCGCGAACTGGTGCGCCGCCGACACGCCCAACGGGATGAGCAACAGGAACCACCCCGGCGGCCACGTGAAGTAGACCACACTCCCGATGGTGGTGAGATCGAGCGCGAACTTGCCGCCACGGAGCGTATAGAGCAGTGCGGGGTTCTTCTCCAACCCATCCACCAGTGCTTTGCCGGCTTGCTCCAAGTCTTCGGATTCCTTCAGTTCAAACGTGCGGAAGTCGGTCGCGAACCGGTCACGCGCCTGCGGGCCGAGTTCCGAATCGAACCGCACCGCGATCTGCCGCCACAGCGACTGCTGCGTTCCGGCCTTGCGAAGCGCTTCGGCTTGGAGTGTGTCGAGCCAGCCCGTGAGCGCGCCGGTGAGTACCGTTTGCTCAGAGAGGTTTAGCACGTCCGGCCGCGCGACCAATCCGAAGACGTAATCGCGTGTCCAGCGGTACGGCGACCGCAACGCCCAGAAGATGCCGCCGAGAACGCGGCCGGTGCCGGGCAGTTCGAGCAGGTCCGTGAGCCGTTCGCGGAAGCGGTCGAATCGCCGGAACTGTTCGCCAGAAAGGTACTCGCGGCGGTAGCGGTCCTCGAACGTGGCCCGACCCGCGTTCACGGCTTGCTTCCACGAATCGAGTTCCGCGAGGTCGCGTCGGGCGACATCTAACAGGCCGTCGCCGGCGGTGCTGAGGTACTTCGCCGCATTCGTCACGGTGCGCGCGCGGGTGAGGTCGTCCGATTCGCACTGCACGAGGATCTGGTTCAGCAACTGCACGCGGTACTTTGCGCCGGCGCCGGTCGGGTCGGTGCGTTCGGCGATGCTCATGTGTGGGATCGCGACGACTGGCACCGCGGGTGTCTCGCCCGTGGGCAGTTTCGGCAATCGCCCCAGAATTTCCTGCTTGAAGTGCGCGATGAACGCGTCCGCGTCTTGTGCGCGCATCTTCGTCAGTGCAACAACGACCGCTTTGCCGGCCTTCACCAACAGGTGAAGGAATTCGGTCGGCACCGCGTCGTTGTATCGCTCGTCGGACGCGACGTACACGATCACATCCGAGAGTGCCGCGACTTCCATCAACCGCGCGACGTAGCCCTCCGAAGCCCATGTCGTCATGTCGGGGCAGTCCCAGATGACGAACTCACTGAGCGGGTGCGCGAACTTTTCGTTCGCGCCACTGGGTACGGGAATGCGCTTCACCGCGTACACGTCTTCATCGGTGTCCGCGGGCTTGTCGGAGGTGAGTCGGTGCAGCGGGCCCATGAAGCCGATGTAACTGGGCCACTGGAAGCCGGGTCCGGGCGGCAGAAAGGCAGTGGGGTGTCTGGTGAACCCGGCTTGCGGGTTCGCTTCGGCGACCTTGTCGCCCGCGAGGAAGTTGACGACGGTGCTCTTGCCCGCGCCGGCCCCGCCAACCACGCAAATGTGTAGCGGGCACGCCGGCTGGCCTTCGAGGAACGGGCCGATGACATTCCGGGTGAGCGCGCTAGCAAGCCGGAGCGTGCCCGCTTGCGCGGCCAGGTCTGGCTGTCGACGGCAGTGGTCTTCGAGCCAGCGGAGGTCGTCGGCCAACTGGCCCACGGCCGAGCGGTGTTCGGTCGGTTGCATGGGGGTATTATCGCTACGAGGCTACGAGTTTCGAGTTCAACTGTTTGGCAAATTGGGGCGGCTGGGTTACCCACCATTGGTTAGCCGCAAGCCGAAGGCGAGCGAGTACCTTCACGCTCGCCTTCGGCTTGCGGCTAACCAGATCAACTACGAAACGCACTCTTCGCACTCGCCTGTGGCTTCCGATCCACCGCGAACGCATCCAGATCAACGTATGTCGGCACTCCTGTGAGTAGCTCCGTAATCGCCTGCGCGGTGCCGAGCGAGAGTTGCACGCCAGCGCGGAAGTGTCCGGCCGCGACGAACACATCGCCCCATCCCGGTACGCTTCCGATGAAGGGCAACCCGTCCGGCGAACCGGGTCGCAATCCGGCCCAGGACGTTTCGAGTACCGCGTCCGCGAGCACCGGCACCGTCTTGCGCGCGAACGCGAGCAGTTCGCTCACGCCTTCGGGTGTGGTGACTTTCTCGAAGCCGGCTTCCGGTTCTTCGGTGGAGCCGATCAGCGTGAGACCGTCGCCGCGAGGCACGATGTACCGCTTGCCGAGCATCAGCACACGCGAACAACTTCTCCCCTTCAGAAGCGCGATCTGCCCGCGAACCGGGTGGACGTGCGGCGAGTGTCCGAGGGGTCGCAGAAGCGATTCGCTCCACGCGCCCGCCGCGAGCAGGTAGCGGTTCGCGGTCACACGATCGCCGTTCGCTAATCGCACCGCCGACACGCGGTCGCCCTTAAACTCCCACGCTTCCACGCCGGTGTCGCGGTGAAGGCGCACGCCGCTTTTCTCGCACGCGGCGATCAGCGCGCGGAGGTGCCACGGGTTCCGCACCTGCGCGCACCCGGGCAGCAAGTGCGGTTCGCCCTGGACATCGCCGAGCGGTTCGAGGCGCTTTGCAGCAGAGAGAGAAAGTCGCTCGAAACTGATGCCTTCGGCGCGCCACACATCGGGTACACCTTCGTCTTCGTGTGCGAGGAACTCGATTCCGCCGCAGCGCCGGTAGCCGTTATCGATGCCGGTGAGGTCGCGTAGTTCAGCGGAAAGTTCAGGAAAGCGAAGAGAGCCGAGCCCGCGGAGCTTGTCGGCGGGAGTCGCGGCGCGGTCCGGGTTGCCCGGCGGGATGATCCCGGCCCCGGCCCACGATGCCTCTCTACCGAGGTCGCCGCGATCATACACCGCGACCGACACGCCGGCTTTCGCGAGGAAGTACGCGGAGGTGAGGCCGATGATCCCGCTGCCGATGATCGTCACGTCTGGGTGAGAAGCCATGAAGGGATTGTAGGCGCGAACGCGGAGAACCAACCGAGTCCTTCCAACGGCGGGATTGGGCCGGTCTGCCTTCTCGACTTCTTCGCGCCACATCCGCCCGCACTTCGCACAATGACTCTCCCTCCTTCTCTTTCACTCACAGGGCCGATTCATGCGCGCGCACTCGCTAGCGGCGGTCGGGTTGCTCCTGGTCGCGGGCGTCGGACTGTTCGCGGCACCGGGGCAGCCCGCGAAGGACGACCCGAAAGCGGAATCGAAACCGCTCGAACGCGTGCTGCCGGGACTCCGTAAAGACGGCTCCGTGCAACTCCCGAATCAGTGGTCGCTACGGCCCGCGGGCCGGCACGTCGAAGCCGGCGACTTCCCCGTGAACATCGCGATCCACCCGACCGGCGAGTTCGCGGCGGTTCTCTGCGCCGGCTACGGCACGCACGAGATCCTCATCGTCGATCTCAACCCGGAACGCACGCGCGTGCTGTCGCGTGTTCAGATTCACCAAGCGTTCTACGGCTTAACGTGGAGCATCGACGGGAAGCAAGTCTTCGCCAGCGGCGGCGAAGACGAAGTCGTTCACGTCTTCGACTTCGACAAGGGTTATCTCACGAAGGGTAAAGCGATCGACGTGAGCGTGCCCAAGAGAAAGGGCGTTGTCGGCGGATTGGCCTTCGACCCAACGGGCAAAGACCTGTTCGCAGCGGTGCCGTGGGCGGACGCGGTGGTTCGCGTGCCGCTCGTGAACCCGGACAACCGGAAGGTGATTCTCTTCGATGCGCCACCGGCCAAGAAAGAGCCTGGCAAAGGCGAACCGCCTAGCCCGCCAGACGGCCGCAAAGATGACCCCATCAAGGCGAAGGCCGACGAGCCTGAGAAGCCCCGTGAGCCGGCGGTCTATCCCTACGCGTGTCTCGTCGAGCCGGGCGGCAAGCGGTGCTTCGTCAGCCTCTGGGCGCGAGCCAGCGTCGCCGTCATTGATCTCGAAAAGAACGCGGTCGTCGCGACTTGGCCCACCGCCGAACACCCGACGGAAATGCTCCTCTCGCCGAAAGGCGATGCGCTGTATGTCGCGTGCGCGAACTCCACGAAGGTGAGCGTTCTCGATCCCGCGACCGGCAAGCCGATTCAGACGATCAACTGCGCGCTCTATCCGAACGCGCCCAACGGCAACACGCCGAATAGCCTCGCGATGACACCGGACGGCGCGATGCTGTTTGTCGCGAACGCGGACGCGAACAACCTCAGCGTGTTCACGATCACCGACCGCACGAAAGCGGTGTCGCTCGGGTTCATCCCGACCGGGTGGTATCCCACGAGCGTGCGCTACAACGCGACCGACAAGCAACTCTACATCGCGAACGGCAAAGGCATGTCGTCAAAGAGCAATCGCGGTGGGCCGAACCCGCTCGTGCCGCAGGCGCGCACCCTGAACGAGTACATCGCGCAGTTGCTCAAAGGCACGCTCACCGTGATGCGGCTTCCCACGCCGGACCAGATGGCGGCGCACAGCAAGACCGCGTACGCGTGCAGCCCGTACCTCGAAGGTAGCGCGGTGCGCTCCGAGTACGTCGAAGCCGGTAACCCCATTCCGAAGAAGCTCGGCGACGCCAGCCCGATCAAGTATTGCCTCTACATCGTGAAGGAGAACCGCACCTACGATCAGGTGTTCGGCGACATCAAGGAGGGCAACGGCGACTCGTCGTTGTGTCTCTTCCCCGAATCGGTCACGCCGAACCACCACAAGCTCGCGAAGCAGTTCGTGCTGCTCGACAATCTGTACGTGGACGGCGAAGTTTCCGCCGACGGTCACGAGTGGACGATGGGTGCCTACGCGACCGACTTCGTGGAGAAGGTCTGGCCGCTAAGTTATCGCGGCGGGAAAATCTTCGGTTACCCGAGCGAGGGCCAGAAAGACCTCATCGCCCGGCCGAGCGGCGGGTACCTCTGGGACAAGTGCGCCGAAGCGAAGGTGAGTTACCGCGCCTACGGCGAGTGGATCACCAACGGGAAGCGCAGACCCGACGGCGGGTTCGAGGACGCCAAGGCGAGCGTGCCCGCGCTGGAAGGGAAGTTCGATCCGAAGTTCCGCGGGTACGACCTCGACTACCCCGACGTGAAGCGCGCCGAACGCTTCATCAGTGAACTGAATCGCTTCGAGACCGCCGGCGAGATGCCGCGAATGCAAGTGTTGCGGCTTCCCAACGACCACACCGCGGGCACGAAGGTCGGTTCGCCGACGGTAACCGCGATGGTCGCGGACAACGACCTCGCGCTGGGCATGGTTGTTGAAGCCGTCTCGAAGAGCAAGTTCTGGAAGGAGACCGCGATCTTTGTGATCGAGGACGACACGCAAAACGGCCCGGACCACGTGGACGCGCACCGCTCCGTTGCGCTCGTCATTTCTCCCTACACGAAGCGTAAGTTCGTGGACAGCACGCTGTACTCGACGACGAGCATGTTGCGGACGATGGAACTGCTTTTGGGCGTGCAGCCGATGAGTCAGTTCGACGCGGCGGCGCGACCGATGTACGCGTCGTTCATGGCGAAGCCGGACCCGAGCGGCTACACGCACGAGGTTCCGAAAGTGGACCTCACCGAGAAGAACAAACCGGGTATGTTCGGGGCCGCGTGGATGGAGAAGCAAGACCTCTCGAAGGAAGACACGCTCGACGATCTGATCTTCAGCGAGATCATCTGGAAGGCGGTTCGCGGCGAGAAAAGCCCAATGCCGCCGCCGGTGCGTGCGGCGTTCTTCGTGCCCCTGAAGGCAAAGAAAGACGACGACGATTGAGTAGTGATGACTTCGTTTAGCCGCGACCCGAAGGGGAGCGCGAAGGAGTGCCCATGTTTCTCGGTATCGAGATCGGCGGTACGAAACTCCAACTCGGGTTGGGCCACGGCGACGGGCACATCCTCGCGCTGTGGCGCGGCACCGTGAACGCCTCCGAGGGCAGCGAGGGCATCCGCAAGCAGATCGTGAGCGCGGTGCCGGAGTTGCTCGCGAAAGCGAACACCGATCGCGGGCTTCTTCGCGGTGTGGGCATCGGCTTCGGCGGTCCCACCGACGACCGCAGCAACACCGTAATTAAGTCGCACCAGATCGAAGGCTGGGACGGCTTCCCGCTCGCGGACTGGGTGAGCGATCTTGTGGGTGTGCCTGCGGTGTTGTGCAACGACGCGGATGTGGCCGGTCTCGCGGAAGCGCTGTTCGGTGCGGGCAAGGGGATGTCGCCGATCTTCTACATCACGGTCGGCACTGGCGTCGGCGGCGGTCTCATCATCGACGGCCAGATTTACAGGGGTGTTGGACGCGGCGCCGCGGAGATTGGACACCTGCGAGTCGGGTATCCTGCGTCGCCAGAATTCGTTGAGGACGAACAGACAGTTGAGATGTGGGCCTCGGGTGAATCGATTCAAGCACATGCTGCGTTCCGAGAACGAATCCGAGCAGACGACTTCGCGACGATCCGACGACACGTGGGCAGTGACGTGCTTTCGGCGAAGGCAGTTGCCGCCGCCGCACGCGAAGGGGATGAGGAGGCGCTCGAAATACTCGACAATGCGCGCCGCGGTTTAGCCGAGGGCATTTGCCACGTCGTCGCGCTCCTGTGCCCCGCGCGAATTGTGATCGGCGGTGGCGTGTCGTTGATCGGTGAGGAGTTGTTCTTCGCGCCTTTACGCCATGTCGTCGCGGAGCGCGTCTTCAAGCCTTTCGCCGGGCTGACGGACATCGTGCCCGCGGCGCTGGGCGAAGAGGTGGTCGTTCACGGCGCGCTCGCGTTGGCGCGGCAGAAGTTCGGCGCATAGACTGTCTTCATGGTTCGCATCAAGATTTGCGGCGTCAGAACCCCCGCCGACGCGAAGTTCGCGGCCGACGCGGGCGCCGACGCCGTTGGGCTGAACTTCTACCCCCAATCGCCGCGACACGTCACGCCACAACAAGCCGCCGCGATCGTGCGCGAGCTTCCGGCATTCACGTCCGCAGTGGGGGTGTTCGTCGGAATGCAACTGCGGCAGGTCTGCGCGATCGCGTTTCAATTGGGGCTGCGCGGCGTGCAGACCTACGACGAGCAACCGCCGACCGAAGACACGTTCCCGTTCGCGCACGTCCCTGCGTTTCGCGTGAAAGACCAAACCGGTCTCGATCACGTTCGGCGGTTCGTGGACGCGGCTACGGCGCTCAAACGGAAGCCGGCTGCGGTGCTGATCGACTCGCACGTGCCGGGGCAGTTTGGCGGCACTGGGCACGCGGCCCCGTGGGAGTTGCTCCAACACTTCGATGTCGGCGTGCCGCTCATCCTCGCGGGCGGCCTCACGCCGGAGAACGTCGCGGAAGCGATCGCGCTCGTGCGGCCGTGGGGAGTCGATGTCGCCAGCGGCGTCGAGAGCGCGCCCGGCGTGAAAGACCCCGACAAGGTAACGCGGTTTGTGAAGAATTCGCGAAGCTCGTGAGTCCGCTTTTTCACTTGACTCGCCCGCCGTTTCTCGTTGCGTAAGTGTAGTGCGGTCTTACAATAAGCGGCGCCAGGACGGCTCGCGGCCCACGACCGGACATACCCCACGGTGAACACCGGCATGAGCACCGGATACTGGCTCGGCGTCGATCTCGGCGGGACCAAAATCCTGTCTGGACTGTTCGACGACGACCTCAAATTACTCGCGCGCTCCAAGCAACCCACATCCGCCGAAGGCGGGCCGACCGGGGTGTTCGGGCGCATCGTCCAGGGCGTCGATGCCGTCATTCGAGAAGCAAACGTCGAGCCGGCCCAGATTCGCGGCATGGGCATCGGCATCCCCGGGCAGATCGAGTTGGGCACCACGAAGGTGAAGTTCGCCCCGAACCTCGACTGGCGCGACGTGGACCTCAAGCCGCTCATGCCCGCGACGTGGAGTTGGCCGCTCGTTGTGGAAAATGACGTGCGGATGGGCACCTACGGCGAGTTCGCCCACGGCGCCGCGAAAGGCGCGAAGAACGTTTTGGGCGTGTTCGTGGGCACCGGCGTCGGCGGTGGGATGATCCTCAACGGCGAACTATTCACCGGGTTCAATGGCAACGCGGGCGAGATCGGCCACCTCATCGTTCACTGGCGCCAGGGCACCGAACTCGAAGGCATCGCCGGCCGCAAGTACATGATAAAGCGCGCGAAGGAGATTCTGGACGATGCGCCCAAACGCGTGCGAAAAGAATGGAAGGGCGTGGACCTCGGCGGCGTGCGCAGTTCGCAACTCGCGGAGTACTACCAGAAGGATGATCCGGTCGCGGTGCAACTCGTCGATGACGCGGCCCGCGCGCTCGGTGCCGCGCTCGGCGGCTTGGTGAACTTCATCAGCCCGGAAGTGATCGTTGTCGGCGGCAGTGTGACCGGCTCACTGGGTGATACGTTCATCGAGCGAATCTGGGAGATCGCGCAACGGTACGCGCTGCCGGGTGCCGCGACCGGCGTGCGGTGCGTCTCGGCCGCGCTCGGCGACGACAGCGGTATCGTCGGCTGCGCGGCTTACGCGAAGGCCCACCCGCCCGCGTAGCGAAGAACCTCTCCCCCAACCCCTCCCCTAAGAAGGGAGGGGGGTAAGACAGTCGGTGGGCACTCGCGGTCCACCCAACGCTGCGATGTGCTTTGCTCCCCTCCCTTCTTAGGGGAGGGGTTGGGGGAGAGGTTCCTATGAACGCCGACTGGCGCACGCGATACGACTTGGCCGTGAGCGCCGCACACAAGGCCGGTGACCTCGCCCGCACGTACTACGAAACAACGTTCGCGGTCGAACACAAAGCCGACAACAGCCCGGTCACGATCGCGGACAAGTCCGCGGAGAAGCTCATCCGCGACGCGGTCTCCGCCGCGTTCCCGGCGGACGGGTTCCTGGGTGAAGAGTTCGGTGACCAGCCCGGCACGAGCGGGTTCCGGTGGATCATCGACCCGATCGACGGCACCAAATCGTTCATCCGGCACGTCCCAATCTGGGCCACGCTCATCGGCCTCGAATACAAGGGCGAACAGATCGCGGGCGTCGCGTACATCCCGGTGTTCGGAATGACCTACCGCGCGCTCCGCGGCGACGGGGCGTACCACAACGAGCGCCGCATTCGCGTCTCGGACGTGACCGCGCTCGCGGACTGTTCGCTGTGCTATTCCAGCATGAACTGGTTCACGCGCGCCGGGCGCGAGCAGGTGTTCCACGACCTCTACCGCCAGACGAAGCGTCAGCGCGGGCACGGCGACTTCTACGGCTTCGTGCTGGTGGCCGAAGGCGCCGCGGACGTGATGATCGAGCACGGCGTGAACGCGTGGGATGTGGCCGCGACCAAGACCATCGTCGAAGAAGCCGGCGGAATGTTCACCGATTGGAACGGCGTGCCCACCATTCACACGCCCGACGTTCTCGCCACGAACGGGAAACTGCACGCCGACGTGCTTGCCATTCTGGGGCAATAGTCGTCGGTCCTCGCCCCTGCGGGTCGGGCGCTAAACGTCTCTCCAGAACAACTCACGACGAACAGCCAATAACTATGGACGAATGGACACTTCGCCAGAACAATAAGAAGGTCGTAACCCGCCACCCCAGCCCAATTACCCTTTCCCAACTCGGAGTTGCTCCTCATGCAACGTCTCGTGTTTTCTTCGCTGTTCGCCGCGCTCGCGCTGGTCGGCAGCGGCCTCACCGCGACCGCCCAGGATAAGTGGGCGACGATCAAGGGCCAGGTTGTGTTCCCGAAGGATAAGGAACTGCCCAAACGCGGCCCGCTCAACGTCACGCAGGACAAGGACCACTGCGAGAGCAAGGGCAAAATTCTCGACGAGTCGATCCTGGTGAACGAGAAGAACAAGGGCATCAAGAACGTGGTCGTTTTCCTGCGCCCCGACGACGCCGACCTGAAGGTCGAGTTCCCGAAGGACAAGATCCACCCGGACGACGCGAAGCGTAAACCGGGCGAAGTGATCATCGACCAGCCGTGCTGCATGTTCGTGAATCGCATCTCGGTCGCGCGTGTCGGCGACAAACTCGTGGTGAAGAACTCCGCCCCCGTTCCGCACAACTTCTTTTGGGACAGCGGCAACAACGGCGCCCACAACATCACCGTGCCAAAGATGGACAAGTGGGAGATGAAGGATGCGCTGGTAAAGGAAAGCCCACCGATCCAGTACAAGTGTACGATCCACGGCTGGATGACCGGCTACGTGCGCATCTTCGACCACCCGTACTACACGGTCACCGACGAGAACGGGAACTTCGAGATCAAGAACGCCCCGGCTGGCAAGTACCGCATCGTGTACTGGCACGAGAATGGCGTCCGCGGCGGGGTGAAGGGCCGCGCCGGCGACCAGATCGACATCACCGGGCCGACCACCGAGATGAAGCCCACCGACTTCGACGTTAGCCCGAAGTAAGGCTCTCTTCTTGCCCTCTCCCGCGAGGGGAGAGGGCAAAGAAAAAGACCGGAGGCGTAGCGAATCGAGTTCGCTACGCCTCCGGTCGCTTACGCTCCCGGTTCACCGGGGTCATTCGCTACTTCTTGCGGCGCTCTTCGTAGAGCGCGTCCTTGGGGTCGTCGCTCACGAACCACGGCGCCCCGCCCCGCAGGTACATCTTCCGCTGCTCGGCGTCGTTTAGCGGTCGCGCACCGACGCGCCCGAACACACCGATCTGGTTCCCGTTCTCGTCCACTGCGCGGTCGCGGTCGATTGCACGGGTCACGTTCTTGATGTGCCCGCCGTGCGGCAACCGGTACGTCGCCACCAACCGCGGCGTTGGCCTCGGCCCGAAGCCCTCGAAGCCCGGCGTTTCCGGCGACATCAACTGCACCACCCGCAACCCGTTCTTCCCGTCCGCGATGTACGCGAACAAGCTGTTGTAGGTGATACCCAGCTTCACATCGTGGGCGTCGTTGATGTGTCCGTCGGCCGTGTACACCTGATCGACCTTCGGTTCCTCGGCGTTCTGAATGTCGAGGATCACCAGGCCGCGTGGGCCGGCCGCGACGTAGGCGTAGGTGCGCGCCAGGTACACGCTGTGGGCGTCCGGTAGCTTGATCTGCGACTTCACCACCGGCTTGGCGAGGTTGGTGATGTCCAGGACCTTCACACCCTCCTCGTCGCACATGTAGCCGTAGCGGAACTGCGCCGCGAGCATGTGCGGGTGATGGACGTGTTCCTTCTCACCAAGCACGCACGTCACCTGCGGCTTCTTCGGGTCGTTGATGTCGATCACCACCAGACCCGCGGCGCACGACACGTACACGTAGTGACCGACCACGAGAGCGTGCTTCGCATCGAACAGCAGGCCGTCCGGGTTGAAGCACACTTCTTTCTTGAGGAAGTTGTTCACCGGGTTACCGTCGAGCGTGGTCGTCACGCCGGTGATGATCAGCCCCTCGTACTTGTCGCAGATGTACAGATACCCGAACAGCGGGTGAATCGGTTGTTCCTTGTTAGCCGGGTTCATCTTGCGAGTCGGGTCCACGTGCACCGTCGTCGGTGACGCGACCCACGTCGCGTACTTCGTGTCCAGGTAGAACTTCTGACCCACCGGCGAGACCGGAGCGGTCGTGATCCGCTCCGCAAACGCCTTGTCGTCGATGAACGCGATGTCGAACACCCGGACCCCGCCCTCGCCGCACGCGGCGTAGCAGTACTCCCCGCGGTTCTGCACCATCAGCACCTCGGATTTCTTGAACGGCCGCGTCATACCCTTCGCGATGTCGCGACCTGGGTGTTCGTGGGCGTTCTTCAAGAGGCCACCTGACGCGGCATGCTTCTTGTAGTGGTCCGGGTATGCGTAGTAGTGCAGATCGCTGCCGAACACCGCTTGCGGTTCGGTGGACTCGGTCACCTGGATCCCGAACAACCCTTCTTCACCGGCCGCGACCCACGCGTACTTGCCCATGAAGTTCATGAACCCGGTGCCGTGCATCAGCAACTGGGCCATCCACGCGTTGTTGTCGTTCTTCTTCGAGAGGTGGCAGTCGCTACACTGCTTCGTCTCGCCGACCCCGCGGCCCCGGACCGTGTGCGGCACGTTCGTGCTGAACGCGGTGCCGCCGTAGCCCTCGGCCGAGATCGTCGACTGCTGCACGTAGATCGACTCGCGCTGGCCGTTGGACGACCCGACGTGGATCGCGCAACTGGAGCGGGCCGGGTTGATCTTGTTGCCCGTGGCGTCGCCATCACGGGCGAGCATGTAGGTGCAGTCGCGGAGCGTCTGGAAGTTGTACGCGGTGTAGTTGCGCTGCGTGTCGCCGTCGGCATGCAGCACCGGCATCTTCAGGTTCGCCCGCTGCGGGAGGTGGCATCCGAAGCAACTCGGGTTCCACGCCGAGTGACACGTCATACAGCTCATGTTGTCGTTGGAGTGGGCGCACTGGTCCTTGTCGCCGGGCGCGGGCAGTTCGCCCCACACCAATTTGCCGGTCGCCGAATCGACGCGCACGGTCTTCGCGAGCGCGGCCTTCTCGTTGTACCGGGCGTGGCCCTTCGTAATGGCGTCCTTCGTCTGCACCAACTCCCACTGCAAGCCCTTCTCCACAGAACTATTCTGGAAGTAGCGCTTCGTTCCGTCCGGCGACTCGCGAATCTCGAAGCGCGGCGTGCCGAACGGGGTCTTCATCGCGAGCAGGTTGCGCCCCTTACCGTCGGGCGCGGACGTGTAGCTCGCGGGTCCGCTGGTCTTGAGTGCCGCGTGCTGGCTCGCGGTGCCGTGGCAGTCGGTACACTGGATCTCGATCGCGGCCCGCACTTCCATGTGCAGACGATTATTGCCGTGCATGTCCTGCGAGAAGTGGCAGTCCACGCAGTGCATGCCCTTCTCCATGTGAATGTCCATCATGTGAACGGGCTTGTTCCCGCGACACGAATCGTTGAGCTTCGTCTCCGCGTCGCGAGCGGCCTTCGACCCGGTCGTCGGGTCCGGGAACTTGGCGGTCTGGTGGAAGTTCCGCGCCTGGTTCGGCCAATCGACACCGGCGGCCATCTTCTCAGCCGTCGGCGGCCCGACAAACGCGCCCGCGTGGTCGATGTAATTGCCCTTCTTGTCTTTCTTGAACACCGCGCGGAACGCCCACCCGTGGCTGTGGAAATCCGCGAAGTGGTTCTTCGACAGGTGCGGGTTCAGGTTCGAGAGGTTCGCGGTGAACTTCGGGTCCGACAGATTGCCTCGCGCGGCCGATTCGTTCGGGTTCCGCAGCATCGACTTGATCAGTTCTTCGGGCGTCGGGTTCTTCTGCTTCGCGGGGTACATGTGCTTGCCGTCCGACT
Source organism: Singulisphaera sp. GP187 (assembly GCA_945905925.1). Classification (GTDB taxonomy): domain Bacteria; phylum Planctomycetota; class Planctomycetia; order Gemmatales; family Gemmataceae; genus Gemmata. The sequence goes on from CAMDQN010000080.1 coordinate 25,819, forward strand.
CCTCGTCGTACCACATGTACCCGATGTAACTGTTCATGACCGTCGTGCCGGGGTGGATGTGACACACCATGCACTGACTGGTGGGAACCGAGTTCGTGAACTTGTGGTCGATCGGGTGCCCCGGTTCGTTCTTCGGGATCATCGGGTCGTTGCCGAAGTACGTGCCGCTGTTGCCGTACTTCGCGAACGGCCCAGAGTGGATCGGCGAGCGGTCGTTCGCATACGCGACGTGGCACGCGGAACACCCGCTGGAGCGGTAGTCGCCGGGGTTATCGTTGGTCCCCAAGAAACTCAGCGTCGGGTCGTAGAGGCGTGTCTTGTTCGCGCTGACGAGCACTGGGTCGGTACGGTTACTGGTGCCGAGGCCGCGCAAACTGAGTCGCGTTCGCGGGCGCCCGGGTTCTTCGAGACGCTCCGGGATACCGATTTCCGGGAGGAATCGCCCGCCCGGCTCGAAGATGCGGAGCACGTTACCCGGCTGGCTCATCTCGAATCGCGGAAGCGGCACGAGCTGCGCGACGACGCCGCGTCTCTCTTCTTCCGGCGTGGGCGGCGGGGATGACTTGAGCATGAGCGGGGCGCCGTTCATGCCGTAGGCCTCGCCGATAAACGATCGCTTGACGGGCAGCGTGCCGTTGTTGTACGCCGCGGCACCGAGCAACATGCACCCGGTGTTCATGATCTGCTTGCGGTTCGTCTGGACTTCCTTCGGGTGACAGCCCGCGGTCCCGCAACTGATGTGCGCGATGCGGAAGTCGCCCGGATTGATGAACCGGATGAAGTCCGGCGACTCGTTGTTGAGCAAGGTATACGAGCGCACCGGGTTGGCCGAAGTCGGCCAGAACTGCGGCATTTTTGGCAGAACGTGCGCTTTGTTCTTTTCGCTGCACGAGGCGTCGCCGCCGTGGCAGTCGGTGCAGCCGATGCGGAGCGTGTCCTTGCCGTGCGGGTCGCCGACGTTCTTGTGGCACACCATGCACCCGACGGACTTGGCGTAGGCTTCCTCGTGCGTCTGCTTCATCAGCTCGACGTTGGCGAGGTGCGGGGGCATCGGGAACGGGTCGGCCGGGTCCGTGGACCACTTCGGGTCTTTGGGGTCGCGAGTGCCGTCGCCACCAGCCGGCAGGATCGTCGGCGGCTTGGGAGCCACCGGCGCCTTGGGCTGTTTGGCATAGGCGACTGCCGCGCAGAGCGTGAGTACGCACGCGAGCGGCATGAAGAGGACCGCTGCCCGAGCCGCAACTAAGCGGCGGGCGCGTCCTACTGGGCTGTGAACTGGAACCGACGTTTCAACCGCGTCCATGCGGCACTCCCCCGATATTCGACGGACTCGCGCAGAGAATCGGCCATATCGCGAGCAGTGGGGGGTGTCAAGAAGATTTGGGCGACAATCCGTGCGTCGGGGAAAGGTAGCCAGTAGGCATGCCCTGAGGCTGCGGGATCGTGTCGCGAACCGCATAACCCTTAGGTTATTTTGGCGACGCCAGAAAACTCGGAACACTCATCTCTCACCTGGGCTTCAGCAAGTACGATAAGGGGAAGAGACGGCACAAGTCCGACCGCCCCGGTGCGCGCAGAGGAGTTCGCAATCGATGGCAGATCTTGAAGCGATCACCGACGTTCAGCCCGACCCGAAGAAATCGGCGGTCATGGGCCGTCAATACGGGCGCCGGTTCCCGCTCTCCCCGGACCGTCCACTCAACCTCGGCCGGGACGAGGGGAAGATGGACATCGCCGTTCCTGAAGATGACCAGATCTCCAGGTTCCAGGCGGTTCTCACCTGGGAACCGACCAAAGAGAAACTGACCGTCCAGACCCGCCCCACCAGCCCCGGCTACCCGAACCCGCCGGCTAACCAGACACTCATCTTCGACGAGAAGGTGAAGAAGCTCGTGGAAGCGCCGCAGGGCAAGTGCGTCGTCGGGCGCGGGGAGTCGTTTTGGATCGGCCAGACCAAGTTCACCCTGCACAGCGAAGAGGAATTGCAGCGCGAAAGCCCGGTGGACGCGACCATCGCGCCGCGCCAGGAAGAGAAGACCCGGGCGCAGCTCGAAGAGATCCCGTTCGCGAACCCGGCCGCAGCGCTGCGCGCGATGGAGAGCCTCCCCAACGCAATCCGCTCGAGCACCACTGAACAGGCGCTGTTCCGGCAGATGCTCCGCGTCATCATGGACGCGATGCCGCGGGCCGACGCCGCCGCCATCGTCCGCATTCCGCCGGACTGCCCGCCCAACGAGAAACGCCTCAGTTTACTCGAGTTCAACGTCAGGCCCAACACGTCACACGCGCAGGGCGGGTTCAACCCGTCGAAGCGCCTGGCCCACCGTGCGATCACCGAACGCAAGCGCAGTTGCCTGCACTGCTGGTCGCCCGACGCGACCGGCGGTGGCGGGGCCGAACTGACGATGGCCGAGACGCACGTTCACGGTGTCACACCGTGGGCTGTCTGCACGCCGTTTCAAGACGGCTCGAAGTACGCGCTCTACGTCGCCGGGCAGACCAACGGCCAGTGGAACTCGCTCGACAAGGCCGCGCAGGACAAGATCGTCAACGACCTCACACAGTACCAGAAGATCGGCGAGTTGCTCGTCGGCATGATCGAGACCACACTGCGTGTGAATCGCCTCACCGAATCGAGCAAGGTGATCCGCCGGGCGTGGCCCCAGAGCCTCTGGAAGTACCTCGACGACCCGGCTGAACTCGAGCGGATGTTGGTTCCCGCAGAGAAGGAAATCACGACGCTCTTCTGCGACTTGCGGAACTACTCGCTGTTCGCCAGCCAGAACTCGAGCGAGTTGCTCGCTTCGCAGCGCGAGATTGGCAATGCGCTGAACACGATGGCCTCGACCATCACGGACCGCGACGGTGTGGTGGGCGGGTTCCGCGGCGACGCGGCGCTCGGGTTCTGGGGCTGGCCCAAACCGCAGGAACGCCAGGTCGGTCTGGCCGCGCGCGCCGCGATCTCCATCGCGGGGCGTCTCGGGGACTGGACGCGGAGCGGGCGCTGCGGCGTCGGCCTCACGCACGGCACCGCGGTCGCCGGGCGCCTCGGCGCGCACGACCTCGCGGTCGTCGATCTCTACGGCCCGGTTGTGAACCTGGCGTTCCGCCTCGAAGCGATGACGAAGGCGTTCGGAGTGCCGATCATCGTCTCGCAAGAGGTGTCCAAGCAGGTCGCAGAGATCGACCCGTCGGGCCGCGAGATGCTGACACGCCTGCTGGGCAAGGTGCGCGCGAAGGGGTTCCCCGAACCGCTGTGGGCGTATGAGTTGTACTCGGCCCCGACCGCGACCCTGCCCGAATGGCTGCGCGACGATTGGGCACGGGCGGTGGATCTGTTCACGGAGGGCAAGTGGAACGACTGCTACGAGGAGATCACCACCAAGTTCCCCGACGACCCCGTGGGTAAGTGTCTGATTCGCGTGATGGACGCGACCAAGCGCCGCCCGCCGGCCAACTGGGACGGATCATTCGTCCCGCCAGCGCCGTCCGGGTCGGAGTGATCATCACCCCGTCGCTGACGCACGGGGTCGCCGAAGTTGTTGGCGACCCC
>CAMDQN010000081.1 GCA_945905925.1 Singulisphaera sp. GP187
GCAAGCAGATCAAGACACTGCTCTGTCCCAGCGACACCCCGAACACCGGCGGCTGGCCGGCGAACGGCCAGAGCGCGACCTACCACAACTACGCGGCAAACTTCGGGAACACGAGTATCGACGAATCCGCGAACTGGCAGGTGGCGACCTACAACGGCCTGACCTTCCTGGGTGCGCCGTTCACGCGCGGCCGGCCGGTGGCCTTCACCCTCATCACGGACGGCACGAGTTCGACGCTCCTGGCCTCCGAACTGATTCAGGGACAGCGGCGCGACTTGCGCGGCTGCACGTGGTGGGGCAGCGGGTCCGGGTTTGTCTCGTCGCTCCGACCCAACGATACGGCCCCCGACCTGTCGTGGGGCGACGCTTCCTGGTGCGATCCGAACCCCCCGAACCCGCCGTGCGCGTTTCGTACGAACGGGTACGTGTTCGGCGCGCGGAGCCGGCACTCGGGCGGGGTGAACGTGGTGATGGGTGATGGCAGCGTTCGCTTCATTTCCAACAGCATCCAACCGAGCGCGTGGCAGGCCCTGAGTACGACCCAGGGCGGCGAAATGGTGGCGGACTAACCTGATCATTCCTCACCGTTTTCGCCCCGTGGGAGCGCGCATGATTTTCAGACAGTCCTTCGTCGTTGCGGTCGGAGCGATTCTTATGGCCGCAGGTTGTGGTTCGGGGAACAAACTCCAACCCGTGTCCGGCACAGTCCTGTACAAGGGGGAACCGTTGGAGAGCGGTTCCGTGACCTTCTTGTTTACCGACCCGCCCGGACCGGCAGGCGGAGCCTTGATCACCAACGGTAAGTTCAAGATCGAGGCGTCGAGGGGGCTTGCACCGGGCACCTACCGGGTGCAGGTCAGTTCCCCACAAGGGGTCGGTAAGCGAACGCCGGAACAGATTGCGGCCGGCGCTTCGACCCCGGCAAAGGAACGGATCTCACCGAAGTACAACACCAAAAGCACGCTAACGGTCGAAGTTACCCCATCGGGTCCGAACGAATTCAGTTGGTCGATCGACTGAACACGACTCCGGGCCGAAGCCGGTGGTGTCGTGCGGTCCGGCCCGTCGCCAGAATTGCGCGACCTGCGGCTCTGCTTTCTTTAGACGTCAGCGCACCGGTGCGAGCAGCACGCGAAGCCCCTGGGCCGTAGGGGAATCGGTGCGGAACCGCAGTTCGCCGGCGGGCGCGGGGGCCGTCTGCCACCCGCGGGAGCGGTCCACTTTCACAGCCCAGCCGTCGAGTGCGCGCACGCGAACCTCGTCGAGCGCGAGTCGTGTGTGTGTGACCTTCGGGTGTATGGCGTCGAATGACGCCGGGTCGAGCGCGGGCTTGCTCGCGTTGATGGGAACAGCGGTTCCGGTCCACTCGATCGTGTCCTCTCTCTCTCCCGCTCGGAGCCACACCTGCACCCGCGCACCCGACTGGCTCCACCCGGCCACGTCCCGCCCGCGGATCTCCAACACCTTGACGTTTGAAATGTTGAACTCGACGAACGCGACCGGGTCGCGCGCCGCCCACGACACGGTGCCAGTCGCGTCGGCGCGAGAGGGGCCGACCCGCCACGAGGTGAGCGTTCGCACGACTGGCAGGTCGTCCACGCGGAGAGCCGGGCGCAGTTCCGCCGTCGCGCCGGGAACCAGTCGAAATGCCTTCACCGGGGTGTTCGGGTCGAGCTTCAGATCGGGAACGCCGGCGAAGTCGAGCCGCAGCGGGTCGGCCGGAAAGTCAATCACCCCGCCGCGCCCGACTTCGTCCAGGGTTACGCGGGTTGCGCGCAGCCCGTAGACCGCTTCCGTGTCGCCTTTCACAGTGTTGAATGCGACGCGTGGGAACCTCAAAACGGGCCGGCGCGTGAGCGGCTTCTTCGGCGCGCACTCCAACACGACCAGAAATCGTCCGGCGGTGAGCGCCTGGAAGTCAAGCCGCAGCGAACGAACCCCGCCTTTTTGCGGTGCCAGCACCCAGTCCCGCAGCGCGATGGGTGCGGCCGGCAGTTCGGTGGAGCGGACCGCGACTCGCAACACTTCGAGTTCGGCCGGCACGTCGAACCGCAGACCAGCGACCGTACCCTGTTCGACGCGCACGAGGTACGCGGCGGTCAGTTCGGCGCCGGCCTCGGTCACATCCCAGACGCACCCCTCGCGAACCTTGATGACGGCCGCGCCCCCGGCCCCTTCGCGCCAGCGTAGTTGAATCTGTTTCACCGCACCGAGATCGGCACCGAGGGTCGTGCGGTCGCCCCTGGTTTCGACCGCCTGCCGCCCGACCCGACCGACCACTTGCGGCTGGCGAGCCGCGCCCGGGAGCGATGCGGACAGCTTAGCGTCCGCGACCTCGGGCACGCCGAACCGAACCTCGCGCTCGGCGCCGGTGGGCGTCACGGTCGCGGAGAACCGGACTTCGATTTCGTGGCGCCCGGGTGCGGACAGCGCGACGGCATAGGTGTCCGGTCGCGGGGCCGTCGGGAACGCGGCGATACCGTTGACCGTGACGCCTTCCAGGCGAGCGTCGGCCAGTCCGAGTGACACCACGTTGTCACTCGGACGAAACGCGTACACGACGAACTTCGCGGTGACGCGCGCCCGGGTCTCGTCGGACTGCACATCGTACATGGCCGCCGCGACCACCGGCGCCGGTAGAGCCGGGCGGGCGGACGCGTCGAGCCGTTCCAGCAGCGCACGTGGCGCGATGATTTCTTCGCCCCCCTCCGCACCGGACACGATCAGAACGGTTGCTGGTGCGGGCTGCTGCGCGAGTGCGTTCAAGGAAACGAGCGCGAATCCCAGGAAGAGAACCGGCGCGACCACCGGAACACTGGCCCGGCGGCGCAGTAGGAGGCCCGCGAGTACACCGGCCAGCGCGACACCCGCCGTGGATAGCACCGCCCACCCGGCCCGCGCCCACCATGGCGGGCCGAGTTCCGCGACCGCGAGCGCGGCGCACACGGCGCCTGCCAGTACCAGCGCGCCGCGCACACGCCGCCGGCGCAGCGCCACGCAACCGAGCGCGACGATCCCCGCGACCAGTCCGACCGCAAGCGAGTCGGCCCCGCGCACCGCGCCGACCCGAACCCACGTGTCGTCCGAGCGGGTGACGAGCGCCGGCGGGCCGCTCACGAGCGGACCGCCCAAAAGCGGCGGCTCGTCGGTGGTCGCGTCCCACGGGCGCGCCGGCCAACCCGGAAGCGTGCCCCCGGCGAAGATCCACCACCGGCGCACCGGCGGGTCACCGGGGACCGATGGCACCGGACTCGCGACGCGCCGGGTTGGCCACCCGGTTGTCGCCGGGAGCCGATAGCGCACCTCGAACCGCACGATCGGATGCGCGGGGAGCGGAACGGGCAACGCGTCGTCCTCGTCGCGCCCGGTACACGCGGCCGGGTTCAGCCATTGCCCCGCGACACACACGCCGCGCACCTCCGCGCCCGGCGGGAGCCAGATTTTCAGCGATCCGCCACGCGAGTCGCGCACCGTTCCGCCGAACGCGACGATCACTTCCTCTGGGGATCGCACCGCGGTCACGAGGTAAGCGTCCGACACCGCGCCCCGAACGATCTCGCGTGTGCCCGGCTCGAGCCGAAAGACCCGGAGCGAATGGCCCTCCAAGTTGACCAACATCCGCCCGGTCAGAGCGGGGGCCAATTCCGCGCGCGTCGCCTGCTCCGCGCCGGGTAACAACGGAACCGAAAGCGGAGCGAAGACCTTGTCCGCGAGCGGTGCCCCGGGCGCGACCGTTTCGAGGACCGCCACGCCGGTGAGCGGGCGCGCGAACCGCAAAGCCCAAACCGTACTGCCCGCGGCGTCTGCCCGCACCCGCGTGACGACGGCACTCGCTCCGATGTCAAACGGAGCGAACAGCGGCATCAGATTCAGCAGTTCGGACGGAACCGGGACGGCATCAACCACCGCGTTCGCAGGGTCGAGCAACTTCCACGAGCGCTCCGCGTCGCGCGGGCCGGGGACAATCACCACGAGCGAGGAAAGCACTCCACCGGTCGCGGTGATGGTGAATCGCGTGGTCGCCGTCAACCGCTCGCCGGGTGCGTCGAGGGTAACGACCGCCTGGGCGGTCACCTTCGGGCGCGCCGGCATGAGGGTCGCGAAGCCGTCCGGTTCCTTCGCGCGAAATGAGAACACGGCCCGCGCATCACGAGGCGCGTCGAGCGTCAACCAACCCCACAATCCCGCCGGTGTCGCGCCCACGCCAGGCCGGGTGCTCACCGCCCATGCGGGATCGACCGCAACGCTCAACCATCCGTCGCGCTCGGTCACGCCGAGCACCGCGAACGCGGGGAACGGTACCGGTTCGCCGAACTTCACGCCCGCCCCGTGGAACTCCAACCGCAACTCGGCCTGCTGCCCCGCGAGCAGCGGGCGGGCGAGGTCGATCATTTGCCCCCCGGGCGCTGGCGGACCGATGTACGCGCCCAACTCGTCGGTTCCCGCTGCGCCGCGGTCGAGCACAAAGCCCGGCAGCGGGCGCACCGCGAGCTGGAACAACGGGCCGCGCACCACGCGAACGCGAACCCGTGCGACGAGCGCGGACCGCGCCGCACCGGGAGTCCACTCCAGCCGTTCGACGGTGGTGAACTCGACATCGGGCGCGGCCGTGCGGACCGCAGGCATCCGCCGAAAGGATTCGTCCACTCCGGCCGGGAGCAGCGTGCCGACGAGCGACAGCACCCGCGTCTGGTCGATTGCGCCCGGCGGAGGGTTGACCGCATCCGTGAGGCGATAATCGCCAGGCGCCCAGGAGTCGATCTTCAAACCCGGCGCGACCCGCAGTTCCACCACTTCGTTCTCAATCACTGCACCGACCGGGCGAACGGCCGGGAGCGGCGCGTCCGCGAGGCGCGCGGGGTCGGGCAGCGGCGCGACCGCGTTGATGAGAATCTTCCCACCGGGGCCGGGCTGCCTCAGGCTGACGCGCACGTGCCGCGGACCGTTGGGTACGAGCGGCGGATCGACAACCCACCCGGCCCGGTTGTTCGCGATCACCTCCGTGATGCGCAAGCCCGCGTCGGCGGTGAACGTCCATTCGCCCACCGACCCGCGGGTCGGGTGCAGTTCGTACTCGAATGCGGCTGTGAGTTGACCGGGGCTAAGTTCGTACTTCGCGACGAGTGCGGCCGTCGCGCTCACGGACGGTGCGCCGCCGGTGCGGACCGCGAACTCCAGTTTCGCTCGCCCGCCGAACCGCAATCGCCATACGCGCCGCGCCGGTTTGCCGGACACCTCGAACGGGCCGGTGAGTAACACGTCCGCGGACGCGGTCGGCACCTGCTCGGCGGGCAAGTTGAGTTCGAGCGTGGCGGTCAGGCACAGCGGCACACGCAACTCGAACCGGCGCTCGCCAGGCTCCATCGTGCCCGTCAACGACCACGCGAACCGCAACGCGCGGCGCCCGTCACGGTCCACCCACACGGCCGGCGCGTTCACGTTCGGAACCGGAGTCGGGAGCACGGCCCACACCGCCTCGGCACCATCGGCCCACTTCGCGCCAGCCACCGCCAACTTGAGCGGGTCGAGGGACAAGAACCCGGTGGCGCCGCTCGCGTTGAGAACACCGAGTTCGGCCGTGCCGGTCAGGTCGCCGCCGTCGAGTTCGGCCGTGTAGGTCGCGTCCACGACCCGCGCGCCGTGCTTGGCCTGGTGAACCGCGCGCCCGGCGGCTCGCACTTTCGACTCAAAATCCGATCGCGGCATCCGCACGACCGGACCGGGTTCGAGTTCCTTGAGCAACTCGGGCAGACGGGCGTCGGTGCTACGAATGCGGTGGATGGGGAACGGGTCTTCGGCCGGTACGAGGTCGAGCGTGCTGCGGACGATGGCGTCCGCGGGTGGGCGTGGCACCGCTCCGAGCGCGGTCCCGACCGCGCACACACAGACCAGAAGTAGCCAGCCCGAACGGGGCATTGGGACTCCAGAAGGAAGACAACCCACCCCCAACCCCTCCCTGCAGGAGGGGAGGAAGAGTTCCGCGCACTGCAAACGTGGTCCCACCCGCGGAGGTATTGTCTTTCTCCCCTTCCCTCTCAGGGAGGGGGTTGGGGGGTAGGGTCCGTGCCTACGACCCGCTTCCCGTCGGCGCGGGAGCGATGGTACTCCCGGGGCGGCTCCGCCCGGCCGGCCCGGCCGGCCCGCTCACGGTCGGTTCCGGGAGCGTCCGCGTGAAGCCCGGTAGATATCGCACGCGCCGGCGAATTACCCACCGCACCAGCGCCTGCGCGATCACCGCGACAATCGCGATCACCAGCCCTGGTTGCCCGGCCGCGACCACTTGCGCCGCCGGCTGCGGGTATAGCACGACCGCGATCCCGAACACCCCCCCCAACAGCGTGACCACGACCCCGGCCGCGACTGTGTTCAGCCACGTCAGCAGCACCACCACGAGGAACACGACCAGCGAACACACGATGGCGAGCGCGACCCACGGGGCGCGCGCCACGCGGATCGCGTCCGGCGCGGTCTGTCGAGCCGCGAGCGGTTCGCCCTCCTGCGCGGAGGCCCACCCGCCGGCGTCCGGTTCGCCGCCGGAGTTGAACCAGCGATCCAGGTCGGCCCTAGGCGTGGCCGAGGGCGCAAGAAGTGGCCCGCGCCACCGCCACCGCAGTTCCGGTCTGGCGCGATCGCTGAACAACAAAGGAGCGGAACCGGACGCCTCCGTGACGAGCCACCGGACCGAACCTTGGTACACGGCGGAAGTCAACCGCGGCGGTTGGTAGACCGTTTCGCTGAGTACCTGGCGCGAACCGGGCAGGGTGTATTGCAACTCCAACACCAGGCCGCGCCCGCCCGGAACGTCCGGTAGATTCACGTGGAATCGGCGCCCGCCGTCCGCTTCGCCCACAGGCTGGAGTGCGGCGCCGACACCGTCGATGCGGGCCGTCGGGTTCGGGCCAATCGCGCCGGGCAGCCACACCTCGACTGCGGGCGCGAGCCATCGCGACAGCCGGAACCGCGCGCGGTAGCTCACCGCGCCGTCCTCGGTCGTCCCGGCCTCGATCAGCGTCCGCTCGACCCACACAGACACCGCCGATTCCGGGGTCGCCTGGCGTACCTCCAACACGAGTTGGTGCTCGGCGGACGCGGCGAGGGTGAGCGCCGGGAGCGTGTCGCGCCCTGGCGATACTTCCGGCGGCAGTTCGCGCCAGCCGGCCGCGGCGGTACTCACCGTGCGCCCGGTCACGCTGCTCACCCAGACTCGCACGTTCGCCTCGGTGCGAACCGCGTCGGTCGGCCAGAGCAGCCCAACCGGGAGCGACAACGGCCCGTCCGCATGTGCCGGAAGCCGCAGCGCGAAGCTCACAGAGATCGTGGCGATTTTCGCATCAACCGGCGGCGAGTACGTCCAGATGCCCGGCTCCGCGAGTTCGAGCGCCGGTGCCTTCCACCCGAGTGCGTCGAGTGGCCCACGGAACCGCACCGACTTGGGAAGCCCCTCGGGCGCGCGGAGCCGGAACTCCTGTGTCACCACGATCTGCCGCTCGCCCACCGTGACCTCGGTTTTGATGTCGGCGGTCACGTCCGGGCGGTGCGGTTGCCAGTTCAGCGAGGCGCGCGTGAACCCGAGTTCGGCTCGGGCGGTGACCGCAACGACGACCTTGGGAGCCTTCCCGTCCGCGCCGGGCACGGCGGCGAGCGGCACACCCCATGCGGCTGGTTGTTCGTCACCGTGCCCGGTGCCGCGCAACTCGAAGCCCTCGTGTACGCTCGCGGCGATCACCGCGTCGCGCTCCACGGCCTTCGGGTAGCGCGGGAACGGGACGACCGCCTTGCGCGCGCCGGGGGCGTGGGGCACCGTGCCGAGCAGCACCACGCTGAACGGCAGTTTCGTCGCGTTGGCCAGGCGTACCGTGACCGTCCCCCACGCGCCTTCTGCTTTTCCCTGGCTCACGCCCTGCACGGTTTCGGGATCGAACTCCGACTCCAGCCCACGCCACTCGGCCGGCACGTCGATGGTGATCGCGTCCACCTCGGTGCGGATTGGCTTGACGGCGATTTCGGCGCGAATCTTCCAGCCCGCGTCAGTGAGTTCCAACTTGTACACCGGGCGCACGCGGACCGCGCCTTCTACCGGCCACGCCTCTACGGTGAGAAGCGGTACGGTCACCGGGGTGGCGCCGGTCGGCCCGGTGGTGAGGCGGAACAGCGCCGCGCTCACGTCGTCTTCGGGCGGTCCTGGGAGTTCCGCGCGCCGCAGGTCCGGGCCGTGTTTGAAGACGAACCGGTTGTGCGGTCCGGCCTTCACGTTCACCGTGCCGGTCTGCCTGAACACGTCCAGCACCGCGAATGGCCCGACCGGGGACGCAACCGACTTCGCCCCACCGGACTTGGGTCGCGCCTGGCGCACCACGGCGGTCACGACCCAGTCGGTCCCGGTCGAACCGGAGGGGAGTTCGATTTTCCACACCGGCTTGTTCGGTTCGGTCGGCCTCGTCACCACGGGTTGCTGCGTCGGCCCGGTTTCGCCCGGCGCTGCGACGCGGTCCACGCTCACGTCGGCGGTCGTGGGGGCAACGAATTGCCACTCGCGCGCCGGGCCACGAACCTTCACCTTCGCGGTGGACTCCACGAAGCCGTCCGTCAGCACCACCGTCACGTCGATGTCGGCGCTCTGGATTTGGTCCGCCGGTTGCGCGACCGACGCGGGCGGATCCCAGGTCACTTCGAGCGATTCGACCGGGCCGAGCGGAAGGCCAGCGTCGCTGCCTTTCGGCGCGAGCTGCTTCACTTCCACTGCGACGCGCCGCACTTCGGTCGGCTTCGTCGGGTCGGGTGTTCTCGTGGTGAGGGTGATGCGCGGCACGCCGGGCGGGTCGAGCGTGAGTGTGGTGATCGGCGCGCGGGGCAGTCCGAGGTCGAAGCCGATTTCCGCTTTCGCGCCGCGCGCGGTGACGGGCGCTTCCACGTCGAGGATAAGAGCGTGGTCGCCGGCGGTTTCCACGAGTACCGCGAACCCGTCTTCGGCGGTGTCGAGCACGGGCAGTTTCGCGCCGTCGAGCGAGGCTCCAACCAGGAACGCTTTGCGCCCACCGAGGGCGACCGCGGTGTTCGTCTGCGTGGTGCGGAACGTGTACGTGAGTTTGAGCACCGCAACGAGTTGCTCGCCGCGCTTCTCGACGCGCCCGCGAACGGCGCACCCGCTCGGCGCGACCGGCTTTCGCGCGGCGAGTTCTTTCTTGAGCGAATCGACGCGGTCGAGGAGCTTTTGGAACTCTTGTGGCGTGAGTGTGACGCGCTCGCCGTCGGCGGGGTCGAGCCAGAGGAACGTGCCGTCGGGCAGTTTCACGACGAGCGGCTTGGCGTCGGCCTTGTCGGTCTTGGGCGGGTCGGCGATCTTCTTGAGTGGATCAACCACGGGCGGCTGAGCGGAGAGCGCGACTGCCCCGGTCAGGAGGAGCGCGAGGGCGAAGGCCCAAAGACCTACCCCCCCGGCCCCCCTCCCGAAAGGGAAGGGGGCCGGGGGGGCAGGTTTGCTTTCGCGCGGCATCTGTGGCACTCGGAGACGGAACGCCATCTCCGCTCAGTATACCCAAACTCCGTAGCCGATCCGGGCCGTCAAATGGGAATCGGTTCGCGCGCCGCGCCGCGCGACCCGTACACGTCATCCGCACTGCGCGACCCGCACGCAAGGAGCGTGCCTACCGCGACCGCCTGAAACACGAACGCGATGGTGTGGGTGCCGTACACCATCGCGAGGTCCGCGCCACGACCGCCGAGCAGACCCGGTCCGGCCATCAACACGAACGAGCCGACCAATACGCCCACGATGAAAGCACGCACTTTGCGCGACAACTCCACCACCGCGACCGCGTACGCAAGCGCCGCAAACGGCAGCAGCAGGATGGTCGCGTGGTGCTTCCAGGTTCGTTCGCTGAACAGCAACATGCCGAGGCAAATTAGCCCGCACTCGGCCGCGATGCGCCAGCCCTGGCGTGTGTCGGTCGGCCCACGAACCGGCGCACGACACAAGAACATCACCGCGAGTGCGAAGCAAGCCGTGAGCGCCTTCACGACGACCCACGCAGCCGGGCGCCCGATGTCCGCGAGGTTGTGGTACTCGCCCGGTGTGGGGAGGTCGCCTTCGGGCGTCTTGAGGTACACGATGTACGACGGACTGTGTGTGAACAGCCGGTACACGAACCCGGTGATCGCCTGGTTCGGGTGTTCGGTCGTGATTTCGCCCTTCAACAGCGGGCGCTCGACCATGAGCGCGTACCAGTCGGTCATGAGTTCGCGATTGCGGTCCCAGCCGAACGCGAGGCCGGGTACCACCGCGAGCCACAGCGCGAGTCCGACGAGCGTCGCACCGAGCGCCCGCCAGCACCGCTTGTACGCGAAGTACGCGACGAACAGCAGCGGCGTCACCTTGCACGCGACCGCGAGCGCGAGCGTCAGCCCCGCGAGCGTGTCGAGCCGGCGGCGGAACGCTTCGAGGCACCCGGCGACGAGGAACAGGATGAAGATGTTCACGTTGTTGTGCGACAGATCGCCGAGCAGCGGCGGCAGGCACAGGACGATCGCGGCGCCTTTCGCCAAATCTCTTGGAAGGGTCGTAAGAGAAGGGGAGAAGGGGCGAAAGGGTGAAAGGGAGACAGAAGCCGAAGACTCCTCGCTCGCAACACGAGCCGATTCCCCTTCTCCCTGTCTCCCCTTCTCCCCTTCTCTTACGATCCCCTTCTCTTCAAGGAGCCGGAACACCCACACTACGGCCAGCACCGCGAGCAGCACCTTCGCGTAGAACCACGCGAGCGCGCCGACCGTGGGCGGCAACATCGTGAACGGGCGCAGCAGCACCGCCATGATCGGTGGGTTCGGGTACTCGTTCCGTCCGACGTAGATGTTCTCACCGGCGAACACGCCATTCACCATCTCGCGCCAACGCAGGAACGCGGACCGGCTCTGCTGCCCGGAGGCACTCGGCTTGTCGATCTTGGCCGCGTACTTCACGCTCATCAGCACCACGACCACGGCCAGCGCCGCGAGGAACGCGGTCCGCAATCGGCGCGGATTCGCGGCGTGAGTGACGCGGAACCAGGTGGTGAATCGCGAGAACGACAGTACGCGCACGAATCCGCCTCCATGCGGGAAGGAGCGACTCGCGATGATGACGGATATGGGCGCCCGCGGTCAACCCGAAGCGGCTACTTCTTCGGGCCGTGTTCGCGCGTGACGACGGTATGGACGATGTAGCGCCCGTGACCGCCACGGCTGCGGAACACGGTTGGCTGGTTGAACGGGAACTCGTCGGGGTACGGCGTTGCGACCGGCATCAGGTCGCGCGGCGGGTCGCGCGGCGGCCCGGTCCACATCACGCGCTGTTCGTCCCTCGACGCTGATAGCACAACCCACTCAAGGTCGCTGATGACGAACCGGGCGCGCCCTGTCTTGTTCAGGTCGGCTAGTTCGCTCATCACCTTCGCGCAACCGCTCGTTTCATCCGTGCGATTCTGTCCGATGGACATGGCCGTGTTCACGTGCATGAACCGCACGCCCGGCTTCAGGTTCATCGTGAGGTAGATCGCGTGCGGCGAGTCGAACCACGCGATCACCTCGTAATCCTTCGCACCATGAGATCGCAGGAACTCCGCAACCTCGGCGAGTTCCTCCCAGTAGATCACCGCCTCGTGCGGCGGGTGCAACCGGAGCTTGTCCCACAGCGCGTACCGTTCGTTGTCGGTCAGGTCAGGGCACCAGCACGTCGGCCACAGCCGCAACCGGTTGGAATCGAAGATCGGATGTCGCGGGACGTAGTGTTCGCGGGCCTTCTTGGGCATGTTGTCCAGTTCGTTTCGCGCGCCGGCGTTGTGGCCGGCGAGGGACCACACGCCAGTGGTTGCGACGAGCCAGAGCAGCACGACAACGACCCACGTCCACCGGTGCGAGGCCCAGACGCCGAGCATGAGGAGCGTTTCCGGGATGTGCGCGTACTCGAACCCTCGTTGGAGGAAAAACGCTTGCGCGACCCACCCGAGGTACAGCCCACCCAGGACGCCGCGCGCGAACCGCGAGTCCGTGCCGGCTTGCTTGTCCCACAGCAAGCGCGGCAGCCAATGACCGACGAAGCCGGCGCGCTCCGGGCGCGCGTTCGCGGCGACGCGGCCCGACCACGGGGTCATGTCCAGCACCGACACGAGCGCGAGCGGAACGGTCAGGAGAAGGCCCAAGCTCCACGGCGGGAACCAGTAGAGTTGTTGGCCTTCGCGGTCCTCGCGTTCTCGCTCCACCAACTCCAGGTATCCGGGGTTCCAGTTCGTGAACACATCGACGAACGGCGCCCACGTTCCGTAAGCGAACAGCCAGGCCACGCCCGCCGCGCCGACGACCAAACCACCGAGCAAGTTGCCGAGCAGGTCCGCGCCGGCGGCGCGCCACGGGCGCGGGTGTTCGCTCGCGAGCCGCCGCGCGGTGAGTACCCACACCGTCGCGGCCATGATCACGATGTGTGGCTTCACCCACAGCGCCGCGCCCCACAATAGCCCTTCGAGGAGCGAGGGGCGGAACAAAGACGACCCAACCCCTCCCCTAAAAAGGGAGGGGCTTAAAACCAAAGACGCTTCACGGTCTGCTGTGTTTGGCGCTGCTCCCCCTCCCTTTTTAGGGGAGGGGGTTGGGGGGAGAGGTTCTTCGCGCCCCATCCCGCGGCGCACGCGCAGCGCGACCGCCGCGAGGCCCGGTAGCGCCATCCAGGTGTCGCGCTGCGCGTGCGACATCTCCACCGTGAATGGGTAGAACACAGCGACCCCCGCGATCATCCACCAGCGCGACGCGAGCGTCGCGCCACCCCATTTCGCGATTCGGTCGAGCAGGCAAACGATTCCAGTAACGATGAGCAGGTCGGCGGCGCGCACCGCGACCACGCTCTCGCCGAACACCCACTGAATGACCGTCAGCGCCCACACGAACCCGGGCAGGTTGGTGTCGAAGATGTCCTTGTAGTGAGTTCCGCCGTTGAGGATGTTTCGCGCTGCCATCTGGTAGAGCGTGAGGTCGCACCACGGCGGCGTCCGCAGGAACAGTGGCACGACGACGACGAGTGCGACTAAGGCGACAGCCCGCGCCAACCAGACCGACCGCCACGGACAGCACGGGGAAAAGGGCATGAGGTGCGCGAACGAATCAGGTAGGGGCGGTTGCGTCCGGTCAGGATATGAGGTGCTCGCGCCGCACGCCAGCAGCGTCAGTACCCGTCTTTGTACTTGAACCGCGCCCGGAGCCGGGGCCACTGGTTAGCGTTGGACCCGCAGAGGCCATCAGCGAACCTGCCAGAACTTCTCTGGCCCCTGCGGGTCCAACGCTAAACTGCGGCTCTGTCCTCTGTCCTCTGCTACTTCAGCCACTTGTCGCCGAACTGCATGTACACCTTCCAGTCGTCGGGCGTCATCGCGTGCTTGCCGGCGCGGATGAAATAGCCGAGACGCTCGTCGCTCAGTTTTCCCTGCTCGGGCACCTTCGCCGCGACCGGTTTGTCGTCGCCGTAGAGCTTGAACGCCGGCGCCGCGGCCGTCAGCACGTCGAACTGGCCCGGCGGGTTCGCCCACTGGTCGTCCTCCGCGTTGGTGAACAACACCGGGCGCGGGGCGCAGATCGCCGCGAGGCAGTGCTGGTCGAACGGCAGTTTCGTGGTGTCGTCGCCGAACCAGGTGAACTTCGCGCAGAACCAGTGCGGGAACGCGGTTGTGATGCGCTTCACGGTCTCGGCTTTGGCGTTCTTGCTGCGGCTCGGACCGGCACCGCCGCAACCGGACTGGTGCGGGATCACCACCGCGATTCGATCATCGAACGCACCCGCGAGCAGCGCCGTTTTGCCGAGGCGCGAGTGACCGACCACCGCGAGGCGCTTGGGGTCGATGCTCTTGTCCGTCACGAGGAAATCGACGGCGCGGTGACAGCCCCACGCCCACCACATGACGGTCGCAGTTTCGGAACCGCTCAGTTCGCCGGGCGGGAGCGGCATCGTCGCACGCATCCCCTCTTTCACGTTCGGTCGGTCCGGTTGAATGTCGCCGCAGTAGAACGTCGCGACCGCGTAGCCCTTCTCCACGATTTGCTGAAGTGGCCACGTGTCCGCCTGCTTGCCACGTCCTTCGGCGGTTGCCTTGTTCGTCCCCTTCTCGACGCCCGGACCGTTGCCCGGCACCCACACGGTGGGGATACGGACCTTGTTGTGCGAAGTGACGAGATGGTTCCCGCCGAAGTTCGGACCGACGAAGCACGCGGCCGGCGTCTTCCCGTTCGGCACCGCGACCAGCAGGTAAATCTTGGGCCACTCGGGTGGTCCGAATGTGATTTCCACTTCGCGCAGCGTGCCCTTGCCGTCGAGCGCCTTCGCGTCCTCGAACAGCACCTTCGCGGTGACCTTCTCCGGCTTCGCGGGGAACTTGCCGTACATGTAGTGCTCGAACAGCGCCTTCAGTTCGGGCCGGCGTTTTTCTTCCCAGTCCTTCTTGGTGGTGATCTTGGTTCCGTCGCGCATCGTGAGCACGTCCGGGAATTCCGCGATCGACGGCAGTTTGTCCGCTTGCGGGAGCGGCTCGGCGGGAGCGGCGACGACACTCATGGCGAGGATTCCAAGGCTGGCGAGGGAGAGGCGCATGGAAGTACTCCAGGGAAGGGGGTAAAGACACAGAATAGGTTAGCCGCAAGCCGAAGGCGAGCGCGCCACCTTCACGTGAAGGTGGCGCGCTCGCCTTCGGCTTGCGGCTAACCTATTCTGTGTCTTTACCCCCTTCCCTGGAGTACTTCCATGCGCCTCTCCCTCGCCAGCCTTGGAATCCTCGCCATGAGTGTCGTCGCCGCTCCCGCCGAGCCGCTCCCGCAAGCGGACAAACTGCCGTCGATCGCGGAATTCCCGGACGTGCTCACGATGCGCGACGGAACCAAGATCACCACCAAGAAGGACTGGGAAGAAAAACGCCGGCCCGAACTGAAGGCGCTGTTCGAGCACTACATGTACGGCAAGTTCCCCGCGAAGCCGGAGAAGGTCACCGCGAAGGTGCTGTTCGAGGACGCGAAGGCGCTCGACGGCAAGGGCACGCTGCGCGAAGTGGAAATCACATTCGGACCACCCGAGTGGCCCAAGATTTACCTGCTGGTCGCGGTGCCGAACGGGAAGACGCCGGCCGCGTGCTTCGTCGGTCCGAACTTCGGCGGGAACCATCTCGTCACTTCGCACAACAAGGTCCGTATCCCCACCGTGTGGGTGCCGGGCAACGGTCCGGGCGTCGAGAAGGGGACGAACAAGGCAACCGCCGAAGGACGTGGCAAGCAGGCGGACACGTGGCCACTTCAGCAAATCGTGGAGAAGGGCTACGCGGTCGCGACGTTCTACTGCGGCGACATTCAACCGGACCGACCGAACGTGAAAGAGGGGATGCGTGCGACGATGCCGCTCCCGCCCGGCGAACTGAGCGGTTCCGAAACTGCGACCGTCATGTGGTGGGCGTGGGGCTGTCACCGCGCCGTCGATTTCCTCGTGACGGACAAGAGCATCGACCCCAAGCGCCTCGCGGTGGTCGGTCACTCGCGCCTCGGCAAAACGGCGCTGCTCGCGGGTGCGTTCGATGATCGAATCGCGGTGGTGATCCCGCACCAGTCCGGTTGCGGCGGTGCCGGTCCGAGCCGCAGCAAGAACGCCAAAGCCGAGACCGTGAAGCGCATCACAACCGCGTTCCCGCACTGGTTCTGCGCGAAGTTCACCTGGTTCGGCGACGACACCACGAAACTGCCGTTCGACCAGCACTGCCTCGCGGCGATCTGCGCCCCGCGCCCGGTGTTGTTCACCAACGCGGAGGACGACCAGTGGGCGAACCCGCCGGGCCAGTTCGACGTGCTGACGGCCGCGGCGCCGGCGTTCAAGCTCTACGGCGACGACAAACCGGTCGCGGCGAAGGTGCCCGAGCAGGGAAAACTGAGCGACGAGCGTCTCGGCTATTTCATCCGCGCCGGCAAGCACGCGATGACGCCCGACGACTGGAAGGTGTACATGCAGTTCGGCGACAAGTGGCTGAAGTAGCAGAGGACAGAGGACAGAGCCGCAGTTTAGCGTTGGACCCGCAGGGGCCAGAGAAGTTCTGGCAGGTTCGCTGATGGCCTCTGCGGGTCCAACGCTAACCAGTGGCCCCGGCTCCGGGCGCGGTTCAAGTACAAAGACGGGTACTGACGCTGCTGGCGTGCGGCGCGAGCACCTCATATCCTGACCGGACGCAACCGCCCCTACCTGATTCGTTCGCGCACCTCATGCCCTTTTCCCCGTGCTGTCCGTGGCGGTCGGTCTGGTTGGCGCGGGCTGTCGCCTTAGTCGCACTCGTCGTCGTCGTGCCACTGTTCCTGCGGACGCCGCCGTGGTGCGACCTCACGCTCTACCAGATGGCAGCGCGAAACATCCTCAACGGCGGAACTCACTACAAGGACATCTTCGACACCAACCTGCCCGGGTTCGTGTGGGCGCTGACGGTCATTCAGTGGGTGTTCGGCGAGAGCGTGGTCGCGGTGCGCGCCGCCGACCTGCTCATCGTTACTGGAATCGTTTGCCTGCTCGACCGAATCGCGAAATGGGGTGGCGCGACGCTCGCGTCGCGCTGGTGGATGATCGCGGGGGTCGCTGTGTTCTACCCATTCACGGTGGAGATGTCGCACGCGCAGCGCGACACCTGGATGGCGCTACCGGGCCTCGCGGCGGTCGCGCTGCGCGTGCGCCGCGGGATGGGGCGCGAAGAACCTCTCCCCCCAACCCCCTCCCCTAAAAAGGGAGGGGGAGCAGCGCCAAACACAGCAGACCGTGAAGCGTCTTTGGTTTTAAGCCCCTCCCTTTTTAGGGGAGGGGTTGGGTCGTCTTTGTTCCGCCCCTCGCTCCTCGAAGGGCTATTGTGGGGCGCGGCGCTGTGGGTGAAGCCACACATCGTGATCATGGCCGCGACGGTGTGGGTACTCACCGCGCGGCGGCTCGCGAGCGAACACCCGCGCCCGTGGCGCGCCGCCGGCGCGGACCTGCTCGGCAACTTGCTCGGTGGTTTGGTCGTCGGCGCGGCGGGCGTGGCCTGGCTGTTCGCTTACGGAACGTGGGCGCCGTTCGTCGATGTGTTCACGAACTGGAACCCCGGATACCTGGAGTTGGTGGAGCGAGAACGCGAGGACCGCGAAGGCCAACAACTCTACTGGTTCCCGCCGTGGAGCTTGGGCCTTCTCCTGACCGTTCCGCTCGCGCTCGTGTCGGTGCTGGACATGACCCCGTGGTCGGGCCGCGTCGCCGCGAACGCGCGCCCGGAGCGCGCCGGCTTCGTCGGTCATTGGCTGCCGCGCTTGCTGTGGGACAAGCAAGCCGGCACGGACTCGCGGTTCGCGCGCGGCGTCCTGGGTGGGCTGTACCTCGGGTGGGTCGCGCAAGCGTTTTTCCTCCAACGAGGGTTCGAGTACGCGCACATCCCGGAAACGCTCCTCATGCTCGGCGTCTGGGCCTCGCACCGGTGGACGTGGGTCGTTGTCGTGCTGCTCTGGCTCGTCGCAACCACTGGCGTGTGGTCCCTCGCCGGCCACAACGCCGGCGCGCGAAACGAACTGGACAACATGCCCAAGAAGGCCCGCGAACACTACGTCCCGCGACATCCGATCTTCGATTCCAACCGGTTGCGGCTGTGGCCGACGTGCTGGTGCCCTGACCTGACCGACAACGAACGGTACGCGCTGTGGGACAAGCTCCGGTTGCACCCGCCGCACGAGGCGGTGATCTACTGGGAGGAACTCGCCGAGGTTGCGGAGTTCCTGCGATCTCATGGTGCGAAGGATTACGAGGTGATCGCGTGGTTCGACTCGCCGCACGCGATCTACCTCACGATGAACCTGAAGCCGGGCGTGCGGTTCATGCACGTGAACACGGCCATGTCCATCGGACAGAATCGCACGGATGAAACGAGCGGTTGCGCGAAGGTGATGAGCGAACTAGCCGACCTGAACAAGACAGGGCGCGCCCGGTTCGTCATCAGCGACCTTGAGTGGGTTGTGCTATCAGCGTCGAGGGACGAACAGCGCGTGATGTGGACCGGGCCGCCGCGCGACCCGCCGCGCGACCTGATGCCGGTCGCAACGCCGTACCCCGACGAGTTCCCGTTCAACCAGCCAACCGTGTTCCGCAGCCGTGGCGGTCACGGGCGCTACATCGTCCATACCGTCGTCACGCGCGAACACGGCCCGAAGAAGTAGCCGCTTCGGGTTGACCGCGGGCGCCCATATCCGTCATCATCGCGAGTCGCTCCTTCCCGCATGGAGGCGGATTCGTGCGCGTACTGTCGTTCTCGCGATTCACCACCTGGTTCCGCGTCACTCACGCCGCGAATCCGCGCCGATTGCGGACCGCGTTCCTCGCGGCGCTGGCCGTGGTCGTGGTGCTGATGAGCGTGAAGTACGCGGCCAAGATCGACAAGCCGAGTGCCTCCGGGCAGCAGAGCCGGTCCGCGTTCCTGCGTTGGCGCGAGATGGTGAATGGCGTGTTCGCCGGTGAGAACATCTACGTCGGACGGAACGAGTACCCGAACCCACCGATCATGGCGGTGCTGCTGCGCCCGTTCACGATGTTGCCGCCCACGGTCGGCGCGCTCGCGTGGTTCTACGCGAAGGTGCTGCTCGCGGTGCTGGCCGTAGTGTGGGTGTTCCGGCTCCTTGAAGAGAAGGGGATCGTAAGAGAAGGGGAGAAGGGGAGACAGGGAGAAGGGGAATCGGCTCGTGTTGCGAGCGAGGAGTCTTCGGCTTCTGTCTCCCTTTCACCCTTTCGCCCCTTCTCCCCTTCTCTTACGACCCTTCCAAGAGATTTGGCGAAAGGCGCCGCGATCGTCCTGTGCCTGCCGCCGCTGCTCGGCGATCTGTCGCACAACAACGTGAACATCTTCATCCTGTTCCTCGTCGCCGGGTGCCTCGAAGCGTTCCGCCGCCGGCTCGACACGCTCGCGGGGCTGACGCTCGCGCTCGCGGTCGCGTGCAAGGTGACGCCGCTGCTGTTCGTCGCGTACTTCGCGTACAAGCGGTGCTGGCGGGCGCTCGGTGCGACGCTCGTCGGACTCGCGCTGTGGCTCGCGGTGGTACCCGGCCTCGCGTTCGGCTGGGACCGCAATCGCGAACTCATGACCGACTGGTACGCGCTCATGGTCGAGCGCCCGCTGTTGAAGGGCGAAATCACGACCGAACACCCGAACCAGGCGATCACCGGGTTCGTGTACCGGCTGTTCACACACAGTCCGTCGTACATCGTGTACCTCAAGACGCCCGAAGGCGACCTCCCCACACCGGGCGAGTACCACAACCTCGCGGACATCGGGCGCCCGGCTGCGTGGGTCGTCGTGAAGGCGCTCACGGCTTGCTTCGCACTCGCGGTGATGTTCTTGTGTCGTGCGCCGGTTCGTGGGCCGACCGACACACGCCAGGGCTGGCGCATCGCGGCCGAGTGCGGGCTAATTTGCCTCGGCATGTTGCTGTTCAGCGAACGAACCTGGAAGCACCACGCGACCATCCTGCTGCTGCCGTTTGCGGCGCTTGCGTACGCGGTCGCGGTGGTGGAGTTGTCGCGCAAAGTGCGTGCTTTCATCGTGGGCGTATTGGTCGGCTCGTTCGTGTTGATGGCCGGACCGGGTCTGCTCGGCGGTCGTGGCGCGGACCTCGCGATGGTGTACGGCACCCACACCATCGCGTTCGTGTTTCAGGCGGTCGCGGTAGGCACGCTCCTTGCGTGCGGGTCGCGCAGTGCGGATGACGTGTACGGGTCGCGCGGCGCGGCGCGCGAACCGATTCCCATTTGACGGCCCGGATCGGCTACGGAGTTTGGGTATACTGAGCGGAGATGGCGTTCCGTCTCCGAGTGCCACAGATGCCGCGCGAAAGCAAACCTGCCCCCCCGGCCCCCTTCCCTTTCGGGAGGGGGGCCGGGGGGGTAGGTCTTTGGGCCTTCGCCCTCGCGCTCCTCCTGACCGGGGCAGTCGCGCTCTCCGCTCAGCCGCCCGTGGTTGATCCACTCAAGAAGATCGCCGACCCGCCCAAGACCGACAAGGCCGACGCCAAGCCGCTCGTCGTGAAACTGCCCGACGGCACGTTCCTCTGGCTCGACCCCGCCGACGGCGAGCGCGTCACACTCACGCCACAAGAGTTCCAAAAGCTCCTCGACCGCGTCGATTCGCTCAAGAAAGAACTCGCCGCGCGAAAGCCGGTCGCGCCGAGCGGGTGCGCCGTTCGCGGGCGCGTCGAGAAGCGCGGCGAGCAACTCGTTGCGGTGCTCAAACTCACGTACACGTTCCGCACCACGCAGACGAACACCGCGGTCGCCCTCGGTGGGCGCAAAGCGTTCCTGGTTGGAGCCTCGCTCGACGGCGCGAAACTGCCCGTGCTCGACACCGCCGAAGACGGGTTCGCGGTACTCGTGGAAACCGCCGGCGACCACGCTCTTATCCTCGACGTGGAAGCGCCCGTCACCGCGCGCGGCGCGAAAGCGGAAATCGGCTTCGACCTCGGACTGCCCCGCGCGCCGATCACCACACTCACGCTCGACCCGCCCGGCGTGCCGCGCATCACCCTCACCACGAGAACACCCGACCCGACGAAGCCGACCGAAGTGCGGCGCGTCGCAGTGGAAGTGAAGCAGCTCGCGCCGAAAGGCAGCGACGCTGGCCTTCCGCTCGGCCCGGTCGAATCGCTCGAAGTGACCTGGGATCCGCCCGCGTCGGTCGCGCAACCGGCGGACCAAATCCAGAGCGCCGACATCGACGTGACGGTGGTGCTGACGGACGGCTTCGTGGAGTCCACCGCGAAGGTGAAGGTTCGTGGCCCGGCGCGCGAGTGGCAATTCGTTGCCCCCACGACCGCCGACGTGAGCGTGGACCGCGTCGCAGCGCCGGGCGAAACCGGGCCGACGCAGCAACCCGTGGTGACGAGGCCGACCGAACCGAACAAGCCGGTGTGGAAAATCGAACTCCCCTCCGGTTCGACCGGGACCGACTGGGTCGTGACCGCCGTGGTGCGCCAGGCGCGACCCAAGTCCGGTGGGGCGAAGTCGGTTGCGTCCCCGGTCGGGCCATTCGCGGTGCTGGACGTGTTCAGGCAGACCGGCACGGTGAACGTGAAGGCCGGACCGCACAACCGGTTCGTCTTCAAACACGGCCCGGACCTGCGGCGCGCGGAACTCCCAGGACCGCCCGAAGACGACGTGAGCGCGGCGCTGTTCCGCCTCACCACCGGGCCGACCGGCGCCACCCCGGTGACCGTACCGCTTCTCACCGTAGAGGCGTGGCCGGTAGAAGGCGCGGTCCGCGTGCGCCCGGTGTACAAGTTGGAACTCACTGACGCGGGCTGGAAGATTCGCGCCGAAATCGCCGTCAAGCCAATCCGCACCGAGGTGGACGCGATCACCATCGACGTGCCGGCCGAGTGGCGTGGGCTGGAGTCGGAGTTCGATCCCGAAACCGTGCAGGGCGTGAGCCAGGGAAAAGCAGAAGGCGCGTGGGGGACGGTCACGGTACGCCTGGCCAACGCGACGAAACTGCCGTTCAGCGTGGTGCTGCTCGGCACGGTGCCCCACGCCCCCGGCGCGCGCAAGGCGGTCGTCCCGTTCCCGCGCTACCCGAAGGCCGTGGAGCGCGACGCGGTGATCGCCGCGAGCGTACACGAGGGCTTCGAGTTGCGCGGCACCGGGCACGGTGACGAACAACCAGCCGCATGGGGTGTGCCGCTCGCCGCCGTGCCCGGCGCGGACGGGAAGGCTCCCAAGGTCGTCGTTGCGGTCACCGCCCGAGCCGAACTCGGGTTCACGCGCGCCTCGCTGAACTGGCAACCGCACCGCCCGGACGTGACCGCCGACATCAAAACCGAGGTCACGGTGGGCGAGCGGCAGATCGTGGTGACACAGGAGTTCCGGCTCCGCGCGCCCGAGGGGCTTCCCAAGTCGGTGCGGTTCCGTGGGCCACTCGACGCACTCGGGTGGAAGGCACCGGCGCTCGAACTCGCGGAGCCGGGCATCTGGACGTACTCGCCGCCGGTTGATGCGAAAATCGCCACGATCTCTGTGAGCTTCGCGCTGCGGCTTCCGGCACATGCGGACGGGCCGTTGTCGCTCCCGGTTGGGCTGCTCTGGCCGACCGACGCGGTTCGCACCGAGGCGAACGTGCGAGTCTGGGTGAGCAGCGTGACCGGGCGCACGGTGAGTACCGCCGCGGCCGGCTGGCGCGAACTGCCGCCGGAAGTATCGCCAGGGCGCGACACGCTCCCGGCGCTCACCCTCGCCGCGTCCGCCGAGCACCAACTCGTGTTGGAGGTACGCCAGGCGACCCCGGAATCGGCGGTGTCTGTGTGGGTCGAGCGGACGCTGATCGAGGCCGGGACGACCGAGGACGGCGCGGTGAGCTACCGCGCGCGGTTCCGGCTGTCGCGATGGCTCGCGCCCGCAGTCGAGGTGTGGCTGCCCGGCGCGATTGGCCCGAACCCGACGGCCCGCATCGACGGTGTCGGCGCCGCACTCCAGCCTGTGGGCGAAGCGGACGGCGGGCGCCGATTCCACGTGAATCTACCGGACGTTCCGGGCGGGCGCGGCCTGGTGTTGGAGTTGCAATACACCCTGCCCGGTTCGCGCCAGGTACTCAGCGAAACGGTCTACCAACCGCCGCGGTTGACTTCCGCCGTGTACCAAGGTTCGGTCCGGTGGCTCGTCACGGAGGCGTCCGGTTCCGCTCCTTTGTTGTTCAGCGATCGCGCCAGACCGGAACTGCGGTGGCGGTGGCGCGGGCCACTTCTTGCGCCCTCGGCCACGCCTAGGGCCGACCTGGATCGCTGGTTCAACTCCGGCGGCGAACCGGACGCCGGCGGGTGGGCCTCCGCGCAGGAGGGCGAACCGCTCGCGGCTCGACAGACCGCGCCGGACGCGATCCGCGTGGCGCGCGCCCCGTGGGTCGCGCTCGCCATCGTGTGTTCGCTGGTCGTGTTCCTCGTGGTGGTGCTGCTGACGTGGCTGAACACAGTCGCGGCCGGGGTCGTGGTCACGCTGTTGGGGGGGGTGTTCGGGATCGCGGTCGTGCTATACCCGCAGCCGGCGGCGCAAGTGGTCGCGGCCGGGCAACCAGGGCTGGTGATCGCGATTGTCGCGGTGATCGCGCAGGCGCTGGTGCGGTGGGTAATTCGCCGGCGCGTGCGATATCTACCGGGCTTCACGCGGACGCTCCCGGAACCGACCGTGAGCGGGCCGGCCGGGCCGGCCGGGCGGAGCCGCCCCGGGAGTACCATCGCTCCCGCGCCGACGGGAAGCGGGTCGTAGGCACGGACCCTACCCCCCAACCCCCTCCCTGAGAGGGAAGGGGAGAAAGACAATACCTCCGCGGGTGGGACCACGTTTGCAGTGCGCGGAACTCTTCCTCCCCTCCTGCAGG
Organism: Singulisphaera sp. GP187; assembly: GCA_945905925.1. Classification (GTDB taxonomy): domain Bacteria; phylum Planctomycetota; class Planctomycetia; order Gemmatales; family Gemmataceae; genus Gemmata. The sequence continues at coordinate 23,394 of CAMDQN010000081.1, forward strand.
GAGGGGTTGGGGGTGGGTTGTCTTCCTTCTGGAGTCCCAATGCCCCGTTCGGGCTGGCTACTTCTGGTCTGTGTGTGCGCGGTCGGGACCGCGCTCGGAGCGGTGCCACGCCCACCCGCGGACGCCATCGTCCGCAGCACGCTCGACCTCGTACCGGCCGAAGACCCGTTCCCCATCCACCGCATTCGTAGCACCGACGCCCGTCTGCCCGAGTTGCTCAAGGAACTCGAACCCGGTCCGGTCGTGCGGATGCCGCGATCGGATTTTGAGTCGAAAGTGCGAGCCGCCGGGCGCGCGGTTCACCAGGCCAAGCACGGCGCGCGGGTCGTGGACGCGACCTACACGGCCGAACTCGACGGCGGCGACCTGACCGGCACGGCCGAACTCGGTGTTCTCAACGCGAGCGGCGCCACCGGGTTCTTGTCCCTCGACCCGCTCAAGTTGGCGGTGGCTGGCGCGAAGTGGGCCGATGGTGCCGAGGCGGTGTGGGCCGTGCTCCCGACTCCGGTTCCGAACGTGAACGCGCCGGCCGTGTGGGTGGACCGTGACGGGCGCCGCGCGTTGCGGTTCGCGTGGTCGTTGACGGGCACGATGGAGCCTGGCGAGCGCCGGTTCGAGTTGCGTGTGCCGCTGTGCCTGACCGCCACGCTCGAACTCAACTTGCCCGCCGAGCAGGTGCCGACCGCGTCCGCGGACGTGTTACTCACCGGCCCGTTCGAGGTGTCCGGCAAACCGGCGCGGCGCGTATGGCGATTGCGGTTCGGCGGGCGAGCGAAACTGGAGTTCGCGGTCCGCACCGGCGGCGCACCGTCCGTGAGCGCGACGGCCGCACTCGTCGCGAAGTACGAACTTAGCCCCGGTCAACTCACAGCCGCATTCGAGTACGAACTGCACCCGACCCGCGGGTCGGTGGGCGAATGGACGTTCACCGCCGACGCGGGCTTGCGCATCACGGAGGTGATCGCGAACAACCGGGCCGGGTGGGTTGTCGATCCGCCGCTCGTACCCAACGGTCCGCGGCACGTGCGCGTCAGCCTGAGGCAGCCCGGCCCCGGTGGGAAGATTCTCATCAACGCGGTCGCGCCGCTGCCCGACCCCGCGCGCCTCGCGGACGCGCCGCTCCCGGCCGTTCGCCCGGTCGGTGCAGTGATTGAGAACGAAGTGGTGGAACTGCGGGTCGCGCCGGGTTTGAAGATCGACTCCTGGGCGCCTGGCGATTATCGCCTCACGGATGCGGTCAACCCTCCGCCGGGCGCAATCGACCAGACGCGGGTGCTGTCGCTCGTCGGCACGCTGCTCCCGGCCGGAGTGGACGAATCCTTTCGGCGGATGCCTGCGGTCCGCACGGCCGCGCCCGATGTCGAGTTCACCACCGTCGAACGGCTGGAGTGGACTCCCGGTGCGGCGCGGTCCGCGCTCGTCGCACGGGTTCGCGTTCGCGTGGTGCGCGGCCCGTTGTTCCAGCTCGCGGTGCGCCCGCTGCCGGGCTTTGTGCTCGACCGCGGCGCAGCGGGAACCGACGAGTTGGGCGCGTACATCGGTCCGCCAGCGCCCGGGGGGCAAATGATCGACCTCGCCCGCCCGCTGCTCGCGGGGCAGCAGGCCGAGTTGCGGTTGGAGTTCCACGGGGCGGGCGTGAAGTTCGGCGAACCGGTACCGTTCCCCGCGTTCGCGGTGCTCGGCGTGACCGAGCGCGACGGATGGTTGAGCGTTGCGGTCGATCCCGCATGGGCGGTGAGCACCCGGCCTGGCGTGGGCGCGACACCGGCGGGATTGTGGGGTTGGTTGACGCTCGACGCGCCTCGTGATGCGCGGGCCGTGTTCTCATTTCGCGCGAAGGAACCGGACGGCTTCGCGACCCTCATGCCGGCGCGCCCGAAGGTGACCGCCCAGGCGGTCGTTACCCTCGACGCACCCGGCGAGCGGTTGACGGCGACCACGCGATTCACCATCACCGCGACCGGTGGAGTGCTTTCCTCGCTCGTGGTGATTGTCCCCGGCCCGCGCGACGCGGAGCGCTCGTGGAAGTTGCTCGACCCTGCGAACGCGGTGGTTGATGCCGTCCCGGTTCCGTCCGAACTGCTGAATCTGATGCCGCTGTTCGCTCCGTTTGACATCGGAGCGAGTGCCGTCGTCACGCGGGTGCGGGCAGACGCCGCGGGCAGTACGGTTTGGGCTTTGCGGTTCGCGCGCCCGCTCACCGGCGTGGCGGTCCTCGAAACGGTCGCGCCCGGGGCACCGCTCGCGGACAAGGTCTTCGCTCCGCTTTCGGTTCCGTTGTTACCCGGCGCGGAGCAGGCGACGCGCGCGGAATTGGCCCCCGCTCTGACCGGGCGGATGTTGGTCAACTTGGAGGGCCATTCGCTCCGGGTCTTTCGGCTCGAGCCGGGCACACGCGAGATCGTTCGGGGCGCGGTGTCGGACGCTTACCTCGTGACCGCGGTGCGATCCCCAGAGGAAGTGATCGTCGCGTTCGGCGGAACGGTGCGCGACTCGCGTGGCGGATCGCTGAAAATCTGGCTCCCGCCGGGCGCGGAGGTGCGCGGCGTGTGTGTCGCGGGGCAATGGCTGAACCCGGCCGCGTGTACCGGGCGCGACGAGGACGACGCGTTGCCCGTTCCGCTCCCCGCGCATCCGATCGTGCGGTTCGAGGTGCGCTATCGGCTCCCGGCGACAACCGGGTGGCCAACCCGGCGCGTCGCGAGTCCGGTGCCATCGGTCCCCGGTGACCCGCCGGTGCGCCGGTGGTGGATCTTCGCCGGGGGCACGCTTCCGGGTTGGCCGGCGCGCCCGTGGGACGCGACCACCGACGAGCCGCCGCTTTTGGGCGGTCCGCTCGTGAGCGGCCCGCCGGCGCTCGTCACCCGCTCGGACGACACGTGGGTTCGGGTCGGCGCGGTGCGCGGGGCCGACTCGCTTGCGGTCGGACTGGTCGCGGGGATCGTCGCGCTCGGTTGCGTGGCGCTGCGCCGGCGGCGTGTGCGCGGCGCGCTGGTACTGGCAGGCGCCGTGTGCGCCGCGCTCGCGGTCGCGGAACTCGGCCCGCCATGGTGGGCGCGGGCCGGGTGGGCGGTGCTATCCACGGCGGGTGTCGCGCTGGCCGGTGTACTCGCGGGCCTCCTACTGCGCCGCCGGGCCAGTGTTCCGGTGGTCGCGCCGGTTCTCTTCCTGGGATTCGCGCTCGTTTCCTTGAACGCACTCGCGCAGCAGCCCGCACCAGCAACCGTTCTGATCGTGTCCGGTGCGGAGGGGGGCGAAGAAATCATCGCGCCACGTGCGCTGCTGGAACGGCTCGACGCGTCCGCCCGCCCGGCTCTACCGGCGCCGGTGGTCGCGGCGGCCATGTACGATGTGCAGTCCGACGAGACCCGGGCGCGCGTCACCGCGAAGTTCGTCGTGTACGCGTTTCGTCCGAGTGACAACGTGGTGTCACTCGGACTGGCCGACGCTCGCCTGGAAGGCGTCACGGTCAACGGTATCGCCGCGTTCCCGACGGCCCCGCGACCGGACACCTATGCCGTCGCGCTGTCCGCACCCGGGCGCCACGAAATCGAAGTCCGGTTCTCCGCGACCGTGACGCCCACCGGCGCCGAGCGCGAGGTTCGGTTCGGCGTGCCCGAGGTCGCGGACGCTAAGCTGTCCGCATCGCTCCCGGGCGCGGCTCGCCAGCCGCAAGTGGTCGGTCGGGTCGGGCGGCAGGCGGTCGAAACCAGGGGCGACCGCACGACCCTCGGTGCCGATCTCGGTGCGGTGAAACAGATTCAACTACGCTGGCGCGAAGGGGCCGGGGGCGCGGCCGTCATCAAGGTTCGCGAGGGGTGCGTCTGGGATGTGACCGAGGCCGGCGCCGAACTGACCGCCGCGTACCTCGTGCGCGTCGAACAGGGTACGGTCGCTGGTCTGCGGTTCGACGTGCCGGCCGAACTCGAAGTGTTGCGAGTCGCGGTCCGCTCCACCGAACTGCCGGCCGCACCCATCGCGCTGCGGGACTGGGTGCTGGCACCGCAAAAAGGCGGGGTTCGTTCGCTGCGGCTTGACTTCCAGGCGCTCACCGCCGGACGATTTCTGGTCGTGTTGGAGTGCGCGCCGAAGAAGCCGCTCACGCGCCGGCCCGTTTTGAGGTTCCCACGCGTCGCATTCAACACTGTGAAAGGCGACACGGAAGCGGTCTACGGGCTGCGCGCAACCCGCGTAACCCTGGACGAAGTCGGGCGCGGCGGGGTGATTGACTTTCCGGCCGACCCGCTGCGGCTCGACTTCGCCGGCGTTCCCGATCTGAAGCTCGACCCGAACACCCCGGTGAAGGCATTTCGACTGGTTCCCGGCGCGACGGCGGAACTGCGCCCGGCTCTCCGCGTGGACGACCTGCCAGTCGTGCGAACGCTCACCTCGTGGCGGGTCGGCCCCTCTCGCGCCGACGCGACTGGCACCGTGTCGTGGGCGGCGCGCGACCCGGTCGCGTTCGTCGAGTTCAACATTTCAAACGTCAAGGTGTTGGAGATCCGCGGGCGGGACGTGGCCGGGTGGAGCCAGTCGGGTGCGCGGGTGCAGGTGTGGCTCCGAGCGGGAGAGAGAGAGGACACGATCGAGTGGACCGGAACCGCTGTTCCCATCAACGCGAGCAAGCCCGCGCTCGACCCGGCGTCATTCGACGCCATACACCCGAAGGTCACACACACACGACTCGCGCTCGACGAGGTTCGCGTGCGCGCACTCGACGGCTGGGCTGTGAAAGTGGACCGCTCCCGCGGGTGGCAGACGGCCCCCGCGCCCGCCGGCGAACTGCGGTTCCGCACCGATTCCCCTACGGCCCAGGGGCTTCGCGTGCTGCTCGCACCGGTGCGCTGACGTCTAAAGAAAGCAGAGCCGCAGGTCGCGCAATTCTGGCGACGGGCCGGACCGCACGACACCACCGGCTTCGGCCCGGAGTCGTGTTCAGTCGATCGACCAACTGAATTCGTTCGGACCCGATGGGGTAACTTCGACCGTTAGCGTGCTTTTGGTGTTGTACTTCGGTGAGATCCGTTCCTTTGCCGGGGTCGAAGCGCCGGCCGCAATCTGTTCCGGCGTTCGCTTACCGACCCCTTGTGGGGAACTGACCTGCACCCGGTAGGTGCCCGGTGCAAGCCCCCTCGACGCCTCGATCTTGAACTTACCGTTGGTGATCAAGGCTCCGCCTGCCGGTCCGGGCGGGTCGGTAAACAAGAAGGTCACGGAACCGCTCTCCAACGGTTCCCCCTTGTACAGGACTGTGCCGGACACGGGTTGGAGTTTGTTCCCCGAACCACAACCTGCGGCCATAAGAATCGCTCCGACCGCAACGACGAAGGACTGTCTGAAAATCATGCGCGCTCCCACGGGGCGAAAACGGTGAGGAATGATCAGGTTAGTCCGCCACCATTTCGCCGCCCTGGGTCGTACTCAGGGCCTGCCACGCGCTCGGTTGGATGCTGTTGGAAATGAAGCGAACGCTGCCATCACCCATCACCACGTTCACCCCGCCCGAGTGCCGGCTCCGCGCGCCGAACACGTACCCGTTCGTACGAAACGCGCACGGCGGGTTCGGGGGGTTCGGATCGCACCAGGAAGCGTCGCCCCACGACAGGTCGGGGGCCGTATCGTTGGGTCGGAGCGACGAGACAAACCCGGACCCGCTGCCCCACCACGTGCAGCCGCGCAAGTCGCGCCGCTGTCCCTGAATCAGTTCGGAGGCCAGGAGCGTCGAACTCGTGCCGTCCGTGATGAGGGTGAAGGCCACCGGCCGGCCGCGCGTGAACGGCGCACCCAGGAAGGTCAGGCCGTTGTAGGTCGCCACCTGCCAGTTCGCGGATTCGTCGATACTCGTGTTCCCGAAGTTTGCCGCGTAGTTGTGGTAGGTCGCGCTCTGGCCGTTCGCCGGCCAGCCGCCGGTGTTCGGGGTGTCGCTGGGACAGAGCAGTGTCTTGATCTGCTTGC
>CAMDQN010000082.1 GCA_945905925.1 Singulisphaera sp. GP187
TCGAGACATCGCGTACGCACAGATCGTCTTCATCGAATTGACGGTCGGAGAATACCGCGTCGCCTGCACCTGCAGCAAGACCTTCCGCTCGCGAGTCGAAGGCATCGAGCCACGAGCCGAGTACACCAACCGCGTTCGCGACGCCGTTAACCAGCGTCCGATGAGTCGGTCCAGGTGTTCGGCGTCGAGATCGCGAAACAGGTCGGAGAGCGTGGAGGCGGCGGGAATCGTGCCCCGCTTGAACCCGAGTGCGTGGGCGAGCCGATGCTTGCGGAGTCGTCCGAACTGGGAGATGGCGGTGAGGCTGGTGTATCCAGCCAGGGCCGCGACCAGACACAGGGCCAGAATCGGCACCAGGGGGTAGCGGATCCCGCGGGGATCACGCGGGTCGGGCAACTCCGCCAACAGTTCCGGCAACGACGGTCCCATTACGAGACTCCACAGAAGGAGCCCAACCCATACCCAACTCCACCAACTCACCCAAGATCAACAACTGTGTTGCCCAGGGGAATCGGAGTTCGGCTAGACACCGCCCGCCGGTCTGCTATGCCGGGCACTAAACGGTGTCGCGAAACACGCGGAGGATTACGATGCGCGGAATGGGTTCACTGAGTCTCGTCACGGTCGGACTTGCGGTCGGCATGGCATCCGCCATGTTCTACCTCGGCCAACCCAAGCCCGTGGTCGCGGCGTCCAACGACCGCTTTCAGGACTACATCATGGCCACCGGCGCGGTGTCCGTGAATCCGCGCGTCCAGACCGACGGCGTCTGGCTCCTCGATTACAAAGCCGGCAAACTACTCGGCACAGTCATCGACCGCACACAGGGAAAGATCGTCGGCTGGGCCGAAGTCGATCTCACCACCGAGTTCGGCCTGAAGGCGCAGCAGGACGTTCACTTCATGATGACGACCGGGTACGTCACGCAGGGGCAGTCGGCACTATACCTGTCGGAAACGAGTACCGGGCAGTTCGGCGTCTACACGATGGGCCCGGGCGCGAACGATAACGGCATCGTGATCCGCCGGCACGATATGACGAGGTTCCGCCAGCAGGCCGGTGCCCAACCGCAACTCGTCGTGCCGGTGCCCGGCACGCCAACGACACCGACCCTGCCGAATACCAAACTCCCCTAAGGGCAGCCAGTCGCGCCCTTAGGGTCCCACGCGATAAGAGACACGCTTCTGGGGCGAGCCGCTTGGCGAGCCGTTTTTTCTACACTGAGCGGGATAACGCACCTCCACCGCGCGGACTGGGCGATGATCGACGTTCACATCCACGCCGTTCCGCCGAACCTGCCGGGCGTCGGCTCGCTCAACCCGTTGCTGCTCGAACCGCCAGAGCGCGTCGCGGCCGAACTGCGGCGCGAGATGCAGACAGCGGGCATCACGGACGCCTTCGCGATGGGCGACTCCAGCGCCGGCGACGACGACCCGCTCGGCATCAACACCACACTGGAAATCGCTGCGTTTGCGCCCGGTCTGCGGCCCATCGGTATAGCAGACCCGACGCGAACCGACGCCGAACACTTTAGGAAGGTGGAACTAATTCTCGCGAGTGGGGTCGTGGTCGCGCTGAAGGGTTACCTCGGCTATTTGCACTTCGAGCCGGCGCACGCGAACTACCGGCGCTACTACGAACTGGCCGCGAAGTACCGCGTGCCCGTGATGTTCCACACCGGCAACACGTATTCACCTAAGGCGAAACTCAAATACGCGCACCCGCTCGGTGTGGACGAGGTCGCGGTCGATCACCCAGACTGCCGGTTCGTGATGTGTCACCTCGGCAACCCGTGGATGACCGACGCGGCGGAAGTGATCTACAAGAACGTGAACGTCTGGGCCGATCTGTCGGGTCTGATGGTCGGCGACGAAGGCGCGTTCGTATCGGAGGACGGCCGCGAGGCCGCTGCAGAGTTGGCACACGCAATCAGGCGCGCGATGAATTACTCTGAGCGCCCGAACCGCTTCGTGTACGGCACCGACTGGCCGCTCGCGCCGATGACCGCGTACCGCGAGTTCATCAAGGACGCGGTAGCACCGGAACACCACGAGCAGGTGTTCGAGGAGAATGCGCGGTTGCTGTTTAGGGTGTGAAGACAATCTACCCCCGACCCCTTCCCTTTAGGGAGGGGGGTAGGTCTGTGAGGTTCCCCAAGTTTGGTGGACACGAAGTTAACGGTGTAGACTCTGCTCAAGGAGTTCACCAATGGCCCGCGCCCGAACGACGTATGCGGCGGAGTACAAGCTCTCGGCCGTCAAGATGATCACCGACCAGAAGCTCTCCGTCGCTGAGGTCGGTCGCCGCCTCGATGTCAGCGAGACCCTGCTCCGCGCCTGGCGCAAGGCGGTCCTCGCCGGTGGCGACGCCGCCTTCCCAGGGCACGGCAACCCGACGCCAGCGGACGACGAACTGCGTCGCCTCCGGGCCGAGAACGCACGCCTCCGGGCCGAGCGGGATTTGTTAAAAAAGCCGCCGCCTACTTCGCCAACCCGCCGAGTTGACCTTCCAGTTCATCGCCGACAACACCGACAAATGGCCCGTCACCTGGATGCGCGAGGCGTTGGAGGTGTCGGCATCTGGATATCACGTCTGGGCTTCGCGAGCCGACAGCCCGACCGAGACGTGGCGTCAGGAAGTGGTCGGTTCACGATGGAAAGCGCCGCGAGGCGCGTCAATCAATGGCACCGCCAACCAGGACACCCCGCGAAATCTTCGCGGGGTGTCCTGTGGTCAGTCCTTCTTCGGGGCAACCGGGCGGAGCTTCGCTGTGTCGAACGGCTCGCCGACGAGACCCTTCCACGCGGTCTTCTGGGTGCCGTCGAGTTCGGCCTCGACCTTCGTCCAGGCGTCCTTGCGCAGTTTGTCCACCTTCTTGTTCGCGGCCTCCATCTTCTCCGCGTCGAAGCCGCCCGTGAAGGCGTCCGTGAAGACCTCCCGGCTCTCCTTGGCGAAGTCGTCGGTGACGCCCTTGACGGAACTCTTCTGCTTGTCGGTCAGCTTCAGCGCCTCGCCAACCTCCTTCATGATCGCCTTCTGCGCCTCGGTCGGGCCTCGGCCCTTGCCGACCTTGGCGTCCGGGTCGTTGAACACGGAAAAAGCCATTACCTGAATGCTAATCTGTTTGAGGCGCTTCTTCTGGTCCGCAGTCAGGGTGTCCTCGACTACCTTCTTGGCCTCTTCGGCCGCCTTCGTCTGCTTCTCGCGCAGTTCGGTGAACTTGTCCTTGTCGAACTTGCCTCCGGTGAATGCTTCGCGCATCTCCTTGTTGATTTCGGTCTGCTTGTCGGCGACAGTCTTCATCTTCGTCTTCTGGGCGTCGGTTACCTTCAGGTCTTCCTGGAGGGTCACGTTGGTCAGCACCAACGAGTTCACATCGCCGGCGCCGCCGAACCCGACCACTGGTTGCTTGGCCGCGACGACCGTCACGAGACCGGCGGCCAGCACGGCCGCCACCAGACACCGAATCGCACGCATGGTGAACACCTTTGGGAAAGAAGTGAATCGTTCGCCGGAGCGGGATAAAACCCCGTCGGTTGCCCCACATCGTGACGCCGCGCCGGTCGGAATAAAAATGAGAAAGTGAGAAAATGCACAAAACCCGTGAAATCTTCACGGGCTTCCAGAGCAGGCGATCGGACGGCGTTTACTACTTGCCGGCAGGGCGCACCGCTCCGCCGGGCGCGGGCGTTCCACCGTTGCCCATCGGCACCGGCGGCGCCTCCTGGAACTTCCACCCCGGCGCCTTGATCTCCACGAACTGGAAATGCTTCGGCTCCACACCCTTAACATCCACCTGCGGGTTGGTGAACATCCACACTTCGGTATCGTCGTTGGGTTTGTGCATGTACACTTGGGCCGGCAGGTACGCGAACGCCGCGGTCTTCGGCCCCGGCCCGTAGAGCGCCAGCCGCAGGTGCTTGAACTCGCGCTGATCCTTGCCCAACAGCGGCTTGATGTCCAAGTAGATGTAGTTCTCATCGGTCTTGAACAGCGTGATGTCGAACCGCTCCTTCACGTCTTTCGCCTTCATCCCGGAAAGGAAGTCGAGCATCAGGTTGTCCACGCCGGCGCCGGCCTGCGGGAGCTTGAACGCGGTGATCGTCTTGGCGATGCCGTTGTACGCATACACCGCTTTCCCATCGCAGATGTAGGCTTCGTAATCGTCTTTGTCGGACTTGTTGTCGAGCCGGAGGACCGCGTAGTTCGGCTTCATGCACAAAACGACGCCGCTGAAACTCGCGGGCTTCTTGAACACCGCGTCCGTTCGGGTGAGCCCGATCTCGGTGCGCAGGTTGACCACGTTCGCCATCTTCTTTTCCCACTCGACGAGGTACGGGTCGAGTTTAGGATCGGCTTTGGCGATGGGCGCCGCGGGCGGAAGCGGGGACTGCCCGGCGACCGGCGCGCCGGGCACCGCGGGCGGCTGTGCCCATCCCACCGAAGCGGCGATTAGCAGAGCGGCAAGGGTGAAGGCAGCGGATCGCATCGTAAAAAACCTCCTCAAGTCAGGACAGGCGGCCGAAACCGATAAAGCGTTATAGCCTGCTCCCGGCGTCGGGAAAAGGCCGGCTGTGTCCGCTGGTGCGTCGGGGAAAACGGCACAGTTCGTGCTAGTGGACTTGTAGCGAGTGTGCTGGGTGCGGATAGTGAGTTGAGGGGAGTTAGCGAACTCCCTTCATCGTCACCGTGTCCAGAACACCATGCTTGAAAAAACACAGGTTCGAATCGTGGCCGGGGCGCTACGTGGGCGGAAGTTGACCGTCGTGGTTCACGAGGGCATGCGCCCGACCCCGCAGATGGTGCGCGAGGCGCTGTTCAGCATCCTCGGCAACGCGGTGCCGGATCGCGTCTTCTACGACATCTTCGCGGGCACCGGTGTCGTTGGGTTGGAAGCGGTGAGCCGCGGCGCCACTTCCGCGCGCCTCATCGAAAAAGACCCGCGTCAGTCAGCCGACATCCAGAAGTACGCGCAAGACTTCGGCATCGCGGACAAAGTGCAGGTTCTCAAAGCCGACGCGTACCGATGGGCCGAGCGCTGGCTCCCGCCTAAAGACGCGGTGAACCTGTTTCTCAGCCCGCCGTTCCCGGACCTGAGCGAGAAGGCGGAAGAATTCCTCGCGCTCGTGAATCTACTCCTCTCCAAAGCGCCGAACGAGTCGGTGCTAACGATTCAGGCCGAAGAGGGGTTTCCCCTGGAGCGCCTGCCCGACCCGCCCGCGTGGGACGTGCGCAACTACGGCCGCAACATACTGCTGTTCTTCGTGAAGCTCCCACCGGCGCCTACCGAAGCGGTCGCGAGCGCGCCGCCCGTCTGACAGTTCCGGGCGGTAGAATGCCTGCATGCTGTTCTCCTGGCTCCGCAACCGACGACGGCGCACACTGCTCGCCGAACCGTTCCCCGTCCGGTGGACCACGTTCCTTGAACGGAATGTCGGGCACTACCCGCGACTTCCCCCCACCGAACAAGCACGCCTCGGGAATGCCATCCGCGTACTCGTTTCGGAGAAGAGGTGGCGCGGTCGCGGCGGGTTGTTCGTCACCGAGGAAATGCGGGTCACGATCGCCGCGCAAGCCGCACTTCTCCTGCTCGGTTCCGAACGCGACTTCTACCCGCGTGTGCGCGACGTGATCGTGTTCCCAACCGAGTTCCGCACGCCGGTCGCGGGCGACGACTGGGAAGACGATTTCCTCTCCGAAACCCCTTCCGCCGGCCAGGCCGTCGATCGCGGGCCGGTGCTCCTCGCGTGGGACGCCGTGCTCGCCGAAGGGCGCGAACCGCACGCCGGATACAATCTCGTGATTCACGAGTTCGCACACCAACTCGACTTCACCCACGGCATCACCGCGAGTGTCCCAGACCTCGGTGACCGCGCACTCGAAACGCGGTGGCGGTACGTGATGACCGTCGCGTTCGAGGATCACCGCCGCGCGATTCGCAACAACAAAGCCGACACGTTTTTCACGCCGCACGCGGCCGACGACGAGATGGAGTTCTTCGCGGACGCAACCGAAGCGTTCTACTGCCGCCCCGCGGACCTGAAGGAACTGCACGCGGAGATGTACGCCCTGCTGGCGGCGTACTACCGCGTCGATCCGGCCGCGTGGTTCGGCACCGCGAACGACGATGAGGGCAACGGCTTCTCGGTTCGACTGTGACTGTTTCTGAAGTCGATCTTGACGCGCAATTCTTGCTGGTTTTTTCTTGCTCCGCTCGCACTAGCGGGCTATCAGCAGACATCTGAAACACCGGTGTCGTGCCCTCTGGCGTGACCCATTTGTTCCTCGACGAAAGGAGTCGTCCGTGAACATACCGCAACACGTGTGGGCGCGGGGATACGAGCGGCACCCGCCGCACGAACCGCTGTTCGGGCGATACATCCGCATCGACTTGAGCGCGAGCCCGAACTTGTCGATGACGTTCGATGCGGTCTCGCACATGGTCGAATGCGGGCAGCAAGCATCCGAGGTGGTGCCGTTCTCACGGGTCGCATGGTCGCTCGTGTTCCTGGGCGTCGAGCCGACCGAGCGTGAGCGGATCGCGGAGGTACAACAGGAGTACCTTCAGATGTGGGAACGGCACCCGGACGTGTGGCCGAAGGTCCAGCGGCGCGAAGGGGTGTTCAGCGTGTGGTTCGTGGACCGCGCGTTGCGCCCGTTCCTCGGGTGCGTGTGTGAGGAAGCCCCGTGGGACGTGTGGGTATCCGGTCGCGACGTGCGCGAAGAGCGGATCTACCAGAAATTCCTCGCCGAAGGACAGCCACCGATCATGATGGCGCTAAACGCGGTCCACGCCTCCGAACTGAACGAACTGTGGGGCGCTCGCCCGGCGCAACAGGCGGCATGAGTACTCGCGAAGCCGCAAGCGGCGTTCTGCTACTTGCGGTTTCGCGGGCATCCACGATCGAACACGCACTCCATGACTCCACTTCCCCTGCTTCAGAAGCGCGAAATCGAAGCGGGCGTGATCGCCCCGTTGTTCCGGGCGTTCGCGGCCGAAGTGGGAGACACGCGTGCGCGGGAAATCATCGGCGGCGTGGTGCGCGACCTGGCGAAAGAAGCCGGGCGTTCGGCTTCCGTCAGCGGCAACGACCTCGCGCATCTCAAGCAGGCAATCGAGAAGTGGACCGAAAGCGGCGCGCTCGAAATGACCGTGCTGCGCGACGACAGCGACGCATTCGAGTTCGACGTGACGCGATGCCGGTTTGCTGAAATGTACGCGAGCCTCGGTCTGGCGGACATCGGCGGCCTGCTCTCGTGTGCGCGCGACGCTGCGATGATTGACGGGTTCAACCCTAACATCACGTTCGAGCGCACGCAGACCATCATGGAGGGCGCACCGTACTGCGACTTCCGCTACCGCACCGCCCGCGTCGAACCGCCGGGGTAAGCCGGCGGGGTGGTTCGTTGGCGTCAGCCCAGCCAGTTTACCCCGGCGGATCGACGAGTCACGGCACAACCGGTTGCGTCCAGGCGACTTCCACGTCGCCCTTCGCGTAGGGATTTGGGTGCGGCTTGCTACTCGTGATCTTCGCGCGAACGTATAGCTCTTTGCCCGTGAATGTGTAGGTCGGGTTCGCGTCGTTCGATGTGGCCAACACTTTACCGATGTCGGCGGAGTAATCGCCCGTCACCGGCGTCTCCTTTCCGTCCTTGTCCTTGAACACCTTCGGCGTGCCCGTCAAGTCGGTGTCTTTCAGAGTGGCGACGAACTCCGTCTTGTACGTCACGCCTGCTTCGGTCTTGATCGCGATCTTGAGCTTGTCGCCGTCGCGCGTGATCTCGTTCAGCACGACGCCAGTGCTCGAATAGAAGTCGCCGGCTTCGAGTCCCTTCACCGCGGCTTCAGCCGTCAAGAACGGCGCCCGTACCATCACCCACCCGCGACCCGGGTTCACCTTGCCGACGCCGTACTCGTGGTAGCCGTGCGAGTCGTCGGTCGCGAGGCCGTACACGATGGGCAGCTTGTGCTTGCCGAGCCGCAGTGCGAGCGTGATGTCCCAGATGCGCTCCGTCGAAGCGTGCTGCGGGTCACCGTAGTTCCGCACGCCGGGGTGACCGTTGAACACCTCGAAGAATCGCAATTCGTCCGCGAGCAGCATCTCTTCGGCGCGCACGCCCCACTGGAAATTCGGGTGGTTCAGAAATGCGATCATCACGCGACTGGTCTTCGTGCGCTGCTCGTTCACCTGCCGCACGTTGATGCGAACCGTTTCGACCGCGTCCTTGCCGTCGATGGGCTTGATGGCGTCGCGGACGTTGATGCCGTTGATGTGAACCGGGCGCTTCGCGTAGCTGTGCGTGATCTCTTCTGACGGCACGAGGAGGAACTTCCCCGGCTCCTCGAACAGACTGCGGAACTCCGCGAGCGGCTTTAGACGAACTTGCTTCTTGTCCTTCGCGGTGCGCGTTTCGAGCCACTTGTCCCCGAACCGCTTCGCGTACTTCGTGACGGCAGTCTTGCGGTTCGCGTTCGTGTCGGCATCGACCCACTTCTCGCCTTCCGCGAGTACGTTGTGTTCGGTGAGCGCGAGGAACTGGTAGCCGTTCCGCTTGTACCAATCGACGACCATTTCGGGAAAGTCGTCACCGTCGCTCCAGAGCGTGTGCGTGTGGAGATTACCCTTCCAGTACTGCGGCGCGGACGTGGTGACCGGCGACGGGTCCGGCGCCACGTTCGGCACCGGTGCGGGATCGACCTTCTGGAACGCGACCGCGACCGCGAACACGGACACCGTGAGTGCGACGGCAGCGAGCGGACGAGCGGCAGACATCGGTAGCCCTCTGGCAGGGAGAAAGGCGAGTAGCGAAAGTATGCCCGCGACCGGCGCGCGGCGGAATACTCCAACGCGCCGATTCTCCGAAGTTTCACACGCCTGCGGGATAACAGGTTGCTCGCGCGTCCCCGCCGAAATATGCTCACTCGGTTCACACCAACCAACCGAGAGGTTCTCATGCCGACTCACGGCACACAGCGTGCGTACCTCGACGACGGACCCGCGCCGCGGAAGTTCGTCCTGGTCATCAGTTGCATGGACTGCCGCTTCATGGACGACCTGGTGCGGTTCCTCGATCACGACAACCTGACGAACCGCTACTACCACATCGCGTTCGCGGGGACCGGGCTGTGCCTGACGGGCGAGATCGCAAAGTACCCGGAACCGCAGTGCGGGCGCCCGGACTTCCGCCCGTGGCGCGCGATGCTCGAAGAACACATGAAGGTGGTGGTCGAGTTAACCGGCGGGAAGTTTGAAGACGTGTACGTCGTCGAACACCGCGACTGCGGCGCCTACGCGAAGTACCTCGGCGCGGACTATTACCCCTACGAAGGGAAGCCGAGGCTCGACGAGGAAAAACGCGACCACGCGGTGTTCGCGCACGCGCTCCGCGACGACCTCACGGCGTGGTTCAAGACGACGCTCCCGGCGCTCGCTGAGGAACTCGGGTTACCGCCGCAGCGAATCCCTCACGTGCATTCGTTCCTGCTGGGCGTGCGCGGCGAGGTGGAATCACTCGACACCCCGCTCGGCCCGACGAAGCCGAAGAAAAAACGCAAGAAATGAAGAGGATCGTTCTCGTGCTCGTGTATAGCGGGCGACCGGGAGTGAGACGATGCCCCTCCGGGTCGCACGCTAAACACGGGTTTCACGTTTCCATTAACAGACGCAGTGGATCGGTGAAGAGTTGCGCGAGGCGCACCGTAAAGCGGCACCCGTCGGCGCCGTCGATGACACGGTGGTCGTAAGTCAGGCTCACCGGCATCATTAAGCGCGCGACGATTAGCCCGTCCTTCACGACGGGCTGCATCGTGGACTTCGACAGACCCAGGATCGCGACTTCGGGGTAGTTCACGAGCGGCGTGAACGCCGTGCCGCCAATGCCGCCGAGGTTCGTGATGGTGAACGTGCCGCCGCGCATCTCGTCGATGGTGAGTTTGTTAGTGCGGGCCTTTTCTGCGATTGCGGACACTTCCGTCGCGAGGTCGCGGATAGTCTTCTTGTTCGCGTCGCGTATCACCGGCACCTTCAAGCCCGCGTCGGTGTCTACCGCGATGCCGATGTGGAAATAATTCTTGAGGATCAGTTTCCCCGCGTTCATGTCGTAACTGCTGTTGAACCGCGGGAATTCCTTGAGCGCCGCGACGCACGCCTTGATCGCGAGTACGGTCATCGTGATCTTCGGGGCGCCCTTCGGGAGCGCATCCACGATGCGCTTGCGGCCTGCTTCGAGTTCGGTGATGTCCGCGATGTCGTGCTGCGTGACCATCGGCATGGTCCGCCAACCGGCAGTCAGGTTCTTCGCGATGGTCTCGCGAATCTTCGCGACTTCGATGACTTCGACCGGACCGTATTTCGCGAAGTCCGGCAGCGGCGGGAGCGCGAACGCGTTCACGATGATGCCGCCGACCACACCGCCTCCGGCGCTCTTCACGGTCTGGCGTTCGCTCTTTACGAAGCCCTTCAGGTCGTCGAGCGTGACGCGCCCGCCGCGTGCGCTGCCCTTCACCTCCGCGAGCGCGACCCCGAGTTCGCGCGCGAGTTTCCGCGTCGCGGGTCCGGCGGGTATGAGCGTCTTGGTCGCGCCGTTGGTGCCGGTCACGAGCGCAGGTTGAGGCGAACGGGGCGCGTCAGCCCCCTGTTGCTTCGGGTGCTGCACAGGCGCGACTGTTGGAAAGATCTCTTGATTGATACTTACGTCGGCGCTCGACTTGATCGTAACGAGTCTGCCGCCGACGGCGACCTTGTCACCGGGTTTGACGTGTACGGCTTCGACCACGCCATCGGCCTCGGCGGTCACTTCCATCGACGCCTTATCGGTACTCACCTCCACGAGCGCCTGACCGGCCTTCACCACGTCGCCCACCTTCACCGAAACCGCCGTGACGGTACCGCCCTCGATACCTTCACCGGGGTTGGCGAGGACGATATCGACTGAAGCACTCGCACTCTTCTGGGTCTGAGGCGAGCGGGGGGTGTCAGCCCCCTGTTGTTGGGGAGGCGTAGGTTGCGGCGCCACGGCTTTCGCGCCGCCACTCACTGTAACCAACTTCCCGCCGACGGCGACCTTGTCACCGGGTTTGACGTGTACGGCTTCGACCACGCCATCGGCCTCGGCGATCACTTCCATCGACGCCTTATCGGTACTCACCTCCACGAGCGCCTGACCGGCCTTCACCACGTCGCCCACCTTCACCGAAACCGCCGTGACGGTACCGCCCTCGATACCTTCACCGGGGTTCGCAAGCACGATATCCATCAACTCATCTCCGGCGAACGGTTTTCAGGGTCGTCCGCCGACTCGCGAGCGGGGCGACGCGCGCGAGTCAGCGGCCGGGTATTGCTCGCAGCTCTCACGAAAGTATCACACCGCTCGCGGAGCGAGCGGATCACCCTAAAGACCGGCTTACACGGTCCACGGGTGCGCGGCGTCCGGGTTCACGCCCAAGTCCGCGACTGCCTTCTTCACGGTCTCGGGGTCGAGTTCGCCGCGTTGGAACAGTGCGTACAGCGCCGCGACCGCGACGTGTTCCGCGTCTACCTCGAAGAACCGACGCAGCGCCTTGCGTGTCTCGGACCGGCCGAAGCCGTCAGTGCCGAGCGCGAGCATCCGACCATTCAGATAAGGGGCTACCGTTTCCGGAAGCGCCCGCATGTAGTCGCTCGTCGCGACGATCGGCCCCTTCGTCTTGCCCAACACCTGCGCGACGTAGGGCACCTTCGGGGCCGCGTCCGGGTGCAAGCGGTTGTGGCGCTCGCACTCGATCGCATTTTTGCGGAGCATCTGGTAGCTCGTCGCGCTGTAGACCGTGCTGGCAATCCCGTACTTCTCCGCGAGGACCTGCTGCGCGCGAAGCGCTTCGTTCAGAATCACGCCGCTGCCGAGCAACTGAACTTCGAGCTTCGCGCCGTCCGGCTTCACGGTCTTCACCGGGTACAGCCCGCGAATGATCCCGTCGCGCACCGACTCGCCGGGCATCGCCGGCATCTCATACGCTTCGTTGTAAACGGTGAGGTAGTAGAAGCACTCCTCGCCGCGAACGTACATCGCGTTGATGCCTTCCTCGATGATGACCGCGAGTTCGTAGGCATACGCGGGGTCGTAGGTGCGGCACGTCGGAATGGTCATTGCCATCAGGTGGCTGTGACCGTCTTCGTGCTGAAGCCCTTCGCCGTTGATGGTGGTGCGCCCGGCGGTCGCGCCCATCAGGAACCCGCGACAGCGCGCGTCGGCCGCAGCCCACGCGAGGTCGCCGATCCGCTGGAACCCGAACATCGAGTAATAGATGTAGAACGGGATGGTGTTGACGCCGTGCGTGCTGTACGCGGTGCCCGCCGCGATGAAGCTCGCCATCGACCCGGCTTCGTTGATCCCTTCCTGAAGGATCTGTCCGGTCTTCGATTCGCGGTACTCAGACAGCGATCCCTTATCGACCGGCGTGTACGTCTGGCCCACGCTGGAGTACATGCCGAACGTCTTGTACATCGGCGGCATCCCGAACGTCTGCCCTTCGTCGGGGACGATCGGCACGAGTAACTTGCCTATGTTCGGGTCACGGCACAATTGGGTCATCAGGTTGACCCATCCAAAAGTGGTGGAAGCCGTTTTGCCTTCGACAGAAGCACCGTAGAGCCGCTCGAAACCCTTCCGCTCCGGCGGCTGACACGGGGTGAACGTGTTGTTGCGGAACGGCTGCGGCCCACCGAGCGCTGTGCGACGCGCTTTCATGTACTTGAGTTCGGGGCTGTCGTCCGCGGGGCGGTAGAACGGAATGTGTTCGAGTTGATCGTCCGTGATCGGCAGTTCAAAACGGTCGCGGAACGCCTTCAGAGCGACCTTTTTCTGCTGGTGATTGGTGAACTTCCCCTGCCCGCCGTCGCCGGCCATGCCGTAGCCCTTGACCGTCTTCACGAGGATCACGGTGGGCTGACCCTTGTGTTCCGTCGCCGTCTTGTACGCGGCGTAAACCTTGAGCGGGTCGTGGCCGCCGCGTTTCAGGCCCGCGACCTGCCGGTTCGACAGGTGCTCGACGAGCGATTTCAGTTCCGGTGTGTTAAAGAACACGTCCCGAATGTATCCACCGCGCCGATCGGCGTCTTCCTCCTCGGAAATCAGCTTCGCCGGGATCGCGTTCCGCTCTTCTGCCGTGCGCATGTCGCGGCCAACATAGTCGCAGTATTCACCGTCTACCACTTCCATCATGCGACGGGCAAGCGCACCGGTGTGGTCATTCTTCAACAGTTCGTCCCAACCGGTGCCCCAAATCGCCTTAATGACGTTCCAGCCGGCGCCACGGAAAACGCCTTCGAGCTCCTGAATGATCTTCGAGTTACCTCGCACCGGACCATCAAGACGCTGTAGGTTGCAGTTGATGACCCAGGTGAGGTTGTCGAGTTTCTCGCGCCCGGCGAGGCTGATCGCGCCGAGCGATTCGGGTTCGTCGCACTCGCCGTCACCGAGGAACGCCCACACGCGAGCCTTGTCCGTTTTCGCGAGGTCGCGGTCGCGCAGGTAGCGGTTGTAGCGGGCGTGATAGATTGACATGATCGGGCCGAGGCCCATGCTAACGGTCGGATATTGCCAGAAGTCCGGCATCAGCCACGGGTGCGGGTAGCTCGACACACCACCGCCCGGCTTCAGTTCCTGGCGGAAGTTGGTGAGTTTGATCTCGTCCAACCGGCCCTCGACGAACGCCCGAGCGTACATGCCGGGACTGGCATGACCCTGGAAGAAGACAACATCGCCCGGGTGATCGGCCGAGCGACCGTGGAAGAAGTGGTTGAAGCCGATTTCGTACAGGGTTGCGGCGCTGGCGAAGGTGCCGATGTGCCCGCCGACGTTCGTGTTCTTGTTGGCCTTCTGCACCATCGCCATCGCGTTCCAGCGGACGATGCTTTTAATCTTCCGCTCGATGGCGCGGTCGCCGGGAAACGCGGGCTGATCATCGACGGGAATTGTGTTGACGTAGGGGGTGGTGATTCCACCCTGCATTTTCGCGCCGGCTCGGTCGGTCGCGGCGATGAGCGTTTCGAGGAGGTACTTGGCCCGCTCCGGGCCACCGTGTTTGAGCACAGCCTCCATCGCTTCGAGCCACTCGGCGGTTTCTTGCGGGTCGAGGTCGTCGGGAAGTCGGGCGCTGCTGTTTGCCAACACGTCTGGTGTGACGAGCATCGGCGAAATCCTCGTTAAATCGAGCGTAGGAAGCGAGGCGGGGAACCGCGAGTAGCTCGGCTCGTTGTGCGCAGTTAGGATAGGTAGGTGCTCACGCGTCGTCTACACGACGACTGTGACCGACCCGTACAGAGGTCCGCGATGCGTTTTCTCGCCATTACAGCCACTATACTCGGCACATTTGTCGCGCTAACGGCAGCGGACCCACCGAAAAACGCACTCATTCCGACGGAGTTCTCGTGGAACAAGTCCGGGAAAGTACTCGGTGAGGTCGCCGACGCACTCCCGAGAACGACCGGCGTCGAAGTCACGGTCGCGCCCGCGGCGCTGAAAACGCAGTGTGCTGTGCGGTTCGACAAGGCACCGCTCTGGGAGGCGCTCCAGACGATCGCCGACGCCACGAACACACGACTTGCCCTCGGCGGCGGCGGATCGCGGGTCGAACTCGTTCCGCGCGGCCGATCGCTCGAGGTGGCCACCACGAGCGGCGCGTTCCGCGTTGTTGCGCAACAGGTTGCTGGACGCGCGATGCTCGAACAGGGAACCACCTTCCACGAGGTGCAACTCCTCGTCCACTGGGAACCAAGACTCCGTGTGTACCGGATCGACTCCGCGCCGAAGATCAGCAAAGTGACCGACGTTCCCAGTTCGAAGATCACGGCCGACGGCGGCTCCGCGCAGATTCTCCCGGTCAACGCCACGACCGAGATGAAAGTGCGGTTGAACGGCCTGACGCGTAAGAGCGAAAAGATCACCTCGCTGGCGGGCGAGTTCAACGTGACCGCGGCGGAACGGATACTGAGTTTCGCGTTCGAGGCGCCTGACGGCAAGCTCCCAGACAAGCAGAAGCAAGGCGAAGTGTCCACATTACTCAAGCGCCTCCAGCAGAAAGACAACATGTGGGAGGTCGTACTGGAGGTGAGTTACCCGAAGGGGCAACCGGTGTTCGAGAGTTTTCAGGGCGAGTGGTGGTTGCGCGACAACCGGCTCGTGCTGCGCTCGCCGGAGGGCAAAGCGGTGGTGATCAACGACTACGAGATTCCGCAACCGGACCGCACGACCCCCCTCGTGGTGATTCACCGCTTCAAGGAGGACGCGAAGAACGGCTTTGGCAACCCAACCGCGAAGGGCTGGTCGCTCATCTATGAAACGCCTTCGCCGCTCGTTGACGTGAATGTGCCATTTGAGTTGAAAGGGATTCCGCTACCGTGAAGCCGCTTGCAGTTTCGCGCGTGACCAAAGACCGCCCGCGATTCCGCTAGCGACTTTTCCGTGCGTGCCGGATGCGCGGCGCGACTTCGCACGGTCCTGCCGGTATTGCCGCCCCGCCACACCCGTTCTCGTGGTACATTCGCTCTTGTACTCACCGCCCATCACTCATCACGCAGCGCACTGAAAAATGACCAGCCTCCCGCTCGCCCTCACGAACGCGAACACCGCGACCTTCGATTGTTCCTTCGGCCGCGGCTGCGAGGGTATCTGCTGCCGGAACGGCAGACCCAGCGTCGGTCCCGACGAGCAAGCCGTCATTCAGTCGGTGATGCCCCGCGTGTTCCCGCTGCTGCGCCCCGAAGCGCGAAAGGTGATCGAGTCCGACGGGTTCGTGAGCGCACGGACGAAACTCGGGCAGCCGATGGTGCGCGTGGTCGGTGGTTGGTGCGTGTTCTTCAACGCCGGTTGCACGCTGCACACCATCGGTGCCGAGGACGGCGAGTCCTACCAGTACAAGCCGACGCAGTGCGCGCTGTTCCCGCTAGAACCGGACGACAAGACCGGTGAATGGTATGTCCGGCAGTGGGGCGTGGACGGCGAGCAGTGGGATCTGTTCTGCCTCAATCCCGCGAACACCAAACGGACCGCGACGGAATCTCTGGCGCCGGAGCTGGCGCTGGCGGCGCGCCTGGAATCGGAGCGGGTCGCAGCGGGCGAGGGTGCGGAATAATCGCGTTCCGCGCCGGTAAATCGCGCCGCGCCACTTGACAGATGGCCTCCGAACCAGAATGATTTCCCTACTCCACACGGTTAGCCGTACACCGCTGCGTGTGGTTGGCTTTCGCTCCCCCTACCCCGCTGAGGGTGTGTTATGGCTTCCCAAGCGCCCCGTCGTCGTCGGCTCGAAGTCGAAGACATTGGGGACATAGCGGTCGTCAACTTCGTCGATAAGAAGATTCTCGACGAACAGAATATCCAGATGATCGGTGACGACCTGTTCCGCTTGGTCGATGAACTCGGTCGGCGGAAGGTGCTGCTCAACTTCGGCAACGTCGAGTTCATGTCGAGTGCCGCGCTTGGCAAGTTGATCACGTTGCACCGCAAACTCCAGGCCGTTCAGGGCAAACTCGTGCTGTGCAAGATCGCCAAGGACATCCTTGACGTGTTCAAGATCACGAAGCTGGACAAGATTCTCACGATCTTCCCGGACGAGCAGGCCGGATTGCAAGGGTTCTGACCATTCGCTCTCTCGGAACGCGGGACCGCACTCGTCCGGCCCCGTGTTCCGTTTTCGTAGGTCTTCGCGGCTTTCAAGCATGAGCGCCACCCGCACTATGGCTACTGAGCTGACCATCCCCAGCGACCTGGGTGAGGCGCGGCGTGTTCAGGAACTGATTGAGGTGGCGCTTCAGGCCTCTTCGTACACCGAACATGACATCTTCTCTATCAAACTCGCCCTCGAAGAAGCCCTCGTCAACGCGATCAAGCACGGCAACCAGATGGACCCGGACAAGCGGGTACTCGTCGTTTTCCACGTCACGCGCGAGCGATTCGACATTCGCATCACCGACGAAGGTGTCGGCTTCAACCCCGAAGACGTGCCCGACCCGACCGCGATTGAAAATCTCGAACGCCCGTGCGGGCGCGGCCTGTTGCTCATGCGCGGTTTCATGACGGAAGTGGAATATCACGGTCGCGGCAACGTCGTGAGTATGGCGAAAGTGCGCGAAACCTCGGCGTGACCACTCACGCGATCAGAACCGTTTCGACCGCGTCGTACCAGCCAACGACCTGATCGAGCAACTCGACTGTCAATTCCACACACTCGGTCTTGGTGCGATGGGCCAACTTCGGCGCACCACTCGCCAGCACCGGTTCGGCGAGCCACGCGAAATACGCCCGTTCGTTGCGCATCGTGAACAACAGCACGCACACTTTGTCCTCGCGGCCGATGTAAACGTGGAGATCCAACCCGGCGCCCTGCTTCGTCTCCTTGACCGTCAGGTGGTGGCGCCGGGTCAGTTCGACCGCCGCCAGTGCCTGCACCCGGTCCGCGACGAACAGTTGCTTCGCGTCGTCAGTCACAGTCCACCTCAGTTCGAGAACCGCCAAGGCGTCATTGTAACCCAACAACAAGACTCGCGGCGCCGTCTTCCTTCATTCCCTTCGCGCCGCCAAGCCGATAAACTCCGAACCAGTGAACCTGCCCGCGGTCCCGTATTTGGTGTGCCGATGTCTCGAATGATGCAGCAATACCACGACGCGAAAAACCTACACCCCGGCATGATCGTCCTGTTCCGAAACGGCGACTTCTATGAACTGTTCGAGGACGACGCAGAACTCGGCTCACGCGTACTCGGCATCACGCTCACCAAGCGCGACGGTTCCATCCCGATGGCTGGTGTCCCGGTTCACAAGCTCGAACACTACCTCGCGATTTTTCTGCGCGCCGGGCACCGCGTCGCGGTGTGCGAGCAGATGGAAGAACCAGACCCGAAGAAGAAAATCATTCACCGCGAAGTGAACCGAATCGTCACCCCGGGCACCGTCACCGACGACGTTCTACTTGACCCAAAAGCGCCGAACTATCTCGTTGCGCTCGCCACCGTGAAGCCGGGGGTGTTCGGTCTCGCGTGGGTCGATCTGTCCACCGGTTCGTTCGCCGCGACCGACGTTTTCACGCCGCGACTCCCCGACGAACTCTCGCGCCTGAACGCGGTCGAATGCCTCTACGCCAGTTCGCTCATGAACGTCGTTACGCAGGCCGCGGGCGTACATCTGCCGAAGAGCCGCGTCGCGCGCCCGGACTGGACGTTCGACCCTTCGACCGCGCTCGCGGCGGTCAAGAATCACTTCTCCGTCGGAACGCTGAGCGGTTTCGGCTTTGAGGACGCGCAACCGTGCTTGGTCGCGGCCGGCGCGGTCATCATTTACCTTCAGGAAACGCTAAAGGCGAGTTTGGCGCACATCCGGCGGTTGCGACCGCACCGGCCAGACGCGTTGCTCACACTGGATGAAGTCACGCGGCGCAGCCTCGAACTCACACGCACGCTCCGTGACAACCAGCGCGACGGTTCTCTCCTCGCAGTGCTCGACCGCAGCGTGACGCCAATGGGCGCACGTCTGCTTCACGACAGCGTGCTCGCGCCGCTCACCGACCGCACCGCGATCAACGCGCGCCTCGATGCGGTCGAAGAGTTGTTGAAAGATCACTCGCTTCGCCGGGCGGTACGCGAACACCTCGAAGCGTGTTCCGACATTCAGCGGCTCACCACGCGCGTCTCCACCGCGAAGGCCGGGCCGCGCGATCTGTCCGCGATCGCACGCACGCTACGCAAACTGCCCGCGGTGAAGGCCAAACTCGCGGGCCGCCGATCGCCGTTGCTTCAAGAACTGGAGAAGCGCCTCGAACTGTGCCCAGACATTCGCGAACTGCTCGACAAAGCGATTGAGGAAGACCCATCGCCCATCGCGAAAGACGGCGGCGTGATTAGGGTGGGATTCAACGCGGAACTCGACGAACTCCGTTCACTCGCGACCGATGGCAAGAACTGGATCGCGCGCTATCAGGCGCAAGAGATCACGCGCACCGGCATCGCGAGCCTGAAGGTCGGCTACAACGAGATCGACGGCTACTACCTCGAAATCACCAATGCGAATGAGACGAAAACGCCCGCCGAGTACAAGCACCAGAAGACGCTCAAGAACGCGAAGCGGTACTACACGCCGGGCCTGCGCGAGTACGAGGAGAAGGTGGTTAGCGCGCAGGACAAGAGCAAGGCACTGGAGTTGCAACTCTTCCTTCAAATCCGCGATCAGGTCGCGGGCCAAACGCCGCGGCTCCTGAACACCGCGGAAGTGCTCGCGGCGCTCGACCTGCTCGCGGCGCTCGCAGAACTCGCATCGGCTCGCAACTACGTCCGCCCAGTGCTCGTGGACGAACCGATACTCGACATCCGCGACGGTCGGCACCCGGTTCTCGATCAAATTCTGCCTCCAGGCATGTTCGTCCCGAACGACGCGACCTTCGGCCCAGAGGGCGGCACGTTCTGGCTCGTCACCGGGCCGAACATGGCGGGGAAAAGCACGTTCTTACGGCAGGTCGCGCTCATCACGCTAATGGCGCACGTCGGCAGTTTCGTGCCCGCGAAGAGCGCGACGATCGGTTTAACGGACCGCATCTTTACGCGCGTCGGCGCCAGCGACGAACTCAGTCGTGGGCAATCGACGTTCATGGTGGAGATGACGGAGGCCGCGAACATCCTGAACAACGCGACCCCGCGGAGCCTCGTGATCCTCGACGAGATCGGCCGCGGCACCAGCACCTACGACGGGGTTTCGCTCGCGTGGGCGATGACCGAGTACCTTCACGACGTACCGCGTTGCCGGTCGCTGTTCGCCACGCACTACCACGAACTCGCACAGCTTGCGTCCGCGCTGCCGCGATTGCGGAACTACAACGTGACCGTGAAAGAGCGCGACACGGAAATCATCTTCTTGCACAAGATCGAGCCGGGCAACGCGGAACGCAGTTATGGCATCCACGTCGCGCGGCTCGCGGGCGTACCCGACTCGGTGCTAACGCGCGCAACCGCAATTTTATCGACACTGGAGAAGCAACACGAATTGCCTGGCGTATCGAAGCCGGCGCCCGTCGCGCCGTCTTCGGCAATCGCAGTTCCGACCGTACAGCCCCACATCGTGGAAGAACCACCGGCGCAGAAGCCGAAGGTTGTGCAACCACCTGAAGCCCCGCGGCGCAAGCCAAAGCCGCAAGCAAGCAGCCCGAGCCTGTTCGGAGACAACGAAGACGTGCCGTTCTGACAAGCATTCCAAGTAGGAGTGTGCCGAGATGCGACACTTCAGAGCTTACGCACGACTACTTTGAAACACCCCGATTGCCTCTCCCGCCAATTCACGAGATAATGGCGAAGCAAGTCTTTCGTTTACTTACGCGCCCGCGGGACCACCGAACATGGCGATCGAGTTTAACTGTCCGCACTGTGCGCACTCGTACCGGCTGAAAGACGAGTTGGCCGGAAAGACGGCCACGTGCAAAACCTGCCGCAACAAGATCGTGATCCCGCAACCGGTCACGGTCCCGGACGATAAACCGGTTCGACTGACAGCCGAGGAAATGGCCGCGAAGGAAGCCGAGGCAATCGCCGCGCTTTCCGACGAGAAGGCAAAGGGCGAAGAGGACGAGGCGGCGAAACTCATTCCGGTCAAGTGCCCGCACTGCGATCACCAATGGACCGAACCAATCGCGCGGGCCGGGAAGAACACACTCTGTCCGAACCCGGAGTGCCGTCAGCGCATCAAGATCCCCGAACCGAAGGACATGAACGCCCAGGACTGGCGCGTCAAGAACACCAAACTGCCGAGCATGGCGAAGGACGCCAACAAGAAACTCGAAGACGTGCAGGACGCGGGCGACGCGAAGATGGTCGGCTTGGACGCGATGATGAAGGCGGGCGCGATCGAGGTGGAACTGGAGCCGCGATCGTTGAAGCGCATGGCGATGTTCGCGGTGATTGTGGTGGGACTGATTGGCGGGGTCGTGTTTGGGGCGGTGTACTTGCTGAAGTCCCGGACCGAGGGCAAAGAAGACCGGTTGATCCTGGAGTGCCAGGATGAATTCGCCAAGGGAGCCGGCGCGCTGCCAGCGAGCGAAGCCCCGCCCGAGGTCGCGTTGTGTTCCGCGCTGCTGTTCATCGCGGGCGGCGAACACGCGATTCGGTACAACGACGACACGAAGAAGCTCAAGGACGCGCAGAAGCAGTTCGCCGACGCTCGCGACGCGATCCGCAAGGCGCCACCGTCGCACGCCCGCAACGCGGTGGCCGGCGAACTGGCCGTCGCGCTACTCGCGCTGGGCGGCAACGAGCAACAGGCGCGCGACCAGTTCCGCATCCGCTGGGTTCCAGACACAAAACTCAAGATGCGCCCGAACGAGCGCGTCTACACCGTTCTCGACGAACTCCGACAGACGCTCGCGATCGTGCAGGGCGCCGACTTCGAGTTCAAGAACCACCTCGCCCGGCGCCTGACGCGCGAACTCGTCAAACGCGAGCAAGCGTCCCTTGCCGTCGAACTAATCCCGGTTGCGCTATTCACGGTACCGGAGCAGGACGAAGGCAAAGCGGTGGTCGCACTGGAGGTTCACCGGGCCGATAAGAGTTCCGAACTGCCCCGGAAGGTAGCCGACGACCTGAAGAGCCGCGGCGCGGAACTGGTGAAGAGCGTCCCGACACCGGCGTCCGCGCAGTCGCTCTTCATCGCACTGGGCGACGACAAGACGCGGGTAGTGTCGCCGCCCGCGGCCAACCCGGTACCGGACGCGACTCGTCTCGCTCACGTCGGTAAGTTCCTGCTGGAGAACCAGCCCGATGAGGCTCTCAAGTTGGCCCTGAGGCCCAGTTCCGTGGAGGGTCAGGTACGGGCGCTCGTCCTCTGTGCCGACTGGGCCACCGACCCAAGCGCGGCGCTCGACGCGGCCCTCGGGATTGTGTCCACGAACAGAGCGAAGAAAGATATTTCGCCTTTTTCCGTGCTGCGGCTCGCGCAACTCGCAGCGGAGAAGGGCAAGCACGACCAGGCGAAGTCATTCACCGACTGCATCGCGGACGAGGGGCTGAAGGTGTGGGCGAAGGGCAGTGCGGTGCGACTGCGAATTGCGGTCGCGCCGATGGACAAAGCCGACGAAACGTGGGCGGAACTCCCGACGCTCGACAAGTTGCCGAAGGAGTTCCGCGCCGGGCACGCTTGGGGTCGGATGTGGGTCGCGCGGCAGAACACGAAGTTGTCCGGCGACCGCACCGGAGAAGTGAAGGTCGTGAGCGAGTGGCCGAACATCGTGATCCCGTTTGGGAAGGCCGGCGTCGCGCTTGGCTTACAGGACAAGTAAGTGTGGCACTTCGGCCTGGTCGGGTCGCTCGCGGGGTGGGAGTTGCGCCGGTCGGCCCGGCGCGGCCAGGCCACACGCGTGCGGCTCGTCCTCCTCTACACGCTATTCCTCACTTTCCTCGCGTTCGCTGCGTACTGGTTCCAGCCACTCTCGGTGTGCGAGCTTTTTCGCGCGCGATCCTTGATCCTCTCCCCGAGCGATGCCACCAAATTCGCCGAGGCGATCGCGCTGGTGCTGCTCGAAGCGCAGCTCGCTGCGGTCGTTGCCATCACACCGGCATTCGCCGCGTCCGCGGTTTCCGAGGAAAAGGACCGGCGGACCCTCCCGCTCCTGCTCACCACGCTGCTGACCGATCGCGAGATCGTGTTCGGGAAGGCCGTGGGGCAGATCGTGTTCGTGCTCGCCGCGCTCTTGGCCGGGGTGCCGGTGTTGATGATCACGCAACTCTACGGCGGTGTGGACGTGGGCTTCCTCGCGGCCGGCTACGCAATCACGACCGGGACCGTGGTGTTGTGCGTGGCAATCGGAGTGAATGCGGCGTGTCACGCGCCGGACCTGCGTTCGGCCATACTGCGCGCGTACGGGCGAGTCGCGGTGGTAGTGTGCGGCTCGTTCATTCCGCTCGCGTTCGCTAGTCCGTTCGGGGTGCTCGCGGTGGTCGCACGCGACCCGATTAGCAACGCGTGGTTTTACGCCGCGGCCTTCGGTTATCCGCTGCTTCAGGCGCTCGTCGGTGTGGTGTTTCTGGTGAACGGAGTGAGGTCGCTGCGCCTGCGGGACGCAACCGCCGGGCCGCCGCCAGTGACCGCGTACCCGCAACCGCCTAAACCCGCCGACCCACCGCTGCTTCTACCGGAACACGACGCCCCGCGTGACCTGCCGCCGCTCGACGCGGCCGACCCGGTATTGTGGAAAGAGCGTTGCGTGAGCTGGCGCCCGGCCTGGGCGATGCCCGCCACCTCGAAGGTCGCGGGCGTCGTGGCGGCGACCGCGGCGGCGCTGTTGTTCGTCGGGGGGGCGTGGACACTCATCGGCCGGTTCACGCGGAATTTCGACCCGGCGGAAGCGGAACGTCTGGCGCCGCGACCCGGCCCGACGGAAACAGGCGGGTGGCTGCTGTTGAGCGCGGGTGTGTTCGCGGCGGGGCGCTATCTGCTTCCGCTGGCGGTTGGCGTGAGCGGCGCGATCGCAGGCGAGCGGTTCCGCAATACGCTCGATATACTTCTCTCGACGACACTCGACCGCCGGGCGATATTGCGCGCGAAGGTTCAGGCGTACGCGGAGCGCGGAACCGTGTTCGCCGCAGTCGCCGTGGCCGCGATCGGGATGGCGTTCATCGCGGACGCCGGTATCCGCGCGGGCTTGGCCGCAGCCGTACTCGCCTCGACCGGGATCGCGTTCGTGCTCGCGCTGGGTTCGTGGCTCACGGTGCGCTGCTCAGGCGACGTGCGCGCGTTCCGACTGCTGCTCCCGGTGACGATGCTCGTGGTGAGCTGGCCGGTCGCTGCGTGGAGTTTCGCAAGTGGCGAGTTCGCGGTCCCGCCGGAGGTGTTGTTCCGCGGCTTCTTGATCGCCGCGGGCGTGTGTGCTGTCGTCGCCGCTGTGTTGTGGTGGCGCGCCGGGAGCGTGTTGTCACGCGGGGAGTGATCAAGAAGAAATCTCTCGGACGGAGTTCGCTACTCGGGGACGACGACAGTCTCGCCGCCGGCGCGTGTGGCGAGTGCGGGCATGATGTCATCGGCGGGCGTCGGGTTGCCGCGCCCAGGAAAGGCTGCGTCGCCACCGGCGAGGACCGCCTTGCGCCAGACGCGGAGCAGTGTCTAACTGACATCGAGTCGTCGCGCGACCTCGGCGACGGAGAGCTTCTGGTCGGTGATCATCTTCACGGCCGACAGCTTGTACTCGGCCGGGTACGTCGTTCGCGCACGGGGCATCGGTGAACTCCTTGGTCTGAGGCTGCACCGTTACCTTCGTCTCCACCAAACTTGGGGAACCTCACATTACAAGACTCCAAAGAAGGAGCCCAACCCATACCCAACTCCACCAACTCACCCAAAATCAACAACTGTGTTGCCCTGCCCGAGGGACGAACGCCCTTGCAAACCTGGTACTGCACCCTCGGGCTAAAAGCGCGCCGGACTGCCCTTGTCGGACGTCCGTCGAGGGCTTATACCTGATGAGGAATGTTGATCCCCGATAGCTCAATGGTAGAGCGAGCGGCTGTTAACCGCTAGGTTCCTGGTTCGAGTCCAGGTCGGGGAGCTGTCCTAAGTCCAATCGGCCCAAGCCTTTAGTGCTTACCTCCGGGCGTTCCGGGGCGAGGTCCGAAAGCCTGCAACTGCGGTACTTTACCGCACAAGGGGTTTTCGCATGTCCCGCCCACCGAAGGTTCCCACCTACCGTCTTCACAAACCCAGCGGCCAAGCCGTCGTCACGATCCGCACCACAAGCGGTTCACGACGCGACGTCTACCTCGGCACCTACAACTCCTCCGCGAGCCGCGCCGAGTACGGCAGGCTCATCGCCGAACTCGCGACCGCACCTGTAACTGATCGACCTAACGGACCTGCCGGACCCCGCGTTACCGTCGATGAGATCGTTCTCGCTTTCTGGCGTTACGCCGAGGGCCACTACTGCCACCCCGATGGAAAACCCACTGACGAACTCCGCGAGATCAAGCAATCCGTTCTCCACCTCCGACGGCTCTATGGACACACGCCAGCAGCGGATTTCGGTCCACGCGGCCTCGCCGCCGTTCGGCAGGAGATGATCAACGCGAACTGGTGCCGCACGCTGGTCAACCGGCGTCTCGAACGCGTGAAACGCGTGTTCCGGTGGGCGACCAGTCAGGAACTCGTCCCGGTCGCGATCTACCAATCGCTCCGAACACTTAGCGGGTTGCAGAAGGGACGCACCAAGGCCCGAGAGTCGGACCCGGTGAAGCCCGTCGATTCCGCCCGCGTCAGTGCCACCCTGCCGCACCTCGGCACCCAGATCCGCGCGTTGATCGAACTTCAGTCCTTGACCGGGATGCGGCCCGGCGAGGCATGCGCGCTAACGTTCGCGGAACTCGACCGCACCGGGGACGTGTGGGTGTACCGCCCCGACCGACACAAGACGGCGCACCGGGGAAAGGCCCGCGCAATTCTGTTCGGCCCGAAGGCCCGCGCGGTCCTGGTCGCGTTTCTACTTCGCGACGGTGCCCCTCCGGACGGGTTCGTGATGACCGACGATACCGCGCGACTGGTGATGGCGGACGCGTACCAGGAAGCTGGTCGGGAACGGGACGCGGTGCTGCTCCGCGATCTGACTCGCCCGGTCGTGTTCGTTTCCGGGTGCGTGGTCGACCCAGCATCGCCGGTGTTCAGCCCCGCCGAGAGCCGCGCGGAGTGGTCGAAGGGGCTGCGTGCGAAGAGAAAAAGCAAAGTCCAACCATCACAGGAACACCGAAAATCAGCGAACCCGAAAAAGACGCCGGGGCGGGTCTACACGGTCGCGGCTTACGGCTACGCCATCAGGAAGGCCGCGAAGAAGGCGAAGGTGCCGAACTGGCACCCCAACCAGTTGCGGCACACGTTCGCGACGAACGTCCGTAATGCACACGGGATCGAAGCGACACAAGCCGCGCTCGGTCACGCGAAAGCGGACGTCACCCAGATTTACGCCGAGCGAGACCTCGCCCTCGCCGCGAAGGTCGCGAACGCGTTCGGGTGAATACAATTGGTGATCTGCTCACATTCGTGGTCGAGAACGCGGGCGGCGTCTGTGGTGCCGCTCGTCGCAAATTGAATCTACCGAGATCCCCCCATGTCACACCCCGCACCCGCAAACGCCGATTCGCTCACCCCCACCCCGGAACCTGGACGGTTCTTGGGCCTCAACATACTGTTCGATCGCCACGACTATCATTTCGTTGCGGAACTGCTCCGGCGCACGTCCGGGGCCACGTTTCTGGCCGTTCCCAGCGAAGGCGTTCTGCCTGCGCCGGGCCGCTCTTGCCCGCCCAGTTACCTGGCGATGCGTGACCTGGGGAACGAAGCCGGAAAGATCGTCATGCAGTACGGGGAGGCCGCGTGGGCCGAACTCGTAGACGCATGTCAGGAGGGAAAGATACACTTTCCCAACGACCCATCCGACCTCCCGGCAGAGAGCCAGGCGCGGCTCCGTATACTCCTCGCAGACCTGTGGTTCTGGAAACTACATACAAGGTGCATTCCGATGCCCGACCCGACAACCATCCCGAACGCTCAGGCGGCTCTCGAGGAGGTAGCCGAATTGAGAAAAGGAAACGCATCATTTCATCGTCATGTCGCCGCGGGGGGGTGGCCAAAGGTGGAGGTGTTCGGTGGGATCGCCGTCATCTACGGTCAGCGATTAGAGGTGACTCCCCAGTCGGCTGAAATACTCGCACTCGCCCTACGGCCCGGTGGGCTGTCGTTTGAGGACGCTAAGGAGCATTTCGGGTGGCCGCATGAACCGGACAATGGCATCACCGCACGAGTTGCGAGACTGACAAATGCCTTATACAGCCAAACGCAACGATTGGCATTCACAATCGAGGTGACGACAGAGAGTAAATGTATCTCGGCTATCGTCCGCATGAAACCAGTAGCGACCGAATAGATCCTGTTCACAAAGCGGAAACGCTTGAACTCGTAGGGTTTCCGCTTCTTGCGCACTTTCGGCCGTAAACCGGCCGAGCAACTTGAGTTAAGGCTATTTCCGAGCTTATCGTGAACAGGGTCTAATAGCTAACTACCAGAACGGTAGTCAACGTTTCGCAACGCGACGGGCATTATGAACTCATCCAATTCCAAACTGGAGGTTCGCAATGGCCGATGTCTTTGCCCTACTCATCGAGCAACTCGTCGCGGAGGGGCCGATCGGCATGGTCGCGACCGCGCAACTGCTCGGCACGTTCCGCTGCGGTAAGCCGTGCCACTCCTCGACACCGACGCGGTGGTGCCTGACCGGAGTCAAACTGCCCGACGGCCGCGTCCTCCGACTGGAACACTTCCGTAGCGCCCGGAGGCTGATGACGAGCAAGCCCGCGTTGCTGCGTTTCCTGGCTAGCCAGCAAATCGAAACTCAAAACCCGTTCCCTGCTGCTCCCAAGTCCCCGGCACAGCAGACCCGCGACGGCGAGGCCGCGTCGCGAGAGCTGAACACCATTTTTGGCACCCGTTCCTAACCCATCCAATACACAACGGGCCGGGTGCCCTGGTAAGCACCCCCGGCCCGTCATGGAGTCCCAATATGATACCTACAGTATCCCTTGAAAGCACCGACCACAAGGGCGGCGTGCGCGACGCGGCTGAGGGACTGCGCACCCTCGGCTTGGCGATCTGCAAGATCGGCCCCAACACAAAGAAACCCGCGAACAGGGGGTGGACCACTTGCTCCCTGGAGGCATCGGATTTCAACCCGAACGACCTGATTGGGATCGTGGGTGGCCCGTTGTCGAATTACGGCGAGGTGGACCACGCACTGGTCGTCATCGACCTCGACCACAGTGAGGCGGTCAGGCGGGCGGACGAGTTCTTGCCCCCAACAGGCATGGTGGAAGGGCGTCCCGGTAAGCCACGAAGCCACCGGTACTACCTGATGCGCACGGGCACCATCCCGGACTGGGCCGTCAGCACGGCCCCGCAAGCGGCCACGGCCGCGAAGAAAGCGACGGGACACGCCGGGCCCTTCACGACATCGTTCAAGCACGACATGAATGGCACCGAGGTGCTGAAACTCATCGGCACGGGCGGTCAGGTCGTGTGCCCCCCCTCTGCCCATCCGTGTGGGGAATTCCGCGAGTGGGTCGGGGGCAAGCCGGACAAACCCGCGTTGGTCAACTTCGACGCGTTCTGGGCTAGCGTTTGCCGTCTCGCCTACGTGTGCCGCTGTAAGCAGCCGAAAGGGCTGAAATGGCCGTGGGGAGAAAACACATTACCCACTCCGGTAAAGACGGCCCAGTTGTCGGCGACTCCCGCTATCCGCTCTGAAACTGACGCAAACGTAGTGGCCCGCGCCGAAGAATACTTGAGGAAAATCCCTCCGGCAGTGTCCGGGAGTGGTGGCCACGACCGAACGTTTGCCGCCGCGCGGGCTGTTGTTTGGGGCTTCGACCTGGGTGCGGACCGGGGCTTCGACGTCCTCAAAGCCCACTACAACCCGCGATGCTCGCCCCCATGGTCGGACGAAGAACTACGGCACAAGTGCCACGACGCCGACACCCAAGCGTTCGACAAGCCACGCGGATACCTTCGCGATTCACTGTCGCCTGCCGATCAAACCGGAGGCGATCCTCCTACCGTCAAGACCCCTCCGGGCTGCCCGGGCAAAAAGCCGCGTCCAGTGGCCGACGTACTGACCAGCATCGCGACGGAGGCGTTCAATCTCTGGCACGACGCCAAGCAGGTCGGATACGCGACGTGCGGGCGGCGGACGCTGCGTATCCGCTCGCGGGAGCTCCGCCTGTGGATCACCCGGCAGTTCCGCGAGCGGACCGGCAAGACCCCGAACGCCGAATCGCTCGGGAACGCGATAACCGCCATCGAAGCCGAAGCCATCTACGCTGACGGCGAGGGCGTCGTACACGTTCGCATCGCGGGACACGATGGACGGGTCTACCTCCACCTCGCGGACGCCGCCGATACGGTGATTGAGGTCACCGCTGACGGATGGCGAACCTGCGACGATCCTCCTGTGCGGTTCCGCCGCATGTCGGGAATGCTGCCGCTCCCACTCCCGGTTCGCGGCGGGGTCATCGACGACCTGCGGCTTTTCCTGAACTGTCCGGACGACGACGCATTCGCGTTGGTGAAGGCCTGGATCACCGCCGCGTTTCGGCCCGATGGACCGTTCCCTCTTCTCGCGC
>CAMDQN010000083.1 GCA_945905925.1 Singulisphaera sp. GP187
TGCCTTGTTCGCTGCGACTTCAGGACGAGCGTCTTTGGTCCGTGACATCCCCGTTCCCCCACAACGAGTTGCGAAACTAAAACTGTCGTTATTTCCTCGCGCGGCCACCCACCATGATAACCCAACCCGCAAACCGTGTCGTGGACCCCCTTTCACCCCTTCTCCCCTTCTCCCCTTCTCTTCACGGGATGCCGCGGACAATAATCGGTCCTATGCAGCGCGTGAGGCCGACCGGCAACCGTTGCCACAATCGCATGGCGCGCTGGTAGCGCGGGTTGTCTGGACGCATCTCGCTCACTCCACCCTGAAGCACGCAGTACTGCCACGTCGCCGGATGCGGCACCGCCCCCCACTGCTTCTTGAACTTGAACGTGTTGCCCTCGGTTGTCGAGCGCCCGAAGTCGAACACCCGCTGTCCGCGTTCGACCGCGCGCTGAAGCAGGTGGTGGTACATCAGCATGTTCACGTTGCTGGAGTTGTATGCCTTCAACGATGACGCCGTCGGCACCTCGGTGATTCCCCAGCCGTGTAGCAGCAGCGCCGCAGCCACCGGCTTCGTCCCCTCACGCACGAGACAGACTTCCGAGTCGTTGGGAAACGTTGAGAGGATCGCAGCGAAGAAGTTCTTACCGTAGACCGGCGAGCCGAGGTCGCGCATGTTCTCGCTGAGCACGTCGTGGAACCCGTCGAGGAGTTCCGACCCGCCCCACTTCACCACAAAAGACCCCTTCTCGCCTTTCCGAATCTGGTTCCGCAGTTTCGAGTCGAACCCTTTCCACAACTGCTCGGTTGTCTTCGGGAGCGGCAACCGCATGTGTACTTTGCTGGTGAACGATGCGTTGAGCAGCGGGTGCGCAATCAGGGATTCGTGGCGCAGTTCGAGGTAATGCACGTTGAGTTCGTCCGCGAGGGTCGTGGCTCGCGTAATGAGTTCGGTCTGGACGTCGGCGGAATGCGCGACAACGCCGTTCGTGTTGAGGTACGGCAGGCTTACGAGGAAGCGGCCGAACAGCATCGACTGAACACACGCGAGCGGAAGATAGCCCACGGTGCGATTGCTGGCGGTCACCTCGATCGCGTAGACCTCGTGCCCGAGACTGGTTCGCAGCACGTCAAGCCAGAGCGGGTGTTTGCTCAGTGCCACTTCGGGCGCCGTGTGTCGCACGAACGCCGCGAGATCCGCGACCCGACCGGCGATCGCGGCGCGCGGGTGCGCGACCGTGGCGAACACCGATGGGGCTGACGACATGAGGCGAATCATGGGTACTCCTAACGAGCGGGGGCGTAAGCCCTGTTCTGTTCCACAGCGCACACTCGCGAAAGGTTTAACAGGGGGCTTACGCCCCCTGCTCGCCTCGGAGCAGTTCGTCGTAGAGACGCTTGAGTCGCTGCATTCGCGTCGCGAAGCTGTATCGCGGGTCGACCGTGCGGCGCCCGGCGGCGCGGAACAGTTCGCGCAGGCCGTCATTCTTCAGCAGACCCGCGAGCGCGGTCGTCAGGCCTTCCAAATCGCCCGCGTTCACCAGGAACCCGTTGCGCCCGTCCTGCACCAGTCGTGGCACGCCATTCACACGCGTCGAAATGACCGGCACGCCCAGCGCCATCGCTTCCAGAAGCACGTTCGGAAGCCCTTCGCGCAGGCTGCTCAGCACGAACACGTCCATCGCCTCGAAGTACCCTTTCACGTCTGCCTGCCAGCCCGCGAGCCGAACGCGATCGCCCAAATCTAATTCACGAATCAGGTGTTCGAGGTTCGTCCGCTCGCCGCCTTCGCCTACAATCACGAGATTCGCGTCCAGACCGCGAGCGACCAGAGCGTGAATACTACGGATCAGAACGTCGAAGCCTTTCTCGCCCGACAGCCTCCCAACTGCACCGATTACGAACTCGTCCGTGGGAAGTTCGAGCGCATCTTTCGCTTCCGCGAGTGTTTTCTGGCGCGAATACTCCAGCGTGTCGATGCCGTTTTCCAGCAGCACGCATTTCTTCGTTGAGACGCCCGCGGCAATACACGATTCGAGCAGGTCGTCCGACACGCAGATGACGCGTTCGTATTGCGGGAGGCAGAGTTGGTCAACGCGGTAATACAGCGGCGTGCGGCGCGTGTGCTGAACCCACCCGTGAACTGTCGTCACCAACCGCATCGGCCACAGGCGGTTCAGAAGCAGACCGAGTGCGTTCGTCTTGTAGTCGTGACCGTGCCAGACGGTCACTTTCTCGCGCTTGCACACCGCGAGCATTTCCGTGATCACGCGCCAGTCCCACGCGCCGCGATCCGGGATCGAAATCAGCGGTGCGTTGTACTTGGCGGCCTGCCGCGTGAGCACGTCGAAGCCGGGGTCGCCGGGCGGGTGCATGTACGCGCACACCATCCGGTAGCCGAGTGGTTCGAGGAAGCGCGGCGAGTTCAGGATGGTCTTTTCCGGCCCGCCACCGGTGCCGGTGACGACACGCGCGTCCAACACCACCGGAACGGCGTTCGGTTCAGCCCGATCCGGTTCGAGTGAATCGGACAGGGGCGGGAACGGGGTTGTGAGTGTATCGGCGATGTCCACGATGGGGTGGAGTGAATGTAGGTGAGATTGCTCGCACGTGAGGGGCACACGAAGACAATCAGGGGCGTGAAACCGCGTTCGGAAAGATTGCGTCGAGAAGTGGTAGCAAACAGTGTTCCCAATGATGGTGCCGCTCGACATATTGTCTCGCCGCAACGCCCAACTCCCGACGGCGCACCACGTCCGTGAACAACGCGGAAACCGAATCCGCCCATTGTTGCGGCGTCGTAGCCGCGAGCAGATGCACGCCCGGTTCGGTGCCCAACGCGGCCAACGACGGCGGCGCCGCGACGATCGCCTTCGCCATTGCCATCGCTTCCAACACCTTGTTTTGAACACCGCGAGCGAGCCTGAGCGGAACCACCACCACACTCGCAGACGCTACAAAAGGCCGCACATCGGGCACTTGGCCGACGAGGTTCACGCCTGGAATTGTGGCGAGCGCCTGCACCGCGGCCGTTGGCTTGCGGCCGATGATGCGGAACTCCGCGGAGGGGAATTGCGCCCGAATGCGAGGCCAGATGTCGCGTGCGAACCACACCGCTGCATCTTCGTTGGGCAGGTAGTCGAGAGCGCCAACGAACGCGCACGCGAGTTGTGTTTCGCACTCCACAGGGGCGAAATAATATAGATCGACGCCGTTGGTCGCGACGGTCGCGGCGCCAACCCTCGTGAACGAATCGTAAACGTTCGCTTCCGCCCGGCTCACAACACTTGCCGCGCGCACCATCCCCGCGAGCGACTTCTCGACCTTCCGCACACGCGCGGCTTCGAGTTGGTACAGCCACTTCTTGGGAACGCGGCTCGCGGCGGCGAAGTCGAGCCACTTCTGGCTATCCACATCGATGAGATCGACGATAGCGGGAATGCTCTTCAGCACCGGGTCACGCAAATACGGCACTAGCGCCGACGACGACGCGACCACCGCCCCGAACTTTGTTTCGCTCACCCAGTGTCGCAGAACGCGAACGAGTTCCTTCGACCTGAACAGCCCTTCGGACAAACTCGCACCGGTCGCGAGGCTCCACGCGGCGTTCGCCCACCGCGCGCTTCCCACGGGTACGACCGCGACGCGTTCGCACAGGCCGTACAGTGCCGCGAGCGATTCCGGCGGCACGGGTTCGTCCGCGAGACAGCCCAACCAGACACGCCCACGCTTCGCCATCTGCCGCAGCAGGTGGTAAGTGCGGATGCGGTCGCCTTTGTCCGGCGGGTACGGTACGCGGTGTGTGAGGTAAAGAACCCGCGAAGCGGATTCTGTTGACGGATGAGTGATCAAGCGGGTTGTAGGGCGGCAACGGGTTGGGTGCCGGACGGCGGCACGATGTTGGCCAAGAACCCGGCGGCGACAGTGCGACGACGCGGCAAGAGGAACAGGCGGCGGAGGGTGTTCGGCCCAGCCCCAACCGCGCGGAACAGCGTCGCCGCGATCAACCGCATGTCGAGCAGTAAGCTCTGGTTCTCGACATAGTAGAGGTCGTATACAACCTTGTCGCGCACGCTCGTCACATCGGTGTCGGCCGGCAGTTGGCACTGCGCGAGGCCAGTCACGCCGGGCTTCACGCGGAGCCGGTGCCGATACCCCGGCACGAGTTGGTTCAAGCCCTTCGCCTGGATCACTTCGGGGCGTTCTGGACGCGGACCGACGAGGCTCATGTGCCCGAGCAACACATTGAACAACTGCGGCAGTTCGTCGATGTGCGTGACGCGAAGGAACCGGCCGACTCGCGTAATGCGAGAATCGCCTTTCTGCGACCACTGGATGCCGGAGACGGCCTCACAGTTCAATCGCATCGTGCGAATCTTGATGATCTTGTACTTGCGGCCGTTCAGCCCCACGCGGGTCTGTGTGTAGAACACAGGACCCGGCGACGTGAGCTTCACCGCGAGCGCGGCGAATGCCATCAGGACGATGGCGAGCGGCAACATCGCGAGGGTGGCGGCGTAGTCGAACGCGATCTTCGCGACGGAATACCAGCCGAGGTCGGCCGGGATGTCGAGAACCGTGTCCGCGGGAAGGCGGTCAATCTCCGGCCACGGCTCGCGGACGGGCGGCGGCGCGGGGGTCGGCGGCAGCGGCGGGTGCGTCAACACGGCGCTCATTAGGAATCCGTTCTCCAAACTTCGGGACGGCAAAGTCGCAC
Organism: Singulisphaera sp. GP187; assembly: GCA_945905925.1. Classification (GTDB taxonomy): domain Bacteria; phylum Planctomycetota; class Planctomycetia; order Gemmatales; family Gemmataceae; genus Gemmata. Next base: position 4,700 of record CAMDQN010000083.1, read on the forward strand.
GGCTTTCCGCGCGGAACGGCGGACGATCCGATCACTTCGCGTCGGCCAACGCTTTCTTCACTTCGGGCAAGAAGTCCATCAGGAACTCGTTAATCGGATCGCGGTCGTTTCCGCGCGTCGCGCCCGTCTCGGGTTCGTTCCGAACAACGTACAACTTGTACAGAGCAATCCGCAAGCCGAATCGGGCGTTGGTCGAAGCCTCCCAGTCGCCATCGGTTCCCCACATCCAGCAGACCCGCAGGGCGCTCGGCGGCGATTTTTTCTCGAACCGCGCAGACCAGTACGTCGCGGCAGTTTGGTTGAGCGGAGTAACCGTTTTCTTCTGGGCTTCACCGATCATGGCGAAGCCGTTGCCGGCGTAACACACCTCCGGTGTGTGTGCCCCGATGGGTCCGCTCGGACCGCACAGGAGGAGTACGCTCACTTGCGAGCCGTTCTTTCGGTTCGTGTAACTTCGCGACACGTGTCCGGTGGCCTCGGCCACCTTCAGCACCTTCTCGGACATCGGAACTTCTTCGCTCGTCCAGGCACCGAAGGTCGCGGGGACGCCGTCGAGTTTCGCGGCGGCGGCGAGCACGTCCGAGGACACGCCCCACCGGTTCGACAGCTTCCCCTCGACGACAGCGGCGACAGCGAGTCCGACGACAGCGACAACGATGACCAGCCACTTGCGGAACGACGTGGGGTCGTGTTTCGCTGGCGCGGTGGCCGGTCGTGTCGGTGTGTGAGCGATCATCGGGGAAATTTCTTGTCGGGTGGGTCAAGGCTTTTCGCAACCCACCAGTGCTGAACTCCAGTAATGACGTTTATCGTCCCGGTATCGCAATGGTGGGTGGGCCCACGCAAAGCCTTGACCCACCCGACAAAACCCGCGAGCCTACGCGGGCAACTGCTTCACGTAGTTGTAACCGTAGGAGTAGATGTCCTGCTTGATGCCGTTCACCACGGCCCCGACCAGCGGGATGTTCAGTTGCGTCAGTTTCTGCGACGCGGAAATGACCTTCGGGAGTTGGCTGATGTCCTGCATGATCGAGAACACCACACCGTCCACGTGCTGTGCGATCAGGAGCGCGTCCGCAACCGGCAGCACCGGGCAACTGTCCACGATCACGAAATCGAACTGCCCGCGGAGTCGGTTGAACAGCGTTTCCAGTGGGTGCCCCTGCGCGAGCGCGGCAATCGTCGTGTTCGAGCACTGACCCGCGGGAATCACCCACAAGTTCGGAACCGCGGTCGCTTGGACCGCGTCGCTCACGTCCACTTCCTGCCGCAATACTTCCGAGACGCCCGGCGTCAGCGGCAGCTCGAACAACTTCATGATGGACGGGTTTCGCAAGTCGCAGTCCACGATCAGCGTCCGCATTCCGGCGGTGGCCATGCTGGTCGCCAGTTGGCTCGCCAGCGAGGTTTTGCCTTCGCCCTGCGTCGCGCTGGTCACCATCACCACCTGCATCGACTGGGCCTTCGCAGTGTGAAGCAGCATCGTGCGGGTGGAGTTGATTGACTCGTTGAGGACGAACCGCCAGTTGGCACCGCCGGCTTCGGTGGCGGCCTGAAGGCTCTCGCGGTTCGGGAACGCGGGCACGGTGCCGATGACCCGCATGCCGAGTTCGTTGGCAACCTGATCGACGCCGTCCACGCGGCGCGTACACCATTCGAGGAACGCGACGGCCAGGACCGCGGCGAAGAAGGACACGAGCCCGCCGGCGGTGGAGAGCAGGATCTTCTTGTTCTGGTTGTTGTTGGGGATCCCATCGGCCGGGCCGCGCTGGCTGGCTCGCCGCTCGCCGCCGGTCGCGATTTTCAACTGGAGGAGTTGCGTCTGGAGCCGGTCGTACAGCTCTCGCCGCGGCTTGAGGGCGTTGCGCATGGCATCGATGTTCAACCCCTGACCGGCGACATTGGAGATCACCTTTTGCAGCCCGTCGCGCTCGCGCATGAATCGTTCGCGCTTCTTCTTCTCGACCTCGATGGCGGTCGCAAGGTCATCGATGCGCCGTTGCTTCCGACCATTGTCGAGCGCCCGCGCGACCGACAGCGACTCGGTCATCGCGACCGTTTCGGCGATCTTGATCTCGTCCGCCAATTTCTTGACATCGGCGCGCAATTTTAGGATGCCCACGTCGCTGTCTGGATTGGTCGCCTTGGGCGTTTCTTTCTCCAGGAACTCTTTGAGCGCCGCGTGGGCGGTCTTCGCTCGGATGACGCGGAGATCGGCCGCAATGATCTGGGCAACGAGGGCCGGGTCCGGCGGTGTCTTTGGGTTCTTGTCCTCCAACTGCTTGGTCAGAACTTCGTGCTCGGCCTCCATCCGGTCGATCTCGTGCCCCGCGGCGACCATCAACCCGTCGGCCTCAATGTGCCGCTTGTGAAGGGCAACGAGGGCGGTGGCGGTGGCCTCCGCACCCGTGGTGCCGTTGGCCCGCGCGGCTACGTCGATGGCCTTCTCCTGAAGGTCGATGTCGAGTTGCACGCTGGCGCTGAGCTTCTCCAGACCGTTGATGTGGGTGTCGCGCTGCTTGCGGTCGAGGGAGGTGGCGTCGTCCACGTACCGCTTGACGAGGTGATCCAGAATCACCTTCATGTCTTCGACGTGGTTGCCGGTCATCGTGACCTCAAGGATTTCCGGGGCCACCACCTTTACCTGGAGCGACTCCTCGAGCAGCGCGACCGGGTCGTCGGATTGTTTAACGGTGTCGAGGCTCACCACGGCCGGGTCCGCGAGGACGCGAGTGAGGAGGTCGCGTGTCTTGAGGAGGAAGATCTGGTGTCGCCGATACGCCTCGAAGTCCTCGTTGTTCTTGTTGGTGAACTCGACCTGTTTGGGCTGTAGTTGAACCAGCGCGCGGGCCTGGTGTTTGCCGGCGGGCATCGCAAACCAGATGCTGGTCACAACGGCGACAGCAACGAGGCCGCCGATGAACGTGCCCAACACCCACCGACGGCGGAACGCGTTGAACAACCCGAGAGGCGTCGGCGTAGCCGCCACCGCTGGGGCCAGCATGCTCGGCTGGTTCGTGTAGTTGAACGGCGAGAGCGGTGCCGGTAACCCGTTCGGCGGAGTCTGGTACGGCGAGGGTGGGCTGGTGGGTGGTTCACCGGCAATCGGACGGGTCATTGTGGCGGTCTCCGGCGTCGAGGATCGGTTCGCGTGTGTGCGAACCGTAGGCGGACAAAGCTCGGGCCGAGCCCGGAGCCGGGACCAGGGTCGTTCGCGCAGGCCAATCGCCGGACGAGATCGACCCCACGTGAAACTCTAGCACGCTGCGTGCCGGGTCGCACCGACCGCACAACACTTCTTGCTCTCCAAGAGCAAATTATCGACAGGAACCGAACTTCAGCCGAGGGCGAGCACGAACACTGGAACCAGAATAGTGATCCGGCGCCCAAATCGGCGCGCGGTGCCCAGTACGCGTTACCAGCGGCTTACACCTGATAACTGGCGTTTACGATACCGTCGGTTCGTTGCAGTGTAATCGCTGAAACCAAGGAGAGAAAAGGCCACCTGCCGAGCACCAGGTGAAGATTTCGCCGTGTCGGAAGGAATGGCTTGCGCGGAAAGAATGGAAAAGAAGGACAGTTTTTGCTGGATCGAAAAACTGGGGGACACCGATTAACCAGGTTAGCACGGGCGAGCCGGGGTCCAGAGCAGTCTCGGCAACCCGTCCAGTTCGCGTAATCCCCAGGATTGGACAAGGAGTGAAGCTATGGCACGCCGGCGATTCTGGAAAGTGTGGATGGCGTTGGTCGCGGTCGCCGGGTTGTTCGGCGGTGTAGGCTGCCGGTCGGCCCACGATCTCAAGGCGGAACGCGACTGCTGCAAACCGCCCAACTTCAACTGCTGCACCATCCCCGACGTCCCCGTCCCCAAAGAATTGAACAAGGTCAGCCTGCCGCCGTACATCGTGGAGGCGCCCGACGTGCTCCAGATCGACGCGATCCGCGTCATCCCGCTGCCACCGAACCGGTTGGAACCGCTCGACGTGCTCTACCTGAGCGCGGAGAACGACTTCGACGGGGCCAAGATCACCGGGCTGTACCCGGTAGACCCGGACGGGACCATCAACCTCGGGCCGCGTTACGGCGGGTCGGTGAGGGTCGCGGACATGACCACCGAAGAAGCGCAGAAAGTGATTCAGGACAAGGTGCGCGGGTTCGCCAAACTCGCGACCGTCACCGTGTCGCTGGCGCAGTCGCGCGGGGTCCAGCAGATTAGCGGCCAGCACATCGTTCGGCCCGACGGGACAGTCAGCCTGGGCGGTTACGGGAGTGTGTACGTCGCCGGACTCAGCCTCGCACAGGTCAAGCAAGCCATCGAATCGCACCTCGCGAAGTACCTGTACCGCCCGGAGGTGGTCGTGGACGTGCATGCGTACAATAGCAAGTTTTACTACGTCATCACCGATTTCGCGGGCAACGGCGAACAGGTGACGCGACTCCCGCACACTGGCAACGAAACGGTGCTCGACGCAGTGTCGCTAATCGGCGGGCTATCGGCGGTGTCGAGCAAGAAACTGTGGGTGGCGCGTCCGGCCCCGACCGAGTGCGGCAACGACCAGATCCTGCCGGTGGACTGGTGCGGCATTACCCGCAAGGGACAGGTGAAGACCAACTACCAGATCATGCCGTCCGACCGGGTGTACATCCTGTCGCAACCGCTGACGAAGTTCGACACATACCTGGCCCGCACGCTAGCCCCGGTCCAACGGACCCTCGGCGTGGTTCTCCTCGGCGGGAGTGTACAGAACCAGTTCCGCAACAACGGCGGCGGCAACGGCATCGGGATCATCGCCCCGATCGTTCCTTAAAAGAGTCGCAGGTCGCAAGTCCCAAGTCGAAAACAGAAGAAACGGCGGCAGTCTTCGACTTGGGACTTGCGGACTTGCGACCTGCGACGGTTGTTCCGGCCGATCTTGGCTGAACAACCCGTAAGGCGGCGGGGTGCCTGCTTTGGCAGGTTCCCCACCGCCGATCTCGTTTGCGGCAACCGGAAACTGGCCGTGCTACGATGAACGGGGAACGGGTTCCGCCCTCTGTCGCGTTGCCCGGTTCTGAAGGAGTCGCGCATGTCGTTCCGTGTGTCCGCACTCGTCGTCGTCGTCGTCCTCGAACTGAGTTCACTTGCGTCCGCGCAGCCACAGGCACCGATCCGCCCGCGGACCGGCGCGTTCGGGAACCTCTTCAGCCCACAGCGCCAGTTCGGCGCCGGCGTCGGCCAGAACCAGCCGTTCGTCAACCCGATCGGCCCGCAGGTAGCTGGCGTGGGGACACCGCAGGGGTTTGCTTACCCCGGACAGACCGCGTATCCACAAGTGCTGCCGGGCGTCTTCGGCGTCGATCCGCAACTACCGCCCACGGGTATCGTCGGCTCGTTCAATAACCTCGGCCACTGGTACGGCGGCAACCTGGGTCACTGGTATCCGAACGGCGTCGCGAACGGTCGCGGCATCCTCGGCTACGGCGGCGGTGGCGCCGACGCGGGCGGCGCGATCGGGCCGACTGTGGGCGGGATGGCCCGACCGGGTGGCTCGGTCGGCGGCACCGCGATCGGCATCGGAGCGGCTGCTGGGATGCTCCGCCGGTAATCGCACAGGTTCTGTTTCTCAACCGTGAAAGGAGTCTCGGTATGAGCACTCGCTCATTCTTCGCCCGGCTCACCACGAAGGTCGTGGCCGTGGCGGTTCTCTCGTGGGTCGGTTCGACGGCCTCGGCCGCGGACATCTACGCCCCGCCACCGGTCGCGGGAGCCGCACCGGTCATGGTGGGGGCGCCCGGCTGCGAAACGTGTCAGCACGGCGCCGTCAAAGCGCACTGCGCCACCTGCGGGAAGTTTCTCTCGCTGTCGCAGTACAAGCACAGTAAGGGGCCGTACCCGGTGAACCTGTGTCCCGGCGCGTGCTTCGGGTACTTCCAGACGCAGTGGCGGAAGTGGGACGACGTGTGCCCGTACCCGTACCTCGGGCATGGCGTGAGCGACGCCCCGAAGCCGCCGATCCCGGCGGTGAACCTCCCGCGACCCAGCGGCGGTGGACTGACCCCACCACGCCCGCTCGATCCCAAAATGGCCGATCCGAAGAAGTCCGGCGAACTGCCGCCGATCCCGCCGGTTCCGGGCAAGTTCATCCCGTGATCGGAACCATTCTCTCACCTGGGGCTTACGCCCACAGGCTACGAACAGCCGCCCCATCCCGGGCTAAAGACAGAAAACCAATGCTTAGCCCTGGAAGGGCGGCTGTTCTCAGTCAGGGAGCGTAAGCCCCAGACACCGATCGCGGAACTTCTTCCTATGACGTGCCTCATCACCGGCGGGGCCGGGTTCATCGGCTCGCACCTCGCGGAAGCACTGACCGCGACCGGGCGCACGGTGCGAGTCCTCGACAACCTCTCAACCGGCCTCGCCCAGAACCTCGCACACATCAGCCCGAGACCGGAACTCGTTCACGGATGCGTCACGGACGCGAACGTGGTCGAGCGCGCCGTGGCCGGGTGCGATGTCGTGTTCCACCTCGCGGCGCTCGCGTCGGTCGCAAAGAGCATCGAAGACCCGCTCGCGTCGCACATGGCCTGCGCCACCGGCGCGCTGACCGTGTTCCGCGCGGCGCAACAGACTGGCGTGCGGCGGATCGTGTACGCAGGCAGTGCCAGCGCCTACGGGAACGCGTCCGATGAAGCCGGGCAGGACGAGTCCACGCCGCTGATGGCATTGTCGCCGTATGCGGCGGCGAAGCTCGCGGGTGAACTCTACGCGGAAGCGTTCGCGCACTCCTACGGTCTGGAAACGGTGCGGTTGCGGTTCTTCAACGTGTTCGGCCCGAGGCAGCGCGCGGACAGCCCGTACAGCGGTGTCATCGCGATCTTCGCGGCACTGCTCGCAGCCGGGCGCGCTCCCACGATTCACGGCGACGGACTTCAGTCGCGCGATTTCGTGTACGTCTCAGATGTGGCGAACGCGCTAATACTCGCCAGCGAAGTTCCGGGCGTGTCGGGTCGCGTGTACAACGTCGGCACCGGCGGCAGCGTGAACCTGTTGGAACTGGTCGCAGAGTTGAACACGATCCTGGGTACGTCGGCGGTTCCGGCACACGGGCCAGCGAGGACTGGCGACGTGCGGCACTCGCGAGCGAAGATCGACCGCATCGCGTCGGAGTTAGGCTACGCGCCGAAGGTGCCGTTCGCCGAAGGGCTTCGGCGAACGGTGGAGTGGCTGTCTTAAAGGCGAGCGGGGGCTTACGCCCCCGCTCGCCAAACCACGTTACTCGATCAGCAACTTGTACTTGCCGAGCAGCGCCTTGTACTTCTCGAACTCGATCGGGTGCAGATCGGTGGCGGTCAGGCCCAGCGCTCTGGCCTTCTTCAGTTCGTCGGCCGCGAGCACGCGCTTCGCTTCCAGCACGTTCAGGTCGTAGGCCCAGGCCAGGTGGAAGTGGTACGTCCCGCGGTCGTACTGAACGAGCGCCATTTCGAGATCCTTGATCGCCTGTTCTGGACGGCTACTCACCAGGTACGCCACCGCGCGCGTGTCGAGGAACGACGGGACCGGGCCGCGAATCGCGATCAGATCCGACATCATCTTCACCGCATCGTTGGCCCGCTTCGGCTCGTGAAGCGCGAGCAGCATACACAGGTTGTTCACCACCACGTCGTTGCGGCCCTTCGGGTTGGCGATCCGGCCGAACGCGGTCAGCGCCAGTTCGTATTCCTTGATCGCTTTGTCGTACTCCCCGCGTGCATCGCACAGTTCGGCTCGCGCGCCGATGAGCGCGGCCTCCAGTTCGGGGTCGCTCGCGGCCTTCACGAGCGCGGCTTCGAGCCACTTCTCAACCTTCGCCTCGGTCGTGATGTCCGGGCGCTTCGTGCGCACCGCGCCGGTGAGCAACCGCGCCGTGAGCAGCACCGGCGCCTTCGGCTCGCGCTCGAACGCGAGGTCGACGGCCTTCTCCGGTTGTTTCTGCCGGATGTAGAGAACCGTGATCGGTTGATGCGCGCCCGGGTTGGTGTTCGCCGCGAGGTACTTCTTGTACACCGCTTCCGCGTCGGCGATCAGCCCGAGTTCCTCGAGCAGCGGACCAGAACGGTACGGGACGTTGTCGCCCGTGTCCCAATTGGGGAACTTCTGAATCAGGGTCCGCGCCTGGTCGAGCAACTTCTTCGCCTCGTCCGCTTCCGCGAGTGCGGCGTGGTTCTTACTCTTGTAGTTCAGCACGCGGGCTTCTTCGCACACGGCTTCCCAGCTATTGGGGTTGTTGAGTTTCAGCCGCTCCAGTGCGATGTTCGCGGAGTTCACCTGCTTGAGCGCCAGTGACACCCGGACGACGGCCGCGAGGTGTTCGGCGGTCACACCCGGGCGGATGCGCGCGGCGAGCTTGAACCACTGGTCCGCGTCGCCGTAGTGTCCCTGATCGAATGAGAGCCGGCCGAGCAGGTAGAACTCGTCAGGCGTCAGGTCGCCGCGGGCGCCGTAGGTTTTCAGCACCTTGATGCCGTCCTCGCGCGTAACCGGATCCACGGTCCAGATGACGGCGCGGACCTTCACGTCCTCCGGGTCGTTGGCCGCGACCGCCAGGTTGCGCTCGATCAGAGCGAGCGCGTCGCCGCGCACGTTGTAGGCGTTCGACCGGCTGATCATCGTGAGCGCCAGGTGCCGCCGCGCCCACCGGGCCAGGTCCGTGGCGGCGGCTTCCTTCGCCTTGAGCAGCATTTCCTCGGCCTCCATCGCCCGGCCGTTGCGCTGGAAGAACAGGATCAGTTGCCGGACCGCGTTGAGATCCAGCGGCGCGTCCACGGCGGCCGCCGTGAAGTATCCCAGCGCGGTCTTCGTGTCGCCGACCATCTCGTGCAGACCGCCCAGCGCGAGCTTCCGTTCGGTCTCCGTCTCCTTGTTCGCAGCGGGCTTCGCCGTGAGTACCTTCTCGGCCTGGACGACAGCGCGATTCGCGTCGTTCAACTTGTTGACGCGGAGCAGTTGTGAAACGAGCGCGCCCCACGTTTCGGGCGACTGGTCGTTCAACTCGACCGCCCGGCGGAACGCGACCAGCGAATCGGCGTCCTCGCGGATCGTGACCAGCAGCGACCCGCGGAGCAGTTGCATCCGGTAGTCCTTGCTGTCAGCCGGGGCGATGCTGTCCACGGTCGGGCGCGAGTTCTTGGGTAACTCCGGCGCCGCGAGCAGGTCGCGAATCGCCCGGTAGCGATCCAGGTCGTCCGGGAGCCGAACCTCGGTGCGGAGTTTGTTCAGCAGCGCGACGGCCTTGTCGTCCTGCTTCTTGACCCGGCACAGATCCACCGCGCGGCGGATTACGAACTCTTGACGTTCGCCTTTATCGATGGCCGCGGTGTAGTTGGTCAGGGCCGCGTCGTTGAGTCCCTCGATCATGTCGAGTTCCGCGATCGCGACGTACACGCGTCCCCACCCCGGGCGCAACTCGCGCACGCGGCGGGCCAGTTCGCGCAGTTCCTGCACGGCTGCAGCGCGCTGTGCGCCGTCGGTCATCTTCTGAACCCCGGGCAACTTGATCGCGATGGCCCCCAGCGCGCCGAACGGGCCGTCTTTGCCCTCGACCTCGGCGATTTCCTTGAGCGACTGTTCGACTGCGGCCGTGCCAGCGGCGCCGGCCGCGAGGCCGTGGTCGAGCAGCGCCGCCCGGCAGGTAAGGTCTTTGGGCATCATGTCCGCGGCGGTTCGCAGGTACTTCAGCGCCGCAGCGCGGAGCGCCTTGGCCGGTTCCTCGTCGGGCTTCTGAGTGTCCGCGACCCGCCCGGCGCCCGACCCCAGCCCGTACCACAGCCGGAACTGTTCGTCCTTCGAGAACTTCGCGGAGTCCGCTCCGAGCAGGTCGAAGTCGGCCGGGATTGCTGGCTTCGGCCGCAGGACGAGCAACCCGACCCGCGCTAGCCGGATGTCCACGCGGTCGCCGAGTTTGGCTTGCGCCTGGTCGAGAACCGACAGCGCCGCTTCGATCGTACCGCCCTGAATCCGCGCCAGGGCCACGAACACGGCCGCCGCCTTCGGGTCTTTGAGGTTCGTGTCGAGCCAGTCGCGGAGTAATTTCACCGCCTCGTCCCGCTTGCCCCGGACGACGCGAGAATCGGCGTCGAAGACGAAAATCTCCGCGCCGCGGGCCGCGACCGGGCCGAGGCTGGCCTCGAACCGCTCCCAGTTCCGCACCTCCAACTCGACCGGTTGGGCCATCACGTCGAACAACTCGAGGCGCACCAACTCGGGCCGGTAGTCGATCAACTGGAACTCGTTCACGAGGGTCCGGTATCGGCGCAAGGCGTCCGCGACCTTGCCCAGCCGGAAAAGCGCCTCAGCCTCGCCGATGAGCGCGAGCGGATAGTTCGGGTCGTCGCGGAGTGCCTTCTGGCAATACTCAAGTTGCTTGTCCGGGTTCTGCACGACCGCGTAGCACCCGGCCAGCCCGACCATCGCCTTCTTGTGGAACACGCGCACACCGGCGACCTTCGGCCCGGCGTCCTCGAGCAGTCGTTGTGCGGCGGGCCAGTCCTGCTTGAGCAGCGCGAGGCGCCCGCGGAAGTACGAGCCCAGACTCTTGCGGGTCTCGTCGGCGGCAATCACGTCGGCCATCGCGGCGGAATCGGTCTGCTCGCCGAGATCGATGAGCCGGTCCACGACCATCGTGTAATCGGAGTCCACCTTCGTGAGCAACTTGGCGACGCCGCGCAGGATCTCAACGCCCTCGTCCTTCTGGTTCTGACGCGTCAGCACCTCGGCGAGGAGCGTGCCAACGGCCAGGTTCTTCGGGTCACGCTTGTGGGCGTGGCGCAGGTGCTTACCGGCCTCGCGGAGTTTCTCCGGCACCTGATCGAGGGTGCGAATCTCGGCGACCGCGATTTCGGCGGCGGCGAGCAGCGTCTCCGGGTCGTCAGGCCCGCCCGGAATCGCGGTGAGCGCATAGGTGATGTTGTCGCGCGCGTTCTGCAGTTCGCCGAGACCGAGGAACCGCTGGAACTGTGCGGCAGCGACACGGGCTAGCAAGTCGTTGGCAAACCGCGGGTCGCGGAGCAGCGCCTCCAGAAGCCCGGCGATGTTCGCGTTCCGCCGCGGGTCGGCCGCGTTCGCGTAGTTCAGTTCCAGCGCTCGCTTGTACACACGCACCGGCGCCTTCCCGGTCTCGACGGCCTTGTTCAAGTGAACGAGCGCCTTCCCGATGTCGCCCATGCCGAACTCGCACTCGGCGGCCAGTTCTAGCACCTCGATGTCGGACTTGAACGCCCCGCCCGGCACCGCGAACAACATCTCAACGTGTTCCCGTGCGTTCTTCAATTTACCGTTCTTGACGTACAACTCGGCCAGCTGCCGGCGCTCGTCCGTGTGTGCGGGGAACACGCGCAAGAACCCTTCGACCCCGGACGCGACTCGCTCCGGGGGCAGCGTCTGAGGAGCGGCCCTGCCCTGCTCGAACAACAAGTTCGCGTACTTCTGGTACGCCGTCTCGTCGGTCGGGCGGAACTTGAGATACTTCGCGTACAGCGCGATCACTTCACCGCGTTTCGTGGCGTCGCCGTTGACCTCAGCCGCGGACTGGTCCGCCCGGTCCCTGTAGATGGAAACCTGGCTCTTGACCTGCAGGTGGTGGACGCCGAAGGCCACTCCTCCGAGCGCGAGGAAGGAGACGCCGACAATCAGGAGACGCTTCCAGTACAGTGTTCGACGCACGGGTGACCTCTCGGCGTGGAGGCGGGTACGAACGAAGAGGGGGTAACCGTAGGCTGATCGGAAGTTCGAGTTGACAGTGTTTTTGGTTCATCCCCGTTCTGGAATCAGTTCGCCGGGGGAACGGAACTTTTCGCTGGAAAAGCAGCGGAATTCACGAGCCGTGTGAACCAAAAACGGGATCGAACTCGAACCAATAATTCCATCGAAAGCCCAACTTCCGATCAGCCTATCCCTACACTACCGAAACTACACGCGACCCACAGCAGACGAGACACTCATGCCCGACATTCGCGTAACGTGCCCGGCGTGCAAGACCCAACTGGAGATCGGCGCCGAGTTCGAGGGCCAGGAGGTCGAGTGCGGCACCTGCCTGGAGGTGTTCGTCGCGAGTACCAAGAAGCCCAAGCCCAAACCCAAGGACGATGAGGACGACAGGCCGGCGGGCCGGTCCGGTTCCGGTGGCAAGGTCAAAGGGGCGACATCCAGGACGCGCGCGTCCCGCGACCGCGATGACGACGACGACGATTACGAACACGACCGCAAGCGCCGCCGGGACGATGACGACGACGATGACGATGACGATTACGACCCGCGCCCCCGGCGTTCGAGTGGCGGAAACGGGTTGGCCATCGCGTCGCTGGTTCTCGGCATCCTGGGTTTAGTGCCTGGTTGTTTTTGCTGCTGGGTGGGGTTTCCGATGTCGCTGATCGCGACGGTCTTGGGAGGCGTCTCGATGGGTACACCGGAAGGAAAAGGGATGGGCATCGCCGGTCTTATTCTCGGTATCTGCGGCATGATCTTCAATTTTATCAGGGGTGCGCTCATGGGATTTGCCTTTTAAAGTTCACCACCTTCCGCTCGTCGGGACTACCATGCCAAACTCGTTCCCGCTCACGCACGGGGAAAAATGCTGATGCTCCGCGTCTGCGTCCCGCTCGCGGCACTCGCGCTGTGCGGGTGCTTCAACGAGCCGAAGCCGGTCCCGACCGCGTTCAAGTCGGAGCCGCACGGCCACTCGCACGACCGCAACGACATGATGATCGCGGACGCCGGGCACTACCACGCCGCGCTCACCGCGCACCTCTCCAGCAAGGACGGCAACGAACTCGACATCTTCTTTGAAGCGGCCGACGACCGCACCAAACCGGTGCCCCTACCGCTCGCGATCTTCACCGCGACCGCGATGACCGCCGACGGCAAGGTACACCAACTCGCGTTTGAGCCAACCCCGCTCGACGAGCGCAAGGGCGACCCGGAGGGAAAGTGTTCGCACTTCGTCGCGAGAGCCGGGTGGATGAAAGCCGAGGACGTACTGACCGTGACCACCACCGTGGACATCGACGGCAAGCCCACCGCGATCGCATGGAAGAACTTCAGCCCGAAGAAGTACGCGCACCACGTCGATTAGCGACAGCTTTCGTATCTTTTCTAGGGTGGATCGAGCCGGCCCTCGCAGCGAAGGCTCACCACAACCGTTGACGTGAAATGGTGGGCCTTCGGCTTGCAAAGCCGATCCTCGACCCACCCTACATTGGAACTCTGGAACTGAAATGCCTCGCGTACTGATCGCCGACAAGTTAGAATCACCCGGAATCGAACTGCTCGTCGCGGCCGGGATCGAAGTGGACAACCGGCCCGGGCTTAAGGGCGACGAACTCAAGGCCGCCATCAGAAGCGCGGACGCGGTCATCTGCCGCTCGCAACCCAAACTCTCCGCCGAATACTTCGAGGACACCGGCACACTTCGTGCGATCGCGCGTGCGGGCGTTGGCGTGGACAACATCGACGTCGCGGCTGCGACCCGCAAAGGCGTCGTCGTCATGAATACTCCCGGCGGCAACACCGTGTCCGCCGCGGAACACACCATCGCGCTGCTGCTCGCACTCGCGCGGCGCGTCCCAATTGCGGACGCCACCATGAAGGCCGGCGGGTGGGACCGCAACAAGTTCGTCGGAACCGAGGTCGCGGGCAAAACGCTCGGCGTCGTCGGGTTGGGGCGCATCGGGCGAGAGGTTGCCCGGCGCGCCAAAGGCCTCGACATGAAGGTGATCGCTCTCGACCCATTCGTGACCGCCGCGAAAGCCGCCGAACTCGGCTACGACACCGCCGCGAATCTCGACGAGTTACTCCCTCGCGTCGATTTCCTCACGCTCCACGTTCCGCTCGGCAACGACACTAAGAGCCTGATCGGGGCGCGCGAACTTGCGCTCATGAAGAAGACCGCGCGTGTGCTCAACGTGGCCCGCGGCGGCATCGTGGACGAGAAAGCACTCGCCGACGCACTGGCAAATGGCACCATCGCTGGCGCGGGTGTAGACGTCTTCACCGCCGAACCAATCGTCAGCGACAACCCGCTCCTGAAAGCGCCCAACATCGTGCTGACCCCGCACCTCGGCGCATCGACACTCGAAGCGCAGGAGAACGTCGCGATCGAAGCGGCCCAACTCATCGCTGACTTCTTGCTGAAAGGCCAGATTGCGAACGCGGTTAATATGGCCGCCGTGAACCCGGCGGAACTCGCGGAGGTGCGCCCCTACGTCGATCTCGCGCGCCGGCTCGGACTGCTCCAGGCGCAGATCGCACAGGGGACCGTTCGCAAGGCGGCGCTCACTTATCGCGGCGAACTGGCTGGGCAGAAAACCAAGTTACTCACCGCCGCGTTCACCGCCGGGCTACTGGAATACCGCTTGAGCGAAGGCGTCAACCTCGTCAACGCCGGAGTGCTCGCCCGCGAGCGCGGCATCGAGATCGCGGAATCCTCCAACCCCAAGAAAGGCGACTTCGCGGCACTTCTGCACACGGAAGTCGAAACCGAACAGGGCACAACGATCGCGGCCGGGACACTCTTTGGCGACCAGTACGTCAGGCTCGTGCAACTCGGGCCGTACCGCATGGAGGGCTATCTCGACGGCGTGCTGCTGGTCTTTATGCACCGCGACGTGCCGGGGCTGATCGGGTTCGTCGGCACCATCTTCGGGACGCACGGGGTGAACATTGCGCAAATGACCGTGGGCCGACAGGCGCCCGGCGGCGGCGCAATCGGCATCCTAAACCTGGACAACCCACCGCCGGAGCCGGCGCTGGCCGCGGTGAAGGGTCACCCCCAAATAAGTTCGGTCACGGTGGTCAAGCTGCCCCCGTCTGGCGAACTCCCGACATGGCTCGGGTAGCGCTGGTAGGTGCCGCTTGCCGAGCGGCACACGATAGTTTGGGTGAGGGCAACAAGGACCCCGACGACGCGACCCGACGTGCAAAGCCGCGCCGCTCGGCAAGCGGCACCTACCACTGTTATGGTTCAGTCGGTGTTGCAACTCCGCGTGCCGTGCAGTGCCGTGGTGCGGGTCCAGGGGGTGTGCCGTGCCACCCCGAACGCGAACCGCCAAGTGGTCGGCCCCTCATGGGTGTTCGTCACCGAGATCCGCGAGTTCGACCACGTCCGCGTGCTGCGCCCAAGCGTGAAGGTGCTGTTCATGTCCGACAGCACCGCCGACGAGAGCATTCAGCAAGGCGTCTGCGAGGAGCAAGTCGATTCCCTGCACAAGCCGCTCCTCCCAGGCGAACTCATCGAACAGGTGACGAGCCTGCTTGCAGACGTTCGTCGGCACTCACGGGGCGCTCGCATTCCGCCCCTGTCGCTTCGTAGTGCGAGCGGACTCGCGTCGAACCCCTCAAGAGTAGCGGTTCGACGGTAAACTGAAAAACGCAATGGAGATTCTCAAGAAGTGAACGGCCCACGCGACAACCAACGTGACGCGGACGGACCGAAGCGCCGGCGGGCGCTGACCAACATCGGCGGCGCGATCGACACCGAGGGCGACCGCGCCGACGCGGACCGACTCGCGCGCGCCCTCGCGGTACCGCCCTCGACCGACGCGGACGACGACCCCGCTCGCTCGCACGTTCACGGGTTCCACACCTACCCGGCGCGAATGCACCCCGACACCGCGGCGCGGCTCGTGAGCGCATTCGTCCCACCGTTCGGGCGTGTCCTCGATCCGTTCTGCGGGTCCGGCACGGTTCTCGTCGAAGCGTTCGTCGCCGGACGGAACGCGATCGGCACCGATCTTAATCCGCTCGCGGTCAGGCTCGCGGCGTGCAAAACGCGACTGCGCACCGCGACCGAGTTGGAACAGTTTGTGAAGCGCGCCGCCGAGTGCGCGGAGTACGCCGACACGCGGCGAAAAGCGAAAGCCGGCGCGAGCCGACGGTTCCCGCCCGAAGATGTGGAACTGTTCGAGCCTCATACTCTGCTCGAACTCGATTCGGTCCGCACGAAGATCGAAACGCTTCAAAACGATCCGGTTCGCGCCGACCTGGAACTGGTGCTGTCCGCGGTGTTGGTGAAGCTGTCGCGCAAGCCCGGCGACACCTCTTCGAGCGTCGGCACACGGCATACGCGAGCCGGGTTCGCGGCGAAGCTGTTCATGCAGAAGGCGCAAGACCTCGCCGCGCGGTTGGCCGCGCTAAACCGACTGCTTCCGACCCCACGCCCGACCGCAACCGTGCTTCTCGACGACGCGACCGAGTTGAAGAACCTCCCGCCGGGAGCGGTGAACGCGATCATCACCTCGCCGCCCTACGCGGCCACTTACGATTACCTCGCACACCACGCACTGCGCCTGCGGTGGCTCGGCCTCGACGCCGGTCCGCTGGCTCGCGGCGAAATCGGTTCGCGTGCGGCGTACTCGCGCATCAAACCAACTGATGCGCGGGCCGCGTGGGGGAAGGAACTCGAACGCTTCTTCCGCGCCGCGGCGCGCGTGCTGCCGTCGGGCGGGCCACTCGTGCTAATGATGGCGGATTCGGCGGTGGGCGACGTGGCTATTCGCGCCGATGAAGCGGTCGCGGAAGTGGGCCGCATCTGCGGGCTGATCCCGAGCGCGCGAGCGTCGCAGCCGCGCCCGCACTTCCACGGGCCGACCGCAGCCGCGTTCCGTGAGCGCCCGCGGTTCGAGCACGCGTTGTTGCTGCGGAAATCAACTTGAGTATCGGACAGGCCGCTCAACTGCTCGCGAGGATGTGCAAGATGTCGGCGTCCTTCACGATGTAGGTCTTGCCTTCGGTGCGGTTCAGACCCTTCGCCTTTGCTTCCTTCTCCGAGTAGTGACACGCCACGAAGTCGTCGTAACTGATCACGTTCGCGCGAACGAACCTCTCGCTCAAGTCCTTGTGAATACAGCCGGCGGCTTCGACCGCTTCGCACGCCTTCGGGATCGACCACGTGCGGCACTCGTCCTCGCCCGTGGTGAAGAATACTTCGCGGCCGACGCCGTAGAACATCGCGCGAATCGTCGCGCCGCGCCGGAACTCTGTCACGCCCAGGTCGGCCATGAACGTGGCGCGGTCTTCATCGCCAAGAGCGAGCAGTTCGTTTTCGAGCTTCACCGGGGCTTGTACCGAGTGCGGTTCGAGCGCCAACAGGTCCGCGGGGAGCGGGTCGTTGAAACCGCTGTCGCCGCGGTTCACGAACGCGATCTCGGGCTTCAACGTGAGCAGTTGGAAACTGCGTAACGCTTTGTCTTCCTCTGCGGTCAGACCCAGCGCCGATGCCGGCTTGCCAGCCTCGAACGCGGCTACGACCCGCTCAAGGAGTGCGAGCTCCACTTCCTCTGCTTCGCGCTCCTTCGCGGGCTTCGCTTTCTTCAGACCGGCACGGACCTTCGGGACGCGGTTAGAAACCACTTCGAGGTCCGCGAACAACAGTTCTTCGCGGAACCGCGTGAGCTGGTCCGCGAAGTCAGTGCGCGAGAAGCCGTCGAGCACGATCACCATGCCGTTGGCTTCACGGATCACGCCGAGCCGGCGCGCGTTGTCTTTTTGTTCGCCGATCATCAGGCCCGGTGTGTCGAGTACCGCGACCTTCGTGTAGGTCGTCTTCTTCGGTTTGATGATCGACGCGATCTTCGCGAGCCGTTCGTCCGGCACGTCGGCCATCGCGGTTTGGCCTTGCTGTACCTTCGCCGGGTCCGGCTTCTCGCCGGTGAGCCACTCGAACACCGTACTCTTGCCCGTCCCCGCGTACCCGACCAAGCCCATTTTCATTGGTGAACCCGCTACGAATTGTGGGAGGAGAGGCGCAGTCGCGCCATGCAAATAGAGTACGGAAACGCAAACAGGGGGCTTCCGCCCCGCGCTCGCCGAACCTGTCTGAAATGTCGTCCGCCGCTCCAAAGGCTCAGAATTGGTTTTCTGTCTTTAGCCCCGGATGGGGCGGCTGTTCGTAGCCTGTGGGCGTAAGCCCCAGGTGCTTCGGTCTAACCTTTTAACTTGCTTCAGTCATAGCTCCGGCATCTTCCCCGCGAGGATGTCTCGCTTCCACTCCTCTTCGAGCGGCCACGAAACCGTACAAGTACCGAAGTCGGCCATGTGCTGATACTTCGTCAGCCGGTCTATCGCATTCTGAAGAATCGCGGGGTCTTTCCGAAACACCGGACCGTGACTCGGGAGGAGGAAGTCCGCGTCGTCGTCGCGGATGCGCGTGAGCGACGTGATGAAACTCGGGAGGTGCGAGCCGTGGTGCGCGTCGATCGCGCCGACGCACCCGTCCTTGTAGATGTTGTCGCCGCTGAACAGCAGGTTGCCGAGTTTGAAACTGAGGAGTCCCGGCGTGTGACCGGGCGTGTGCCACACCTTCAGTTTCAACTTGCCGATCTTGATCTCGTCGCCCTCAGTGAGCTTCACGTCGATCTTGCACTTGGGCATGCCGCCCTCGATCTCGAAGCCCTGCGCGGGAATGCTGGCGTAGGTCTGGACGGCGTCGCCGGCTTCCAGCGCCTTCGCCGCGTTCGGGTGCGCGCCGGTCTTCGCCTTGAGCCGGTCGCGCGCCGCGGCCAGTCCCTGCACGTGGTCCGCGTCCGCGTGAGTCGCGATCAGCATCTTGCACTTCGACAGCGGGAAGTCGAGCTTGCGAATCAGTTCGATTACCTCACCGAGCGTGTCGTCCAGACCAATGTCGATAAGCGCCCACTCGGTCCCGCCGTCGATGAGGTAGAGGTTCACCCCGAACGACTGAGCCGCTTGAAGGTTGAGTTCGACAACACCGGGAAAGAGGTACTTCCGCTGGACCATCGCGGCCCTCCATGCTGAGTATCCGTTCATCATACCCCGGCATGCCCGCGATTCAACCAACCGCTGTCGGTGCGGTCACGCCGCGCCCACGGGTGGCCACCCGGCGCGCACACCTGGGCGGAACCGCGGCGAAACATGACGAATAACGACACTTTCCCGTCGCGGCACCGCGGTTGCAATGGCGAACGTCCTGAGTACCGCCAACCGAGAACCGCGCACCATGAACGTGACCCGCCGCGCCTTCACGCTGATCGAACTGTTGGTAGTGATCGCGATCATTGCGATCCTGATCGGGCTGTTACTTCCCGCCGTGCAGAAGGTGCGGGCCGCCGCGGCGCGGATGAGTTGTCTGAACAACCTCAAGCAGATCGGCCTCGCGGCCCATAGTTACGAGGGCGCTTACGGGTACTTTCCCGCGTCCAAGCGAAGCACCCTCCCGCAGCGAAGTTGGGCACCGGACCTGCTCCCGCACTTGGAACAAGCAAACGCGGTGTCCGGCGCGAACTACAACCTGAACGACAACTGGTGGCGCACGACCGGCACGACCGGGACGCCCCAAGCCGGACAGCCAATTCCTAACGGGACCACCGCGCAGACCAACTTCAAGGTGTTCAACTGCCCGTCAACGCCGAACCAGCCGCGTCTTCAGAACAAGGTCGAGCTTCCGCCCGAGCAGAACAAGACTGGTTCGACGACGGACTACTTCGCGGTGGAGGGCGCCAGCGCCGCACTCTACACCGAACTCGGGTTGCCCACAGGCGACGGGCGCGGCGTCCTCCGCGACATCTTGGAAGGACAAACCCGGATCACGACGATCACTGACGGCGCCTCGAATACCATCCTGTTTGCCGAGTGCGCCGGCCGCGAGGACGTGTACCGCGGCGGCAAACTCGTCGCCAAGGCGCAGACGAACAAGAACCTCACGGCCTGTGCCCGCGCCCAGGGTGGCGCGTGGGCGACCAACGACAACCCCTACGAAATCGGACAACGAAAAGAGTGGTGCAACAACGCGAACTCGGCTCCCGGCCCGAACACGGCGCTGCCGATGAAGATCAACAGCTCGAACGAGTGGGGGTTCCTGTTCTACAGCTTCCACGACGGCGGCGCGAACGCGTGCATGGCCGACGGCAGCGTTCGCATGTTGCGCGAAAGCGCACCGGGTGCCACGCTACTTGGGCTGTCCACCCGCAACGGCGGCGAGGTGGTTCCAAACGACTGACGCGATTCAACGAAGACACCGGTCGCACGGGTTTCCGCGACCGGTCGCGCCCGCCCGGACGGTCCGGGCGGGCTTTTCGTTTCGCGCCGCACGAATCTCCACGTCTCCCCGGTACTTCACGACCCATTTACGCAATCTTCACACACCGCAGCTAGAACTCCACCGCACCCGGCGCCCGTTTTCCGGGTAGACTACCGGCAGACGGCTTGGCGTTTGAAACACCTACGGAACCAAACATCGTGATCGTGACTCCTGTCTTCCCACGCCCCGGAATTGCCCCGGCGCGCTTTGGCGAGCCGTCAGCCACTCACGAGGGAACACCGATGGCCCAACCGCGGATCCTGATCATCGAGGACGAGCGCGGGTTAACCCAGTCGCTCACTTGGTACTTCAACAAGGAAGGGTTCGAGGTCACGGTTTCCGGCGACGGGCTGGAGGGGCTGCGTAAGGCCCAAACCGCGCTGCCCGACATTGTGCTGCTCGACCTCAACCTGCCGGGCATGAACGGTCTGGACGTGTGCCGCGAACTCCGCGCCGGCGAGCGCACCCGCGACATTCCCGTCATCATGATTACCGCCAAGACCGAGGAGACCGATCAGGTCGTCGGGTACTCGCTCGGCGCCGACGACTATGTGGGCAAGCCGTTCAGCAACAAGATCCTGCTCCACAAGGTGAAGGCGCTGCTACGGCGCGTGCAGGGGCAGGGCGAACCCGGCGACGTGACCGACTACAGCGGCGTGAAGATCGACCGCGTGCGGCACCGTGTCACCTTCAACGACGAGGCACTGGACCTCACGCCAACCGAGTTTCGCTTATTGGAATGCCTCGTCAGGCAACCGGGCCGGGCGTTCAGCCGCAAGCAACTCATGGAAGCCGCCATCGGCGACAGTTCCATCGTTCTGGAGCGAACCATCGACGTTCACATCAAGACGCTCAGGCAGAAGTTGACGAAGACCGGCGGGTCCGCGGAGTTAATCGAAACAGTGCGGAGCATCGGCTACCGTTTCCGCGAGGGCAAGGCCGAGGCTATTTAACACGAAGTCCAATAGCCAACAAAAGAACCGCTCCGGCACTGCCGGAGCGGTTCGCGTTTTCGGGGATCACTGGGCGTCACTTCTCGGGAACCGGCGACACCGGCCCACCGTTGGGTTTGCCCCCCGGCGGTTTTCCACCCGGAGGCGGAACGACTCCGCCGCCACCCGGAGGCGGAACGACTCCGCCGCCACCGCTCACGTTGTTGGTGTCGATCACCACGCCGGTATGGAACACCAGCGACTTCCCGTCCGGCGCGACGAAGAAGTGCCCCCCCAGCGATTCGCCCTTGGCCGTTTTGATTGACGACTTCAGTTTCAGCCCGTTCGCCGCGTCCGCGTCGGTGACCTCGTAAACGTCCAACCCCTTGTCGCGCCACGAGGAGACGAACAACCTCTTGTTCTCGGGATCAAACTCGGCGTAGCCCCCGTTCGCGGCCCGAGCGCCGACCCCGAGGTCCATCTCCGTGCTGCCCTTCAACTGGAACAGTTTGAAGTTGAGCTGATTCGCGCCGGGCATTGGCATCGGCTGCGGTTGCGGGACGATGCCGCCCGGATTACCGCCGATTCCGCCACCACCGGCTGGCTGGTTATTCACCGGCAAGACCGTTACCATCGCGCCGCCGTTGGTCAACGGGGCAACATCGACCACAGCCCCCTGGAACGAAGTCGGGTTGATCATTGACATCGACGTGACGTCGAACATCACCACGCTCGCCGTCTTGTTCTTGGCGAACTCCTCGATGATGAGGAGGTTCTTCCCGTCGCCGGCCTTCACCATGTCCCGCACGAGTTCCGGCAGAACCTTCCGCTTGCCGTCGGTCATCACCTCCTTGCGGGTCTCGGTGTCGATGACAACGAACTGCGACTTCCGCTGTAGCGCGCTGTTGGTCGTCAGCACATAGAGGAACTTACCGTCGGCGGAAAGCTCGATGGCGTGGATCGTTTGCAAAAGGCTCACGGTGGCGAGGGGTTTCAGTTCGAGGGCGTCGTCGAGCGCCTTCCCGTCCTTGTCCTTGCCGTCGCGGAGCGCCTTCAGGTCGTAGATGACAATGCTCCCGCTGGCGGACGCGTTGTCGGTGAAGTTAATCTGCGCCGCGACCGGGTTGGTCACGGTCGCGACGTAGAGCAACCCGGCCTTCGAGTCGATGAGGGCGCGCGAGCCGAGTTGCGGGAGTTTGTAGCGCCCCAGGACTTTGAAATCGGGGTACGAGTACCGCCGGAGTGCGCCCTTCACGATTCGCGCGTCGATTGGGCGAGCGTCGATCGTGAAGACTTCTTTCTTCTCAGCGTCGAACGCGGCCGTGTAGAACGGGTCGATCTTGATCTTTAGGTTCCCGTCGGTGTTGTTCCCAGCCGGTGGGTCGCCGGGACCGGGCATCGGCCCCGGACCAGGCATCGGGCCGGGGCCGACCGCGACGACATCGCCCTTGTAGGTGATCTTGATGGAAGCGAAGAACCGTTCGCTGTCGGCTTGGGCGAGCGTCGGTTTGCCGTCCTTGATGACGCCGGCGACGGCGAACATGTAGACGCGACCTTTCACGGCGACGATCCGCGCTCTCGCCTCGCCGGTCGCGTCCTTCAGTGAGATTTCTCGCGCCGTGTGTACGTCCACGGTCGTGGTGATCACGGGCAGGTTCTTGAACGGTGCCTCTTTGGTCAGCAGGGTCATCGCGAGGTTAAGCAAGATGGTCGGGTTGTTCGCGGACGCCTGCGCGACCTCGGGCGGGAACTGGAGGTACCCGGCCAGAACGATTGACCCGTCCTTCGCGCCGACGCCGGTGAACAGCAGCGGCATGTTGTTGGGTCCGTTCTCGGTCTTGTCTTCCGGTTGGCCGGGGAAGTCGGCGGTGAAGCCGTCGCCGGTGTGCTGCGCCCACGGACCGTCGGTGCCGATGCGCTCGAACTTGACGAACGACGCGAGCGGATTGGTGCCGCCCGAGCCAGGCATCGGTCCGGGACCGGAACTGCCGTTGTGAGTGATCTTGATGGAAGCGAAAAACCGGTTGAGGTCGGCCTGGGAAACCGCCGGCTTGCCGGCCTTTCGATCGCCACCACCGATGAACATGTAGCCGCGATCCTTTACGGCAGTGATCCGCATCGTCCCTTCTCCAGTCGCGTCGCGCATGTCGATTTCTTTGGCGGGGTGCCCATCAACGATCGCGTCAACCGGAACCTTACCCTTCAACTCTTTGGTCATTCCGCTGACCATCAGGTCGAGCAGCGCCTTCGGATTGTTGTTCGTCGCTTGCAGGACAGCGGGCGGGAACTGCATGAGAATCACCATCATCCCGCCGTCCTTCGTTCCCACACCCGTCATCTTCAGCGAAATGCCCCCGGCGACGTTCTCGGTCTTGTCCTCCGGTTGGCCGGGGAAGTCGGCGGTGAAGCCGTCGCCATTGTGGACCGCCCACGGTCCGGGGGTACCAAGTTTGTCGAGCATCCCAAATCCCGGCCCATCCCCGCCGTTTCCACCGCCCGGCGGCGTGGTCGGGGTGTTATTCGCGGGCGGGGTGTTCGCGGGCGGCGTGTCGGACTTCACGACCTCTTCGGGCTTCTTGGCCTTTGTGAAATACCAGATGCCGCCGCCGGCAATGGCCGCCAGACCTAGCGCGGCGACCGCGATGATCGCAATCATCGGGCTGCCGCCGCCCTGCTTCTTTTTCTTCTTCGGCTTGTCGTCGTCATCATCGTCATCGTCGTCGTCGCGCCGCTTCTTGGGCGTGCCGGTAATTCCGGACTTCTTCGCGGCGGGCGCGGTCTTCCCCGGTTTGGTCTTCGGCTTGTCGTCCTCGTCGCCCTCGCTCTCGTCCTCGTCCACTTCGACAGCAGCGGGGGCTTTCTTGGCCGCCGGCGCTTTCGCCGCGGGCGCGGGGGCGGGCTTCGGCGGAGCCTGTTTCGGCGCGGCCGGCAGGTCGCTCTTGGCGGCGCCAGAGCCGAAGCCGAATGGCTTCTTCCCCGCGCCACCGGAGACTTCTTCCACGGTCTCGATCGCGTCGTCGAGCGATTCCGGCACGGTCATCTGGGCCTTGCACGACGTGCAACGGATCGTCTTACCGGCCAGAGTATCCGGCACTTCAAACGCGGACTTGCACCCGCCACAGGTAATCGGGATGGACATTGCGCCCCTCGATGATTGGGGAGCCCGCGGCGAGAGTCGTTCGCGGGTGGAATGACGGCTAACGGAATGACGACACACCCGCGGCGGCGGATTGCCGTTTCCTCATCCCAACAAGATAGCGAGTTACTGATACCGCCGCAACGACGTTCTAACGTCGGGGAGGTTCTTGCGCGTTCCGGGCGTGGCTGGAATCGTAGGTGTTGGTGCGGATCGCAAAATCGTGTTACCCCCGTCTTCTTGGCGTTCAAGCGGTTTATCTCGTCTCGTCGATGATATTTCGTGATTTCTACCCCAGTCCCTCGGTT
>CAMDQN010000084.1 GCA_945905925.1 Singulisphaera sp. GP187
GACCTCGATGCTGGTATTACGTTAGCGTCGGCAGACCCGGTGACCAAGGCGGCAAAGCCGCCACAGAGTGATTATTCTGGATGCCGCGGGTGTCCCCGATCAAGGTCCGCGCCTGGCTCGCCGAAAAACACCACGGAAGTGCCATTCGATACTGTGAGCGCGAGTGAATACAGAAGACGTTAGAGCGATTTCGGGAAATGTGGAGTACCTCAACGAGCAAGAGAGCGGGCAACGTAACCGCTCCCTTGCGGTCGCGGCTCTTTGGCAGAACGCCACTGCATTCCTGAAAGCGCTCGAGAGTGGATACCGTCTCGGTTTTCACGCGTACTCACACCGCGTCTGGGGATGCTATGGTGTTCGCGGAACAGCCGTCGGCCGCGCTGCAAGAGGCGCTCCAGTTGCTCGCGCAGGGGAAATCGGGCGAGGCCGAAACGGTCGTTAAGAAGGCCGCGATGGCGGCGAAGGCGCAGCACGGGTCGGGGTCGCACCCGCTTGCGATGGCGTACGCCGACATCGCGCGATTGCACCTGCGGATGGGCGAGTTCCAGAAGGCCGCGGTTGAGTTCAAGCACGCGAGCCAGGGACCGATGCCACCCGACGTGCCGATCCAGCGAGACCGGCTCAGTTTCATGTACGGGTTCGCCGAAGCGCTCCTCGGCTTAACCAAGTTCGATGAGGCCGAGAAGGTGCTGCGGCAGTGCGTGACGTTCGCCAAGAGCCTGCACGGGCCGACCTCAGCGAACGCCGCCGTGTCGAACGTGCCGCTCGCCGACGCGCTGCTGAAGGCCGGCAAATCGGCGGCCGCGATTCAGGTCGCACAGGACGCGTACGACGCGCTCTGGCGACTCGGCGACGCGCTCATCACGCGCGCAATCCCGGTGCGGGCCGAGGCGCTGAAGGCCGCCGGCAAGCCGGACAACCCGTTCGCCGACCTCGCTGACCTTCCCGATGACATGGTGAACGAGGCGGTCGCGGGGGTCATTAACCGCGCGCCGGCTGGGAACCCGCTCCATGTGCGTGCTATGCTGGCGGACCTCCTTCGGTTCGCCGACAAGAAGTACGGCGACGGCCACACGGTCACGTGCGACGCGCTGGCCGCGGTCGCGCACCACGAGACGCGCCAGGGTGCGGAAGCCGACGCGACCGTGCGCAAGACTGCGGTGCGCCGCTCGGTCTGGTCATACACGGTCCGCCGGATGTCAGGCAACGGTTTGCTCGCGAACCTCGAAATCGGGTTCGAGGCCGACGGCACGATTCACCTCGTCCCGCACCTCACGCGCATCCCGAACGCGACCGAGGCGACGCAACTCGAAATCCTCCTCACACAGGCCGTGGACGACCTGTACGCGCGCGCCGCGACGAAAGCGTAATTGCCCGCTCACCCGTTGAGGCTCCTCATGCGATTCGCACTGTCGATTGCGGCGAGCCTTGCGCTCGCGTCGCTGCTCTCGGCCCAGGATCCGAAAGCACCGGCCCCGCGGCGGGCGCTGTTCGTCCATGTCGGCGGCTACTTGTACATGAACCCACTGACAAGCACATCGCCCACCGGCGCGGACCGCGTGCGCGGAGCGGCCGACCGGTTCGCGACCGGCTTCCGCATCCCGACTGCGAAGGACAACGACCAGCTCTTCATCCTCGCCGACACGCTTCCGACCGACTCTCGCCTGCCCACGAAGGACACGCTCGCGAAGGCCATCGACGGCTTTTGCACCACGACCCGCGAACAGGATCGCGTCGTGCTGTACTTCGGAATGCACGCGGTCGAGAAGGACGGTAAAGCGTATCTGGTGCCCATCGACGGCGACCCGGACGCGCCGGACACGCTGTTCCCGCTCGCGGACGTTTACGCGAAGTTGAAAGACTTGAAAGCCGCGCAGAAGATTGTGATCTGGGACGTATGCCGACACAACCCGGAGCGCATCCGCACGCGGCGCGACGCGGGGCCAATGAGTGAGGCGCTGTTCAAGGCACTCACCAACCCGCCTGAAGGGGTAGAAGTAATAGTGACCTGTTCCCCGGGCGAGCGTGCTTTGGAATACTCCATGCCACGCGGCCCGACCGGAATGTTCGCGGGCAGCGCGTACCTCGACGCACTTCGCCACGCTACGGCCGATTTGCCCGCGAAGGTCGCGCCCGGCGACCCGATCGTGATCGCGGAACTTCACAAGACCGCGGCCAAGTCCGTGGCGGCTCTGAGCAAACAGACGCCGGCGCTCGCGGGCACCGCGCCGAAACAACCCGCGGCGTACGATGCGAAGACCACGCCCGCGAAGCGATTCGAGTGGGCCGTGTTGCCAAAAGACGCTGACGTGAAGTCGATACTCGACGAACTCACCCTTCCCCCACTGCTCGACGACGACACCGGCCCCGTCGCGAGGCTACCGTTCCTCGAAGACGCGCTGAAGAACTACGCGAGCGACGTTTCACCCGACGAGATTCTCAAGAACATGGAAAAGTACCCGCTGCGGGTCGCGACGCTCCGCGCGATCCAGACGGTGCGCGACGTGTGGCCATTGGGAGCAAAGGAACCGAAGGAGGCAAAGGGTTTGCCGGTGCTATTAGCCCCCGTCACAGAGCGGGCCAAGAAGGGCTACAGCGACGCACAACAGCCACTCGCGCTGGCACTTGTGAAACTGGAACTCGAACTGGAAACACTTGAGTCCGCGGCCCCGCATAGGGCTAAGGAAACGAAGCGGTGGCAGGCCCATTACGACTACACCGTGTCCGAGATGCGGTTGCGGCTCGTCGTGTTGAACGAGTACAACCTGCTGCTCGCGCGTGTGCGCACCGAGACGCTTCCCGAGTTGCCCGCCGACTCGCCCGGTTGGCGGTTGGCCCCCACTGAGAATTTGATGTCGCGCCGCGACGTGAAGGAACAGTTGGCCTCGGCACAAGAGGGCTTCGCGAAGGTGGCTGCCGACTACAAGGGGACGCCGTGGGAAGTGCTCGCGAAGCGGGAGCGGGCGTTGGTGCCCGGATTGCGATGGGAACCGATCACCGCACCAAAGCCAGACGCGAAGTGACCCGGCACGCCATTAGCCCTTCTGAACCAAATCGCACTTCGCCTTGTCGTTGAATCGCGCGCGCCGTTAGTATGGGATGTTCGCTCCTGACGGAGTTCAGGGGCACTAAAACCCGACGGTGAACATGCCGCCGAAGATCGCGAAGATGCCGGGAGCTACCACCCCCGGTCCGACTACGCCCGCGCTGTCTTTCGACCCGACGAATCCGTTCATCGTGCAGTCGGATCGATCCGTTCTGGTCGAAGTCGATAACCTACAGTACACGGAAGCGCGAGATGCGATCGCGCCGTTCGCGGAACTGGAAAAAAGCCCGGAACACATCCACACGTACCGCATCTCGAACCTGTCGCTCTGGAACGCCGCCGCCGCGGGGTTCAGCGCCAACGAGGTCGTCGCGGTTCTCCAGAAGTACACCAAGTTCCCAATACCACAGAACATCCCCACGGATATTGCGGAAACGGTGTCCAGGTACGGGCGAGTCAAGCTCGAACGCATCGACGCGGATCACCTGAAACTGGTGTGTTCGGACAAGCCGCTCCTCGCGGAGTTGGCACGCAACAAGAAGGTGAAAGAGTACCTCGGCGAGCGGATCGACGACACGAGTTTCGCAGTCACTCCGGCGTTTCGCGGCGTGCTGAAGCAATCGCTCATCACGGTGGGCTACCCGGCGGAGGACATCGCGGGTTACACCGAAGGCGCGCTGCTACCGATCGCGCTGCGCGACACCCTGGCGCACGACGGATCACCGTTCCATGTGCGCGACTACCAGCGCGAAGCGGCTGATGTCTTTCACGCGGGCGGCGACGTTCGCGGCGGCAGTGGCGTGATCGTGCTGCCGTGCGGTGCGGGCAAAACCGTCGTCGGCATCGTGGCAATGGCGCTGCTTCAGAAGAACACGCTCGTGCTGACCACGAGCATCACGGCCGTGAAGCAGTGGCGCCGCGAGATCATCGACAAATCGACCTTAACCGAAAACGAAGTGAAAGAGTACACCGGCGAGACGAAGGAAATCGGCCCGGTGACGGTCGCGACGTACCAGATTCTCACGTACCGCCCCGACAAGACCGAAGACTTCCCGCACTTCGGGCTGTTCGAGCAGCGCGATTGGGGTCTCATCATCTACGACGAAGTTCACCTTCTGCCGGCCCCGGTGTTCCGCGTGACTGCGCAAATTCAGGCGCGCCGGCGGCTGGGCCTAACCGCGACGCTCATCCGCGAAGACGGGCGTGAAGGCGACGTGTTCTCGCTGATCGGCCCGAAGAAGTACGACGTGCCGTGGCGCGAACTCGAAACGAAGGGCTGGATCGCGAGCGCGAGTTGCTCGGAGGTTCGCGTGGCGCTGCCGACCGACGCGACCCGCATGGAGTACGCGGTCGCCGATCACCGGGCGAAGTACCGCATCGCGAGCGAGAACGTCGCGAAGGACGATGTCGTCGCGGAGTTGCTTCTTCGCTACAAGGATCAGCGTGTCATCGTGATCGGGCAGTACTTGTCGCAACTGCACCGGCTCGCGGAGCGGTTCGACTTACCGCTCATCACCGGCAGCACCGTGACTTCGGAGCGCGAAGACCTGTACAACAAGTTCCGCTCGGGCGAGGTTCGCCATCTCGTGCTATCGAAGGTCGGGAACTTCGCGATCGACCTGCCGGACGCGAACGTGCTGATTCAGGTAAGCGGCACGTTCGGCTCACGTCAGGAAGAGGCGCAGCGGTTGGGCCGCATCCTGCGCCCGAAGTCGAGCGGCGACGGCGACGCGCACTTTTTCACGTTGGTGTCGCGCGACACGCGCGAACTCGACTTCGCGCACCACCGCCAGATGTTCCTGACGGAGCAAGGGTACAGTTACGAGATATTAGATGAGCGCGACGTGCTGCCGCCGAAGTCCGCCGCGGGGTGACGGCGAACCCCGCTCACAAGGGCGGGGTGTTCTCACCCGATGCACCACCCCCCTGCCCTTGTGGGCGGGGTTCGCCAAAGCCAACCCATGACCAATCCGACGGCCCGATTGCCCGCCAAGTTGCACCGCCGCGTGTGCCTCGTTCTCACGGAGGACGCGGTCCTCGCGGAAGAACTGCTCGCGCGGAAGAAGCTCGCGTCTGAGGTCGCCGGGCGGCTCTCGGAGAAGGTGCTGCTCATCCGCCCCGGACGGCTCGACGCGGTCCTCGACGAACTCCGCAAGATGGGCCACACGCCGCATGTGGTTGGAAAGTAGGTGCCGCTTGCGGAGCGGCACAGCGTTCGCGTTCGTGACGCGATACGGAAAACCGCGAAGCAATGCGACGCGCGAAACTGTGCCGCTCCGCAAGCGACACCTACCAAAGACAACCCGCCCCGTCGCCATACAACAACTCGATGCCTGCGAACCCCGAAATCGACTGGTCGACCCGCTGCCGCGACGCGCTCGCACGCTACACCGAACCGCTCCTGCGGGCGGTCGCGGATAAGCTCGTGCGCCCGCGATCGAAGCAACCCACCGACGAGTTGCTCGACAAAGCCGCCGCGATGCTCACCAACGCGCCGGTCATCGACCGGCGTATTAAGGAGCAACCGGCGGCGTCGCGAAAGTTGCTCGCGTTCATGGGTGTCAGCCGGCAACCGCGGTGGAAAATCGGGCACCTGCTCACGATGCTCGCGGCACTCGACCACAACGACGGCTTTAGCCCAGTTCATACGCTCCTCGAAACCGGATTGCTGTTCCCCGAACTCGACCCGCAAACCCCGCCCATCGAAGACTTCGCAAGTTGGTTCGGCCTCGCCGGCACACACAACGCGGTTGTGTTTGCGCACCCCGGCATCGCAGCCCGCGCACGCGGCGAAGATTTCGGCCTGCCGAACTTGGCGAACCCCGACCGCGAGGTCGGGGGTGGGGTGCGTCAAGCGGATGGCTTCGAGTGGCCGTTGCGCCTCGCGGCCGTGTGGCAACAGGTTCACGCGGACCCAGTGCGGCTCACGCAGGGGAACACGCTCTTCAAGCGCGACCTGCTCCGGCTTCAGGAGGATGCGGTGCTGGCCGCGCCACCGGTCGATCAGCTCGCTTCCACCGCCGACGCGGGCGTGCTGGCACTCCTGTGGGCACGAGCAGTGGGGTTGCTCGGCGAGCGTGACGGCGCGCTCGAAGCCAGCACGTTCCCGCCAGCGTGGAACGGCCCCCTCTTCGCGCTGCTCGCGGAACTGTTCTCTTCGCTATCGCTCGTGGAACCGTGGGATCCGCTCGCGGGGTACTCGCCCACCGAAAACGGCCTGTCGCCCACGCCCACCGCGGGCTTGCTCGCGTTGCTGCTCGCGCGCGACTTTGTGCATCCCGCTGCGGTCGCGGAGTGGGTGTGGTCGCATCACCCGTCGTGGGCCGGCGCGATTCCAGCCGAAGCCGCGACCGACAAAGGTGCCGGCTGGGTTCGCAGGTACTTGCTCGGTGTGGCGTACCCTCTTGGCCTGGTGGAAGTGTCAGGCGAATACGCACGACTATCCGCGTTCGGCCGGTTCGTGCTGTTCGGCGAACCGGAACCGCCCGCTCCGCCCGCGTTCCCGCAAACACTGCTCGTTCAGCCGAACGCCGAAGTGCTCGCGTACCGGCAAGGGCTGACGCCGTCGCTCATCGCTTCACTGTCGCGGTTCGCGGGGTGGAAAGGTATTGGTCCGGCCTGCACGCTCGAACTCACGCCGGAACAGACCTATCGCGGGCTGGAATCGGGACTCACGCTCCCGATGATCGTGCAGACGCTCAACCGCCACGGCACGCGCCCGGTTCCGCCCGGTGTCGCGGATTTGCTTCAACGGTGGGCCAGCAAGCGCGAGCGCATCACCATCTTCTCGTCCGCGGTGCTGGTCGAGTTCCAAACGCCGGCTGAACTGGACCTCGCGGTGTCGCGCGGGATAGTCGCGTTGCGACTCACGGATCGAATCGGGATGACCGCGGACGGTGGCGAACCGTCGCTGTCGCACCTCCGGCTAATCGGCAACCGCGACTACGAATCGAAACCGCAGCGGTGTCTCACGACCGCCGCCGACGGCGTCACGCTCACCGTCGATACACCGCAAGCCGACCTGCTCCTCGAAGCGGAAATCGGGCACTTCGCGGAAGCGTTACCCATTGACCAAAACGGCGTGCGGAAGTTCAGGCTCACGCCCACTTCCCTTCGGCGCGCGGTCGAAAACGGCCGACCGCTCGCGGACATCGACACGTGGTTCGCGGAGCGCAGCGGGGCGCCGCTCTCCGCGGCCGGGCGGCTTCTGCTGCTCGGCTCGCAGATGCCGTCGCCGCAAGCGGTGCGGTTGCTCGTTGTGAAGTTGCCGACAGTGGAAATCGCGGACGGCGTGGTGCAGTGGCCAGGCACGCGGGCGCTCGTCGCCGAGCGCCTCGGCCCGCTCGCGGTGAGCGTCGGTGAAGAACAATTCGAAGCGTTCCGCGACGCGCTGCGAGAGTTGGGGGTGAACGTGGTGTAGGTGGGTCTGCTTTGGGGGCAAGTCTCCCCGCCACGCCTTTCGGGGTCGCGTTTCGACTCCCGGCTTCGCGTTCATCGACTGCTCAGCGTACCCCGGGCGTTACTCACCGCGCCCAAGTGGTTGAGCATGTCGTACAGTGACGAAAGCGAATCCCTCAACTTGCCAATGCGACCCTGAAAGGCGTGGCCTCCCTGCCCCACAAAAGATGGAACCGCACCCATGAACGCACTTCGCGCGAGTATCACCGCGCTGTCACTGTTCGCCGTCACAATCAACGCGACCGCCGCCGAACCGCAGGCAAAACTCGTCGCCGCGAAGCCCGGCGACCCGCCGGTTCTCGAAATCACGGGTGTCGACAAGACGCACCTCGCCGCGATCGCGGGCGCGAAGTTGACCGCGGAAGAGTGGCCGAAGGTGGCACGCGCGGTGGTGGACGCGGGCACGCCCGAAGAGGCCGCGAAGAAGCCGCCGATGGCGGGCGAGTGGTCGGTCGCGGGCGACGCGCTGCGGTTCGAGCCGCAGTACCCGCTGGTGCCGGGAACCAAGTACCGCGTGTTCTGCGACCTCAGTTCGGCGCCGCGTGCCAAGATCAAGAGCGAGCCGTTCGCACTGGCGGTGTTCATCCCGAAGCCGGCGCCCGGGCCGCGCGTGAGCATCGCGGCCGTGTACCCGTCCGCGAACCGGTTGCCCGAAAACACGCTGCGGGTTTACGTGCAATTCTCCG
Organism: Singulisphaera sp. GP187; assembly: GCA_945905925.1. GTDB lineage: Bacteria > Planctomycetota > Planctomycetia > Gemmatales > Gemmataceae > Gemmata. The sequence goes on from CAMDQN010000084.1 coordinate 8,191, forward strand.
GTCCGGTCGCGCGCGGCGACGTGTACAAGCGCGTGAAGCTCACTCGCGACGACGGCAAAGTGATCGCGACGCCGTTCCTGGAAATCGACGAGCAACTGTGGTCGGCCGACGGTACGCGAATCACGCTGTTGTTCGACCCGGGCCGCGTGAAGCGCGGCCTGGTGCCGCGCGAAGAGGAAGGCCCGATTCTCGAAGAGGGTCGTCGCTACACCCTCGAAGTGGACGGGAAGTGGCAAGACGTCGAGGGCCGCCCGATCGTCGCGGGTCACAAGAAGACATTCGACGTGTTCGCGCCGGACGACCAACCGGTGTGGCCGGACAACTGGTCGCTGATGGCGGCGCGTGCGAACTCCGACGCGCCGCTGATCGTCAAAATCGCGAAGCCGCTGGACCGCGCGCTGTTGGACCGGATGCTGTGGGTCACCGACGCGGCCGGCAAGAAGGTGGAGGGCACTCTCACGGTCGGCGGCGGCGAGCGCGTGGTCACGTTCGCGCCGAAGAACCCGTGGCTGAAGGGCGATTACAAACTGATGATCAACGCGAGCCTGGAGGACGTGTGCGGGAACCGCGTGGGCGAACCGTTCGAGGTGGACGTGCTAAGGCCGATCCCGCTGAAGCCGGTGGTGAAGCTCGCCGAGCGCCCGTTCGAAGTGAAGTAATACGGATTCTTCCCGCGAAGCCGCGAGCGGCGAAATAGCCGCTCGCGGCTTCGCGGGTTTCCATCGTCACTTGTTCGCGCCCGCGTCCGGGTACTTCAACTTGCGGTCGGGGTCGAGGAGCCGCGCGTAGACCGCGTTCGGACCACCGCCCTTCACCACCACCGCGAGCGTGTGCTTACCGGCCGGCAGCGTCACGTCGAAGCCGTCACGGTCGGAACGCACGTCCTTGCCGGCGCCCTTCCCGGTGCCGATTACTTTGCCGTCTAACCGCACTTCGTAGTCACTCGTCGAGCCGATTAGCACCTTTGTCTTCATCTCCGCGGGCACGTTCACTTCGGCTTCGACCACTGCGGGCGCGCCTTTCGTGTCGGGAAGTATCAACCGGCCTGGGGCGCCCACGGAGAGCTTCGTGCCGTTCACGGTCGCGTCCGTGATGAACGGGTTCGCCATCAGGTATCGCACCAAGTCGCGGAAGTCTTGCGGCGTCATGTTGTAGCCCAGACCCTCCGGCATCAGCGACTTCTCCGCGACTCTTACTGGCTGTGCCAAGTCTTCTTTCTTGATCTTCTTCAGCACCGCGTTTTCGAGCTTCAGCGTGATGCTCTGGTCGTCCTCTTCCGCGAGCAACCCCTGGAACACGGTCTCGTCTTTGAGATTCGCGGTGCGCAGGAAGTACGGCGCACCGATGACGCGGTTCGGGTCGAGCACGTTGCCGAGGATGTACTCGATGTCGCGCCCGGCACCGTCGAGCGGCGGACCGACTTCCGCGCCCTTGCCGTCGAACTTGTGACACTTCCCGCAACTGTTCTCGAACACTTTCTGGCCGCGCGCGAACGACGCCGGGGCTTCGTACAGCGATTCGCGTGTCTTGTCGATGAGCTTCGCGAGTTCCGCCGGCGTCGCGCGCGTGCGACCCCACGCCTTTTCAATGAGCGCGTTCAGGTCTTTGTCGTTGAACGCTTGAATGCGGAGGATGGTGTTGTCGGTCACTTCCGCGCGGTCAACGTTCTTGTCGCTCATCGCCTGAAGCAGCGCCTTGGCCCACTCCTTGCGGGTCGCGAGCGTGTTGATGACTTCCGGGCGGAGCGACTTCGGGTAGTCCTTCCAACCACTGAGCAGATCGGTTCCGAGTTTCGGCACGTCGAACCCCGCGAGCGCGCGAACGGCTTCGCCGCGCACCGCGTCGGACGTGTCCTTGCGGACGAGGTTCAGCAGCATCGCGACGGTTTCCGGGGCGCGAATCGAACCGAGTTGCCGCACGGCTTCGGCCCGCGATTCGGTTGCGAGCTTCGTATCGGTCGCGGCGGCAATCGCGCGATTGAGTGCGGCTGGGTCGCGGAACACCACCGCGAGCTTGTTCGCGAGCGCGACGAGCTTCGGGTCGTTCCCTTTCGCGATCTCCGCTTGCAGCGCGGCCCAGCCTTCGGGCGCGTTCACGGATTGCTTGTCGAGCGCGAGGGCTAATCCTTCGAGTGCCTTCTCGCGGCTCGCGCCGTCCTTCAGCTTCGCGACGAACTCGACGCACAGGCGCAGGTCGGAAGGCTGCCCGGTGGCGACCAGGCGGCGCATCACTTTGGGCACGATGGAGTCGCGAACGAACTCGTTCTTGGGCGCCTCCTCCGCGAGCCACGCGAGTTCGCCTTCTAACGAGCCGCGACCGCGAGAGAGCGGTTCTTTGTTGTCCTTGTCGGCCGCTCCCTTGCGGTCGCGGCTCGTTAGCGTCTTCTCATACGCGAGCCACACCAACTGCGGGATGACCGGGTCTTTCGCATCTTCCTTCCGCGCCATCAGCGCGCGAAGCAGTGGCGTCACGTCGTGCTTGTCGGACAGGCGAACCGCTGCCGACGCGAGTTCGCGGCGGGCAGCGGCGTCGGACTCGACCCCGGCCTCACCGGCCAGCCGGCGCACGAGGTCCGGTTTGTCGCCGGTGTACTGCGAGGCCACGCGGTAGACGAACGCCCGAACCTCCGGGTTCCCCTTCCCGAGTTGAGCGAGAGCCGTGTTGAGCCAGAAGTCCAGATTCTTGTCGTCGAACCCGCTCGACGTGCTGTAGCTCGCCATCAAGGCGTTCAGGAAGAAGTCGGCAGGCACGTTCCGGAGGTCGTAGGTGACAACGCGTTCGGACAGTAGGCGGAGTGCGGTCCGCCGCTCCCACGGATTCGTCGCGACCGCGGCCGCCTCCCCCAACTGCTGGTCCGTCCGCTTGCTCAAGTCCTCCGCCTTCTTCGTCTTCGTACCCTTCAGTTGGATGCGGTACACGCGACCGCGTTCGTAGTCCCAATCGTCGGGGTTCGTCTGGTGGCACGGGTTCTGGTCGTGCCAGTCGATCAGGAAGATGTCGCCGTTCGGACCCCACTTCATGTTGATCGGCCGGAAGTTCTTGTCGCCGCTCACGAGGAAATCGTCACCGCGGCTCGCGGTGTACGTCGAGCCATTGGGCTTCAGGATGTTCTGCTTGATGCTGCACCCGTGGATGCTGCCGAAGATCACGCTGTTCTGGAACCGCTTCGGCATGTGTGGCACGTCCAGCGAGATTAGCCCCGCGTGCGCCCAACCCGATTCCTTGTGGAACGTGTGGTCGCAAATCTCGTTGAGGTAACCGTAGACGTGCGGGTTGAAGCTCGTGCCCGCTTGCCGCCGATAGATGCCGCCCGGAACGATGTGGTACAGGTGCGGGATCACGCAGCACGCGAGGATGAACTGCCCGTCCGTGTTGCGCCAGTCCATGCCCCACGGGTTCGACGTGCCCTCCGCGAAGATCTCGAACTTCTTGAGCTTCGGGTGGTAGCGCCAGATGCCGCCGTTGATGCGCGATTCCGGGCCGTCGAGCTGCTCGCCGGGCTTCACCGCGGAGTTCGTAAAGATGCCGTGCAAGCCGTACAGCCAGCCGTCCGGTCCCCACTGGAAGGTGTTCAGCGTTTCGTGCGTGTCTTGGCTGCCGAAGCCTTTGAGTAGCACTTCAAACTTGCCCGGCTTGTCGTTCTTGTTCTCGATGAAGAAGAGGTAAGGCGCGGCCCCGACGAACACGCCGCCGTGACCCACTTCGATGCCGGTACAGAGGTCGAACGCGCTTAACCCGGCTTTCTTGCGTTCGTCGGTAACGGGAAAGTCTTTTCCCTCCGCGAACACCGTTCGCTTGTCGGCCACGCCGTCGCCGTCGGTGTCTTCGAGGATCACGATGCGGTCGCGCGGCGCCTTGCCCTTCGGCGTGCGCCGTGGGTACTCGAAGCACTCCACAACCCAGATGCGGCCCTTTTCGTCGATGGTGAACGCGACCGGGTTCACGAGTTGCGGTTCGGCCGCGAAGAGCTTCACCTCGAACTCGTCCGCGACCTTGAACTTCGCGACTGTGTCGGCCGGCTTGAGGTACGGCTGACCGGACCCCTTACGGTTGTCGAACCCGAACTCTTTTTGTGCGAAGGCAGGTTGCGCGTGCGCGAACACGAGTATCGCGAGAGCGAAAGCGAGGGAGAGTCGCGGCATGGGGTCATCCTTCAACGAGGGAGGCGTGAAGGATGATGGTATCCGAAGACGACCTCTCCCCCCAGCCCCCTCCCCTAAGAAGGGAGGGGGAGAAAGAGCCGCTCGCGGCTTCGCGAGCGTTCTGGCCCCGCGACTCGCGAAGCCGCAAGCGGCTCAGACAAGCAAGGTCTTGCTCCCCCTCCCTTCTTAGGGGAGGGGGCTGGGGGGAGAGGTTGCCTTTTCATCGCGTCAGCGAGGTGAGAATATCGAGCATGATGCGGCCCTGGTCGGTCTCGCTCAGATAAATCTTCTCGGTTTCGACGTACTCGCGGATGTACGCGGTGATGACCTTCCGCAGTTCGGTCACTTCGAGCCGCGTCACGTCGTACACCTTCAGCGCCGCGAACCTGGAAAGCAGTCGCTCCAGAATCCGGGCGCGGTGGCGTGCGAGCGGGTCGTTGGTCCCGGACGTCTGCTCGCCAGCATTGGTTCGCGTCAGCGCCATCGAGATCACCCCGCTGCCGGGGTACAGCGATGTGGTCGCTGAACTGGGGGCAGTTTTCTGCGCGGCGATTGAGGCCGAACTGCCTGCCGGCAGGTTCGCGTGGGCCTCGCTCACATCCTCCGACGCGACCGGGACCGTATCCTCACGCAGAAAAGAGGCCATCGCGGGCTGTCCGAGCGCGTTGGGCGGAATGAGCGCCACCGCGCGAAATCCGTTTGGCAGGCGCACGTCGAAGAGCGTAATGCTCACCATCACCGGGCCGACCGGTTCGGCGCGCGTCGCAATCCGGTCGAGCGTCGTGCGGACTTGGTCCTCGTCACGGAACTTCACGCTCGTGGGGAGCCACTGTCCCAGGTCGCGCCGCGCGATCACCGTGCCGGGACCGGTGACCATCACCTCGCGCACGGCCGCGTCCGCGAACAGTTCTTCGAGCGGCCCGTAACCGAACAACTCGGAGATGGCCTCGTCCACGAGCCGATCGCGGTCCGACTTGGAAAATCCGCGGGCTTCCTGATCGGTAATTTGTTCGGCTAGTTGGCGCAATCTCTGGTGCAACAGCGACTGCGGCATCCGCCTGGAGTCGCTCATGCCGAGGCGCCCTTCGAGCTTCGCCAGCACCCGCTTCTTCGCGGTTTCGAACGATGTAGGCGGTGGGAACCCGATCTGACCAGATTTCCGGCCCGGAATGGGGGGGGCGTGGTGCGGACCGGACGGTCGCTGCGGCAGCATAGCGACAACTTCCTGCAGTGGGGAGCGATGGGCGAGGCAACAAGGAGCCTAGAACGAATTCCTCCCGCGGGACGGCATAACTTTCATCCCCGCCCAGAGTTTCACGACCATGGCCACAAGACAGCCACCCCATCAGGGGCTGTAAACCCAAACCACCATTTGTCTTGAAACCAGGGGTTGGGCTAATTCCGACCGCGTGACGGCGAGAAACACGCCCGAATCACCGCTCCACGAACTAACAAAACGGACAATTATCCCAAAGCACCCTCTTGACGCACACGAAATGTTCGTTTAACGTTCGCCTTCAGTTCACAGTGAGTACGCGGAGCAGAAAACGCGAGCCATAGTCTCTCCGGCCGAACGGATTCTATACGCACCCACGGATGGGCCGCTCTCCTTCGCCGGCGAGTCGCCCCGACACCATGACACCCACCGGTGCCACACCCCTCCGCGCTGCGGACCCGCTTCAGGTCCATCCGGCGTTCCACGCCGGCCGCGATGCCGTCGTCATCGCGGCACCCGCCAAACTCAATCTCTGTCTCGAAATCCTCCGCAAGCGGTCCGACAACTATCACGACCTCGAATCGCTGATGGTCGCGATCGACCTGTTCGACACGCTCGAAATCCGCGCGACCGCAAACGATCAAATCGCTCTGACTTGCGAACCGGACGGGCTCTCGACCGGGCCGGACAATCTCGTCCACAAGGCCGCGACCGCGCTTCGGTTGTTTGCTGTCCGGCCCGACCTCGGCGCTTCGATCAAACTCACGAAACGCATTCCGACGCAGGCGGGGTTGGGCGGCGGGTCGAGCGACGCCGCAGCCGCGCTGGTCGGCTTGAATCAAATCTGGAAATTGGGGCTGACACGCGACGAACTTGTCGATATTGCGGCGTCCCTTGGTTCGGACGTGGCGTTCTTCCTGAGCCTCCCGGCGGCTTGGTGTACCGGGCGCGGAGAAGTGACCACCCCGGAGTTGGTTGAGGACGAATGCCCGGGTCTGTACTTCGTGCTGGTGTTCCCGCCCGTAGGCGTGAGTACAGCGGACGTGTACAAGCGGCTTGCGGTTCCAGAAAAGCCGTTTGCCGGCTTCGCAGTTAGAGCAGCGTTTCGAGTCGGCGACGCAACGGCACTCGGCGCTGCGATGTTCAACCGACTGGAAGAACCGGCGTTCGAGATCGAGCCTTTGGTCGGCCGCATGCGCCAGCGCCTCGGCCAACTGAACCCAGCCGGGGCGATGATGTCCGGCAGCGGTTCGACGGTGTTCGCCCCGTGTCGCGACCCGCACGAAGCGAATCGCGTGGCTTCGGCGTTCCGAGATTCGCGGCCAACAGACGAACCCGAGTCTCGGGTTCTCGTGGTTCACGGTTTTACCCCCTGATCCCGCTGAAGGAGAAGTGCGGTGGTCATCACGGAAGTTCGCATCAAGTTGTGTGAGGAGAACAACGAGCGCCTGCTCGCGTTCTGCTCGGTCACCTTCGACAACGCCTTCGTGGTCCGGGATCTGAAGGTGATCGAGGGCACCAAAGGTATTTTCGTCGCGATGCCGAGTCGGAAGTTAACCGACCGGTGTTGTCGGTGCAGCGGCAAGAACCACCTGCGGGCACGGTTCTGCAACCAGTGCGGCACGCGCCTCGACGACCAGCGCGCAATGCGAGTCACCGACGGGCGCGCGAAGCTCCACGCGGACATCGCGCACCCCATTCATAGCGGCGCCCGCGAGCTGATTCAGTCGGCTGTGGTGGACTCGTACTTGAAGGAAAAGGAGCGGTCGAAACTGCCGGGCTACGTCTGCAACTACGACGAGTTCGACTACGACGACGACATCCCCGCGAGCTACGGCGCAATGGTGAGCGAGATGGGCAAGACGGTGAAGGCACACGGCGCGCACGCGGCCCCAAAGGGGACGCACTTCCAGACGACCGACGCGCCGGCCGAGGTTGCGAAGAAGGTCGAGGGGTTCGCCGACGGGATTGGGTAACTTCAAAGCCGCTCGCGGCTTCGCAAAAAACGCCGAAAGCCCCAGGTTTTCACCTGGGGCTTTCGTTGTTGATTGTGTGTCGTCTACTTCAAGACCTGGTTCGCGGAAGGCTCACGGCACCGCCCCGGCCGGGGGGTCATGATCACCTTCGGAACCACGATCCGCGGGGTTGATCCAGACCGAAGGTGATCATGACCCCCCGGCCGGGATAGCGGTGCTGGAACAGCCTTCCTCGCGCCGCATCGCCTGGTAAATGCTCGGACGACGCAACATCGTCCTGCTGCAAAGCAGCGAGCTAAATCAACTCACAACCAATGGATGTAGTTCTACCAGCGTCGCGACCCGCTCGCAAGCACGGTAGGTCACTTCTTGGCTTTCTCCTGCGTGTCCTTCAGGAACGCCGCGAACTTCGCCGGGTCGTTGATCTTGCCCTCGTCGTAGACGCCGACGATTTTCAGCTTCCCGTCAGCCTGTGGAATGAGCACCGCGTAGAGCGGCAGTTGGATACCCTTGAAGACCGCGTTCTGGAAATCGCCGTTGATCTGGGCTTCGGCTTTGCGCGCACGAAGCCCTGGGTCGGCCGTGTATGCCGCGGCTGGCAGGTAATCGGTGTAGAGTTGCACCTTCTCGAAGTTCTCCAGTTCGTCGCGCACTGTCGGCAGCGGAAACACCGAGTGTTCGTTGTACTTGCAGTTCGTACACATCACCCCGGTGAAGTCCATGAAAATGGGGCGCCCGCTGACGCGCGACGCAGCGACGGTTGCCTTCAGGTCGGTACTCCAGGCCTCATCCTTGCTCGCTTCCGGCAGGAGGAACGATTCGACCCAGGCGTAAACGGTGCCGGATGGGCGCTGCGGTTTCCCATCATGGCCCTTGAACAACCCTGGCGACAGGTACAGCGCGAGTCCGAGGAACATGAGAGCGAACAGCAACCGAGGAACGCCGATGTTCGGCTTCTCCTCATCGTGCGGGAGGCGGTAAATGTTCAGCAGATACAACCCGCACGCGACACTGATCGCGATCCACCCGCCGAGAACCATGTCGTAGGTGAAGTAGGACGGCGTCGGTGACAGACCGAGTTCAGCGTTACGCAGGAACTTGAGCGCCGCGGCCAATTCGAGAAAGCCCATTACCACCTTCACGCTGTCGAGCCAGCCGCCGGACCGGGGCAGCGCCTTCATCAAGCCCGGCACGAGCGCGAGAATGAAGAACGGCGCGGCGAACGCGGTCGCGAACGCCAGCCCGCCCGCGATCTCTTTCGTGGTGGGCAGAGAGATCAGGCTCCCGCCGCTGTCGTTCCCAGCCGAGATGCCCGCGAACCCGCCGAGGAATGGGGCCACGCAGGTGAAGCTGATGACCGTGAACGCCAAGGCGCCGAAAATTGTTCCCACCACACCGCCCTTCGACTGCTTCGCCTGCAACCGCTTTTGGATCACGTTGGGCAGCGAGATTTCGTACATCCCGAACAGGCTCAGTGCTAACACCACGAAGAGCAGTGCGAGCAGTCCGTTTGTGGCGGGTTGCGTGCTGAGCCACGCCATAAACTTCAGCAGCGCGAACGCGGACACCCCGAGAACCGAGATGATGGTGAGGCTGTACACGCCGGCCAGTTTGAGGCGCTCGCCGAACGAGCCGTGCGCCTGTTTCAAGAATATGCTAACCGTGATAGGAATCATCGGGAACACGCATGGCGTGACGAGCGAGATCAGCCCCCAGAGCGCCGCAGTAGCGACGAACGCCCACAACCCGGTGTTCGTCGCCCCAGTGCCAGCGTCGCTCACGCCCTCGGCGCGGACGATGTTGGCCGCGTAGCCGTTCATCTCCTCGGTGTAAGCGTCCGCGGACTTGGCGGTTTTCCGATTCCCGGTCTTGCTCGGTGCGCCGGTTGAAGGTTGGGCCGCGACGTTGAGTACCTCGGGCAGTGCAGCGGTCACAGTCGCCGCTGCTGCTCTCACGATGTCCGTGGGTGTCTGAATCCTGAGCAGCGCGGAAGCGAGGTCTTGTGGGATAACGCGATCCGACGCGCCCGCTTCGACCTGGAACACTGCGGGCGGGAGTTTCTTCCCACCCGCGGGGATGCAGTTCCGTTCGTCGCACACCTGGAGGTCAACGCCGTCCAGAACGACCGACTTTGCCCCGGCCTTTGCCGTTGGCGAGACGACCGCTTTGAACTCCCAAGTGATCGACTGATCGGTGTACTGATCCAGCCCAACACCCCCCTGGCGATCCTTCATCTTCCACTTCGTTTGCGGGTCAGCCACACCGCCGATGAAGATGAGATCGCCCGGCGAGGAGAGTTCGAGCATGTTTCGGGCAGATTGGGTCGAGTCCGTGGGGAACGCGGGGTACGTCCACGCGCCCGGCTTCGGCGTGACCGTTACCTTCACCGCTACCGTTTCGCCCCACTTCGCTGTTGCGGGAACGACTGCGACGGTCACGTCCGCGCGCTGCGCGAACTCTTTTGGCAGTTTGTGTTCCGGTTGCGCGCCGACTGGTGCGGCGACGGCGAACAGAACGATTATCACGAACGGGAGGGCATAGCGTGGCATGTGGTGGCACCACCGGAGGGGAACAAGAACAAAGCCCACGGAACCCGTGGGCTTTTCTATTGATCAAGGAGCGACATGCCGGTCTGCTCCCCTGACCGGACATACCTTGCGTTTCGAGATGACCTTACAGACGTGGTCAGGCGCTCGCTTATTCGGGCTGCGACCCTCCGGGTCGAACGCTAAACAAGGCAACGAGCTTTCGAGGTTACTTCTCGCTCAGCGCCTTTGCCACTTCGTCGGCGTAGGCTTTTTCCACGGGCACCGTGCCGCCGTCGAGTACCTTGAACGCAGCTTCGATGGGGACGTTCTTCGCGGGGAAACAGTTATTCTTGTCGCACACACTCAGGCTGAACGTCGTGAGCTTCACGGTCGTTGCGCCCGCGGGCGCTTTTGGCGACACGACCGCCTTACGAGTGTACACCGCCGTGCCGGGGCAGTAACGCAACTCTTTGATGCCGAGGTCCGGTTCTTCTTTCGTGGCGAAGTCCTTCGGGTCTTCCGGCTTGCCCACGAAGATGAGCCGGTCCGCGGCCGGGAACTTGATCACGTTCACCATCCCGTCGGCTTTCTTATCGGGTTGTACGAGCGGGTAGGTGTGGTATCCCTCGTTGAGTTCGACGGTCAGCGTGAACGTGACCGTTTGGCCGGGCTTCGCCTCCGCAGGCGTGATCTTGCCTTCGACCTTCTTGACAGCCTTTTCGTACCACTTCTGCGCACCCGCCGAACCGGGCGCGACCGCGAGCAGCGCGGCCACGGCTATTGCGAACGCCACCGTATACACGCGGATCATGGGTAAAATTCCTTGCATGTAAGGCGAGGGGGGCGTAAGCCCCCTGTTAAACCTCAACACATCTCGTTGCGATTGCGTTTAACAGGGGGCTTACGCCCCCGCTCGCCAAAGAGCGCCGCTACTTCTTCGGTTCTTTCTTCACTTCCTTCGGCGCGGGCGGCGGTTCGACGCCCTTGAGTTGCAACGTCGTCACGGCCCGCGTCGCCACGTCCACAACGCGAATGCGGTGCGCGTTCGTGTCCGCGACGTAGAGTTTGCCGCTCGCGTAACTGATCCCGGCAGGCTCGTTGAATGTCGTCGGGCCGAACCACCCGATCGGCTTGCCGCCGACGAGCGTCTTCAACTCTCCGGTCTTCAGATCGAACACGCGAATCTTGCTGTTGTACGTGTCGGCCACATACAACTTGTCGTCCGCGTAGGTCACACCGAGCGCGTGTTGAAGCCTGGCTTCGGTCTTCAGCATCAACGGATCTTCCGCGACCTGCCCCGGACCGTCCACATCGCCGAACACGAACAGCCCGCGACCGACCAGCGTTTCGACCTTGCCCGCCGGGTTCAGCGGCACCTTCCGCAACGCGCTGATCTCGCTGTCCGCGACGTAGAGGTATTTGCCGTCGCTCACCAGGCCGCTCGGCTGCGAGAACATCGCCTTGCGGAGCGCACCGTCGCCGATGTTCTCGCGCCCGTTACCCGCGTAGGGGATCAGGTTCTTTTCCTTCAGGTTGAGCGTCCAAATCTGGTGGTGCCCAGCCATCGCGATGAACAGGTTGTCGCCGTCGAGCGCCAGATCCCACGGGCTGTTCAGGCCGATTTCCTTCGCGCCCACCGTTTGCATCAATCGGCGGCTGTCCGGCTCGTGCTCCTGTTCGCCATTGCCCGCGATCGTGGTGACCGTCTTCGCCTTCAGATCAACAGCGCGAATCAGGTGGTTCTTGCGGTCGGCCACGAATAGCGTGTCGTCGCGAACCGCCATGCCCTGCGGATCGCTGAACTCGGCTTTGTCAAACGCGCCGTCGGCCTTGCCCGGCGTACCGGTACCGATCACCGCGACCTTGTTCCCTTGCAGGTCCGTCACGACGATGCGGTGATGCGTGCTGTCCGCGATGAACAGGCGCTTGCCCTTCTCGTCGGCGAGAACCTTCCCGGGGAAGAACAGCGGGGTGTCGCTGGTTTCGCGGAACTTCGCGAGGTCGAAACGAATCGGTTTCTCGTCGAGCGTCTTCTTCTTTTTGTGTTCGTCGATCAGCTTCGAGATGACCGTATCGAGCAGTTCGTAGTTGCCTTCACCGGACGTGTACCCGACGAGGTTCCCTTCGGGGTCGATGACTACAACCGTCGGCCACGCATCGACTTCGTACTTGTCCCAGATTTTGTGGTCCGCGTCGTTCACGACCGGGTGTTCGATCTGGTAGCGGAGGATCGCCTTGCGGATGCTCGCGGTGTCCTTCTCATTCTCGAACTTCGGCGAGTGAACGCCGACGACGACCAATTCGTTCGCATACTTCTTTTCGAGCTTCGCGAAGTCTGGCAAGACGTGAATGCAGTTGATGCAGCACAGGGTCCAGAAGTCGAGGATGACGATCTTGCCCTTGAGGTCTTTCTTGAGCGTGAGCGGGCCACCGGTGTTGAGCCACGCGATACCGCCTTCGAGTTCCGGGGCCGCGACCTTCTTCTTCTCGTCCTTTTTCTCGTCCTTCTTGTCCTGGCGCAGTGCGACGGGATCGAGCGCGCCGAGGCTCGGCATCCCGAGTTGCTTCTTGTTCTGCGGTTCGGCAGGCCGTTCAGATTCGGCACGCCCGGCCACGGCCTCGACCGTGAGGTACGCCACGCCGCAGGCGAGGGCGAGGGCGATGGCCCACGGCCAGCGGAAGCGGTTGGGGGCGGCCGGTGGCGGGGTGTCGCTCATCGTACTCACTCCTGGGTCGGGCGTGTGTCGCAATTATCGTAACCAATACGCGGCGGGTCGCATAGAGCGGAGCGCGACGCGTTACAGCGCGTCGGGGGTCGCGTGGAACCAAGGTCTCACGACCCTGGGTTTCGCGTTACAGCGCGTCGAACAGGTCTTTCCACCCGACGGCTTCGCCGAGTGCGAGCAGCGCCACCAGAAGCATCAGCATCAGCGCGCACTTGAAGACGAACAGCCGTTTCTGGAACCGCGGTTCGTCGGCGAGGCGGTTGTGTACGTCGAGCAGATACGAGATCCGGCGCGACATCGGGCCGTGCTGCCAGGCTCGCAGCCACCCCCACACCGAGCGCAGCACCCGGCGTAGCGGGCGCCCGCCGGAGTCGTGGTCCATGCCGTTCAGCTCTCGCACGCGGTCGAGCGCGCGGGCGAAGGTTCGGAGACCGGTCGGGCACAGGCACTCGCCGCCGGGCGGGTAAACCGTCTTCGCGTCGTGCCCGGTGCAGCACGGGTCCGCGCACGACATCGTCTTGGACCCGAACAGGTCGGCCTGACGCTCGCAACGACGCGACAGCGCCCCAAACACCACGAACAAGTACGCCGTCACCAGCGCGACCGGCGGCAGCGCGAGCCACGTCTTGAATCCCTCCAGCCACGTTCGCAGACGCACCATGTCGTCAGATGTGGCGGCGTCGATGTACTTCGCGAGGAACAGCACCAGCGCCGCCAAAACCGACAGGCTCAGCGTGAGGAACCCGGCGTACAGCCAGATGTGGCCGTGCTTCGCGTGCCCGACCTCGTGACCGAACACCGCGTCCAACTCTTCCGGCGGCAGGTCATCGAGAATCCGGTCGGTGAACACGACGTACCGCACACGGGGCAGCAATCCCGTGATGAACGCGTTGACCGAAGCGCCGTGGGTGTTCCACACGAGGAAGTCCGAACAGCGGAAGTCGAGCCGCCTCGCGAGCGCCTCGAACCGATCCCGCGTCGGCCCGGCGGGCATCGACTTCAGCCCCAACAGCGGCTTCATCACGAGCGGCATGAACAGGATCATGCACGGCACGACCGCCAGCGACACGACCTTGTACACGACGGTTCGCGTAGTTTCCGGCGCGTACCGGTTAAGCGTCTGCTGCGTCACGATCAGCGCAACGGGCAGCATCACCATGAGGGCGAACTGTCTGGAGTTGTGGAGTAGATAGGACGACCGTGACCAGTATGGCCGGTCGCCGAGGTGAAGGACGCGGTACAAGGCGCGCTCCGCGTCGTAGTAGATCAGCCAGCAGCCGACGAGGACGACAAAATACGGGAGCGGAACGGCGAGTTCGGCGAACGGCGCGAGCTGTGCGGACTTGTTCCAGAAGATGAGCAGTTCGCGCTGCGCGAGCCAGCCCCAGCCGAACACGAGAACGCACGCGGCCACCATTCCGATGTTCACGAAGAACAGCGCCCGGCGCCACCAGTTGTAGGCGCGTGCGACCTCGTAGCGTCGAGTCGGGTCGCGACGGAGCGTGCGAATCACCCAGGTGCGGAGCGCGAGCGCGAGCGCCAGCACGAGTGTCACGGCCCCGACCGTCAGCGCGAACGCCGTCTCTCGCTCGGGCGCGAACGGAGGCTGCGGCCACTCAACGGGCAGACACGCGGCGATGAGGGCGAACACCAGGAGTATCGGCATACTCACAGTGTACGTCGCGCCGCGGGCAAAGAGTTACTTCACTTCGGTTCCCGACACGACGAACAGGCGCGTGCGGTCACCGGGGCCGAGCGTCACGGTTTCGGTGCTCTCGTAAGTCTTCCCACGGTTCGTCCAGCGAGCCTTCACCTCGAATGCAAATTTCTCGCCCGGCTTCAACACCGGCGACATGAGCGTACGCTCCTCACTCGCTGTGCCTTTGACGGACTTTCCGTTGAGCCACACTTCGGCCACAGCCGGGAACTGAAGTACGAGCGTCGCCGGGAACTCGTTCGCCAGCACGATGGTCCGCGCCGGCTGCCGCGGTTGCTCCACAATCACTTGCTGCTGAACCGGCGGAGCGACGTACCCGTCGGGCAGGTAACCGCCGAACGAGTAGCTGTAACCGGTCCACGGGCTGTACGTCTGGTAGCCCCACCCAGTCGCCCAGCCCCACGGCGCGATCGCGCGGAAGTAGACGATGCCCGGCTGACCCGGGCGCGTAGTCGCGGGTCCGATACCGGCCGGCATTCCCGGTCCGATGGGACTGGCCGGCATGATGCCCGGCGCGAGCGGTAAGTTGCCAGGTTGTGCGCTCGCGATCGCAGCGAACCCGGCGACCACAACGAGCGCGATTAAAGTGCGTAACATGGTGTTTCTCCACGAAGGACATACCAGCATCTTATCGCGATTCGCGTGACGTGGGGTAGGCGCCGCTTGCCGAGCGGCACGACTTCACAACTCGGATTACTTTAGGAACGTCCCTAATACGCTACGCGTTGGGCAGCCGTGCCGCTCGGCAAGCGGCACCTACCCCGATGCAGGTGGCGGGGCCGACGTGTCCGGCAGTGCGTTGGGCGGCAAGATGATCGCGCCGGTGCCGTCGTCGAGGACCGCGGTCGCGGCGTGCGGGGCCGCGCTGCCTGGCGCCTTCGTCGGCACGATGATGGGTTTGATTTCGCCGGTGATGAGGTCGAGGACGATGCACGTCTTCGGGTTCGCGCGGAACAGCGCGCCGGGGTTCGCGACGAGCGTGCGCCCGGTCCGGTGTTGCTCGCGGACGTGCGTGTGACCGTAGAATACGTAGTCGAAAAAGTCGGCGTTCTCCAGTTGCCGCAACTGGTGGCGCTCGTGACTGTGGACCCACGCGATCCGCTTCTCGCACAGCGTCAGCGCGCCGAACGACTCGTAGTGCGTGCCGCCGGTGTCCTTGATCGCGGACGCGAGTTTCACCTTGTCCTTGTCCCAGTTACCGAACACGAAGTGCGTCGGGATCGGCTTGAATACGCGAACGGTTTCCGGCGACTCGATGTCGCCGCAATGGAGGATGAGTTCGACCTCCTGCTCTAACAGGAGGCGAACGGCTTCCGCGACCGCCTCCTGGCGGTCGTGGGTGTCGCTGACAACCCCAATCCGCATGGTTCCCCCGCTCCGCCCCGGTTCGGTTTCGCGCCGCTCTATCTACCTTAACAAACCGAAAGGGCTTCGGGTATCTCGTGTGTTCGCGGTTCGCGCCCGAAGGCGAGCGGGGGCGTAAGCCCCCCGTTAAACCTTCGCGCGTGAATGTTGAGCAGAGGTTAACAGGGGGCTTACGCCCCCCTCTCGCCAAATCATTTCTTCGCCGGGAACGTCACCGCGTTCACCAACTCGCGGTCGCGGGTGCCAACGGCCTTCACCTTGTCCGGCTTCATCGCGAACGTGACCACCGCTTGATCGCCCTGCGGCCCGGCGATCAGGTTGAAGCTCTGCACCACGGGCAACTCCTCCATCTTCCCTTCCGCCGCGATGCGGTACACCCAGCGCCCCCCCGGCGATGTGATCTCGGCGTCTTCGAGTACGCGCGACACGGTCCAACCGGGTGCGTTGTTCACTGCCTTCTTGAACTCGTCCGCGGGCGTGTGTTTGCCGGCGTCGGCCTTCTTCCACGCGACCACCGTCGCCTGCGCGATGAACTCGCCCTTGTCGAGCAGGCGAAGGATCAGATGCTGGTCGGTTTGCCCAGTGACGTGCCAGTCGCGCGCGTACACGAATTCGTAACGGCCTTTCGGGTCCGCATGGCGGAGGAGCGTCATCGCAGTTGGGACTTCGCCTCTGGGCACCGGCGCGAGCGTCACGTCGTTCAGTTCCTTCGGCGGTTGCGCGACAGCCTCGCGCTTCAGTACGACTGTTGCTTCCAACTGCGACGCCGGCGCAACCGGGCCTTGCTCGCGGTCATCCTTCTGCTTCCACGTTAGCGTGGTGACACGCTTCGCGGTGGTGTCGAACGTGCCGCTCGCGGTCACCGCGAGCGTGACCTTCGCCCCGTGTTCGATGCCTTCCGCCGTGCCCTCGATGGTGAAGGTCGCCAGGCCGTTGGCCGCGGCGGTAAGTTTCCCGGTAAGGCCGTTCTTGATGAGGCCATCGAACTGGCACGCGGTCTGCGCCGCGGCGGAACTGACGGTCCACGTGTCGCCAACGTTCACCGCCTTGCCGGGAAGCAACCCCGCGAGGCACTGCGGGTTGAAGTGTTCCGTGACGAGATCGAGTTCGTCGCGCGTGAGCGGTCCGGCCGGGCTGAAGCAAAACGTGCCGTCGGAGTTGCGCAGCACCACGATTAAAGCGCGGTCGTTAGACAGCGCGCGGTCGGACTTGTCGCCGCCGACGACGGCGGACGCCGCGGCGATGTCGTAGTGCCGCGCGGAGCGTGCTGGCAATCCGTCGGCCGCGGCGAGTGTGCGCTCCGCGAACACGTGTCGGGCCTTCGCCGCGAGCGGGATCAGTTCCTTCGCGCCATCCTGCGTGACGATCAACTTGCCGGTCAGGTCGAGTTCGACGCTGTAGCGAGCGCAGTCGCCCGCAACCGGTGCTTCGGCAAGTTGGACTTGCGCGTGTGCGAACTGCGTGGTGGCGACGAGAACGAACAGTGTAGCGGCGCGGCGCATTGGCTTCTCCGTGCGGACACGGGACAGAAGCGCGCGAGATACTCAGGAAGGCAGTGTGCGGTCAAGACGAAAGACAACCGACCCCCGGAGAGAGTCGGCCACCCGAAGGATTACTTCGCCTTCCGCAATCGCGCCCAATATCCGCCATCGGACGGGCGTCCCGGCACCGCGCGGTGTTCCACTTCGAGCGACATGCTCCGCATCCCGCGACACACCGCTTTTACAACACCCTCGTTTTCGTCAGGCTCGATGCTGCACGTCGAGTAGACCACTGCGCCGCCCGCTTTGACTCGCTCGCTGGCGAGGATGAGCAACCGCGTCTGAAGCCCGATGAGGTGCTCGAACTCGTTCGGCTTAAGACGCCACCGGACCTCCGGTCGGCGACCGAGCACGCCCGTGTTGCTGCACGGTACATCGACCAGCGCCGCGTCGAAGGGGCCAACCGGAAACTCACCGTCTTTCTTCAGCACGACCGTTTCGACGCCCTTGAGGCGCAACCGCTGACACAGCGTTGTCACTGTTCCGAGGCGATTCGGGTCGATGTCGCACGCGGTGATGCGTCCGCGATTGTCCATCAGTTCCATGAGATGCGTGGTCTTGCCGCCGGGCGCGGCGCACGCGTCGAGAACGTGCATCCCGGGTTGCACGCCGAGCGCAGACGCGACCAGCATCGACGAATGATCCTGCACCGCGAAGTCGCCTTCGGCGTAACCGGGCAGTTCACGGATCGGATGGTGTTCCGGAAACCGGAGCGACTGCGGGTGTTCGCCCGGTTCCGCGTCAATCGTTTGCCCGGCGAGCTGGATGCGGTAGCTTTCGCGGCTCGCGTGAAGCTTGTTGACGCGAATCCATAGTGGCGGCGGGGCGTTGAACCAGAACCCGAGGCGGGTGCATTCGTCGGGGCCGTAGCGTTCGAGCCAGCGGTTCGCGAGCCACGGCGGAAACGAGAACGCCGCCGCGAAATAGCCCACGGGGTCGGTGACGGGGTTGGGGAGGATTGGTCGCGTGAGGCGGCGGTAACGGCCGAAAGACAACCCCTCCCCAACCCCTCCCCTAAGAAGGGAGGGGCTTAAAACCGAAAACGGCGCGCCGTCTTCGGCCTTCTGTCCGGCTCCCCCTCCCTTTTTAGGGGAGGGGGTTGGGGGGAGGGGTTCCCACGCGAACGCCACTGCGGCGCTTCCCGGCTTGTCAGTGAACTCCTCCGTGACCAACTCCGACACGCGGCGCATGATGCTGTTGACGAACCCCTTCGCCTTCATCGCGCCGACGTAGGGCGCAAGCTCCACCGTTTCGTTGACGGCCGCGTGCTTGGGCACGTGCGTGAGGAACGTGAGTTGGAACGCGCCGAGCCGCAGCAAGTCCCACACGCGATCCTGAACCGAGTGGAGCGGAATCTGGATGAACGGTTTGAGGATCGCGTCGAGCGTGCCGGCGCGCCTCGTGACGCCGAACACCAGTTGCGTGACGAACCGCCGGTCCTGCGGTGAAAGGTTCGCGGTCGCGAGTGCGCTGTCGATGAGTTCCGCGGCGAACCCGTCGTGCGCGCGCGACCGGTGTAAAACGTCGGCCGCGACCTGCCGTGCGGTGATCGTCATGCGATCACTTCCGGCCCGAACCGCATGCCTTCAACGATGGGGTAGCCGCGCAAGAACTCTTCCGCCGTCATCTTCTTCTTCCCCGCGGGCTGAAGCTCCTCGATGCTCATCATCTCGGTCCCACCGGACACGCTGACTGTCAGGCGGCCGAACCGATCAAATGGCGGACTTCCATCCCAGAGAAGGCCGGCGTTGGTTGCATCCGGCTCGATCCCGGTGACACTCAGTCTGTATTGTGCCTTGCTGATAATCACGCGCATCGGCTCCTTGCCGGGGCGGTGAAGGAACGTGTATGCGGTCGGCCACGGTTGCATCGCGCGCACGAAACGTTCGATGTACTCCGCGGGCTTCGTCCAGTCGATCAACCCGAACTCCTTCTTGATCTTCGGAGCCTTCGTCACGAGCGCCGGGTCTTGCTTCACGCCATCGACGGCGCCGCCGGCCGCGTACTTGCGCGCGGCTTCGACCGCCATTCGCGCGCCGAGCGTCGAGAGGCGTGCTTCGAGGCTCCCGGTTGTGTCCGTCGGGAGAATGTCGAGCGATTCCTGAAGGATCATGTCGCCACTATCGAGGCCGGGAGTCACTTTGATGATGGTCACGCCGGTCTGCTGCTCGCCACCGAGGATTGCGTAAGCCACGGGCGCCGCGCCGCGGTACTTCGGAAGCAGCGACGCGTGAACGTTGATCGTGCCGCGAGTCGGAACCGTCAGCACGTCCTTCGAGAGAATCTGCCCATACGCCGCGACGACGAGCAAATCCGGCTTCATCTCGCGGAGCAGTTCCAAACCCTCGGGCGTGTTGATGCTCTCCGGTTGCGCGACCGCGACGCCAGCTTCGCGCGCGATGTTCGCCATGCCCTTGCCGGTCTGGCGTGTGCTCCCGCGCTTGCTGCCCGCGTCGCGATCAGGTTGCGTCACAAGCCCGACCACGTCCGCGCCGAACGCGCCGCTGAGCGTCTCGAAGGTCGGCTCCGCGAACGTCCCCGTTCCCATCATCGCTATTCGCATGCAGAACTCCGTCACATCTTCGGTTCCAGGTCTGGCGGCAGGTCGCCTTTCTTCTTGGCCTTCTCGAAGTCCGCGACGAACTTCGCCAGATCGCGCTCGCTGCGCGACAGTCCGAGCGTACCCATCTTGTCGATGAACAACGTGCCCTGAAGGTGGTCGATCTCGTGCTGCCACACGCGGGCCGCGAGGTCGTGGCACGTCATCTCGAACTTCTCGCCCTTCAGGTTGTACGCCTGCGCGACCACGGTCTTCGCGCGGCGCACGTTCTGGTATAACCCGGGGAAGCTCAGGCACCCTTCGCGGTCGCTCACGGTGCCGCCGCGGGTTTCGATGATCACCGGGTTGATCGCGACCACCTCCTGATCAGGTCGATCAGCTTCGCCCGCGAAGTTCATCACGATCATCTGGTAGTCGAGCGTGACCTGCGGCGCCGCGAGGCCCAGCCCTTCGGTCTTGTACATCAGTTCCAGCATCTCGGCGGCGGCCTTCTGTATGTCCGCGTCGATGGCGGTCACGGGTCGGGCCGTCGCGCGGAGCGCCGGGTGCGGGTATTTCACGATCTTCATTGCACGCCTACTTGGACCTCGGTGTGGGAATGGTAGGTCGATTATAGCAGACGCAACCAACCCTGTTTAGCCGCGACCCGAAGGGGAGAGGTTCTTGCGCGTTCCGGGCGTGGCTGGAATCGTAGGTGTTGGTGCGGATCGCAAAATCGTGTTACCCCCGTCTTCTTGGCGTTCAAGCGGTTTATCTCGTCTCGTCGATGATATTTCGTGATTTCTACCCCAGTCCCTCGGTT
>CAMDQN010000085.1 GCA_945905925.1 Singulisphaera sp. GP187
GCAGAGCAACTTCCTTCGGGACACGGCCGGTGTCAAGCAGGAGTGGCGGGCGAGCCAGACGTGGGGTTGGTATCTGGGCGTGAAATCGCCGGGCGTACCGCCGAACTTCGACAACAACGGTGGCGACAACCGGCAGCCCAACATGACCACCATCCGGTACGCGATCAACTTCACTCCAACCGCTGGGTGGACGAACGACGTCGCGGGTGTGGGCGTCGGGCTTACCGGGAACTGCGTCGGGGCCAACGTCCCGATGAACTCGACCCACAGTGGCGGAGCGAACGTGGTCTATGTCGATGGCTCGGTTCGGTTCCTGTCTGATTCAACCCAGTTGGGCGTACTCGCCCAACTCGCGACCCGTGACGACGGCACCGTGATCCCCAACTACTAACCGGTCCTGGTTCGGCGTGTGCGGGCGTGCCGATGTTGGCCGCCCCACGCCGCTCTCCTCATCCGCTGGCCAGAGTTTCACATGACCCAGTCGCAACGACGGGCCGCACGTGCGGCCTTGTTTCTGGTATTGGCCGCCCTGATCGGGTGCGGCACGTCGAATTCAAAGCCGAAATCGGTCCCGGTCAGCGGGACGGTCACGATCGACGGCAAACCGCTTCCCGAGGGAACGGTCTACTTCAAGACAATCCAGACCGGTGCGTTCGACTCCTTGCCCGTCAAGGACGGCAAGTTCGAGGGAGGTGCCGACGTGGGCGAACGACGGGTGGAGGTCAACTCGTATCGGATCAAAATTGTGAAGGGCGAGATGGGAGGCGAGGTGAAGGAGAACGTGCTTCCCGCCCGCTACAACACCAACAGCACGCTCTCCGCCACCGTCACCGCCGTCGGACCGAACACGTTTACGTTCGATGTGAAGAGCAAGTGAAACGCCTTCAGTGAGGAGTGGGGAATGTTGGTTTTAGCCCCGAAGGGGCTAAAACCAACATTACTCCCACTTCACTTCGCCACGTCGCAAACCAGCGTCGCGTAACTGCGGATCTCGTCGTACTTCTTGCCCGCGTGTTCGCCCGCTTTCGCTTCGATGTGTTTCGCCTGCACGCCGAACCGACCGGCCGCGTCGTAGACCGGGGTGTAGCCGTCCTTGTTGGTCGTCTCGGCCTTCTTCTTGCCGTCTGGGAGCATCACGGTGACCTCCGAGTTCGCCACCGGCTTGCCCGCGGCCAACACCTGAAACCGCAGCGCGCCCGCCTTACCTTCGGCGACCACTTCGAGCGCGAGCTTCTCACCGACCGGCTTCGCGGTCGCGGCGCCAATCACGGCCTTCGGGTAGTACGCGAGTTTGAATGGCTTCGCGTCGCCTTTCTGGAGTACGCCATAATCGGTCATGCCGTACACCACCCGGTCACCGCGTCCCGGCACATTCACCGCGTAAAACCCTTCCTCCTTCTTCCACTCGACTGGCGCGTCTTTGCCGTTTGCGTCGCGGAGCGTGAGCTTCGTGTTCGCGATCTTCTCGATGTTTACCGCTGGGTCCGGTTCGAGATTATCGCTGAACACCACTTTGGCTGAATCGCCTTTCGCGTCCGGCACGATGAACGGGAAGTGCGCCTGCGCCACGGCCACGGCGAACAACCCGACCACTGCGGTTCCGATCATGCGATACATGCGTTTCTCCTTGAATTGCGCGCCGACAGAATCGCGCCGGCGGAAGTGTTGTATGCGAGCGGCGCGGCGTCAGCCCGCCGGTTGGGAGACGAACTCGCGACGAGGACAACCTGCGGACTTACGTCACGCCGCTCGTGGGCCTCACGAGCAAATCCGGTACGTCGGTGGCGACGCCGCGCACGGTGACTCGTTTGAAGGGCCACTCGGTTGGTGGCGTGACGGGTTGGTGGCCGGTTGCGGTGACCAGCACGGTATCGACGCACGCGGCTGGACCGACGCGGGGCTGCCACACCACCGCTTGACCCGCGACGAGCAGTTCGTCGGCGCCGGCGCGGCGCAGTTCGTCGGCCGCGAACCGACCCGCTCCGTAACCCGGTTGACTGAGCCGCGCGTCGAATTCAAATGCCGTGCCCGCGAGAATCATCCCGGTCGCTTCGGCGACCGGTGCGACGATGGCCTGCGGCGCCGTGTACGAGCGGTAGATCGCGGACAGCTTTAGCGCGAGGTCGAACGCGGTGCGGTACTCGTCCGGCGGTGGGCCGAAGCTCACCGTGCGCGCCGCGGTGACGAACAGTCCGTTGCGTTGACCGGTCGCCTGAATGACGCAGGTGTGCGTGACCGGCGCGGACGTGAACCCGGCGCGCCGGAACTTCGCGCCGCGCCCGTCGGCCGCGACACTGAGCGCCGCCGGTTGGGTTCCACGGCGCAGCAACCGGTGGCCGAGTTGCCCCGCGACCTCTTCCTCGGTGTCGCCGCGGAGAATGGTGCGGGCGGTCGCTTCCACCGCGTTCGCCACCGCCCGCCCCAGGTCGCGGTACTGTTCTTGTTCGTAAGTGCTGAGCACGCGGAGCAACGGTCGCAACCGGTCGTTCACCATCGGCACGTTCGGAAAGGGTTGGTCGGCCGCGACCTTGCGCCCCGCGGTGATGTTGTAAAGCAGCTCGGAACGCCCGCCGTCCCAGACCCATTCTTTGAGTTGGAAGCCGAGTTGATCGAGTTCCTCCTCGAAGAGGCGCTGCGTGTCCACGTTCGAGCACAGCAGCCACCGTTGCCGGCCGTTGGTGTACACACTGGGCCGTTCCGAGTCCGCGATCAGCCCGCGCACGTTCAGCCCCGCAGTGATCCAGGTGAGGTGCGCCGGCATGAGGACGACGACGGCTTCGCACCCCATCTCCGCGAGTACGTTGGCGACGAGTTCCTGCTTCGCGTCGATGTCGGCGCGGCGCCTGGCGATAAGGTCGGCCGTGGGAGGGCCGTCCGGCTCCGCTCCGGTTATTTGATCTTCTGGAGCCATGTCGTGATGACCTTCGACACCTCGGACAACTGATCGCCGGAAACCTTGTCGGCGGTGTCGGTCAGTTTGTGCCAGTGCGGGTAATCGAAGTCGATCACGTCGATGGTTGGGATGCCGACCGCGTTGAGCGCGAGGTGATCGTCCTGCACCTCGTGTCCGCGCTCGTACTTGAACGACTTCGCGCCGACTGCCTTCGCCACGCCCCAGACCTGATCGACGAGCGGTCGCGCCAGATCCCACGAGTGCAATTCCACCTTCAGTTCCGCGCCCTTCCCGGCGAACAGGTCGAACAGGATACCGGCCTCATACTTGAATTTGCGCTTGTCCTTGGTTTTCTTGTAGTCCTCGGCGAAGTACTCGGACCCGATGAAGTACCGGTCCCCGTTGCCGCCGAGCCGGTCCGTCTCGAACACGAACTCTTCGCCGTCGAAGAGGATGAAGTCCACGCCATACTCGCATTTCAGGTCTTTCATGTGGTGGCCGAGTTCCATCAGGAACGCGACGCCGCTCGTGCCGTCGTTCGCGCTCACGAACGGCTTGTTCCAGTTCTTGGGGTTGGCTTCCTGGTCGGCCATGGGTCTCGTGTCGTAGTGCGTGCAAAGCAGCACACGCTTGGCCTTGTCCGGGTGCCACGAGATGATGAGGTTCACGAAGTCCGTCTGATTCTTCACGCTCCGCTGCTTCGCCTTGAACTCCTGCCGTGTCACGGTGGCGCCCAAAGCCTTGAAGTGCTTCTCGATCAGTTCCTGTTGCTTCTTCATGCCATCGGTGGCGCTGATGCGCGGGCCGATGTCGCAGAGTTGCTTGAGGTACTTGAGCGACCGCTCGGAGTCGAACTTGACCTCCGCGACCTTGTCCTTGTCGTCGGCGCAGGTCGGGTCTTCGACAACAGGCAGTTGGCCGTTCTCTGGTTCGGACCGCGTCAGCCACCAGAAGGGACCACCGACGCCGACTGTGACCAGCGCCGCCCCGAGTGCCCATCCGAACACGTGACTCATGATTTCCTCCGTGTGGAAGAACCTCTCCCCCCAACCCCCTCCCCTAAGAAGGGAGGGGGGAGACAGAGCCGGCGCGCTTGCGCTCGCGGCCGAAGAAGGTGCGGCGCCAGCCGCACCGCTTGCTCCCCCTCCCTTCTTAGGGGAGGGGGTTGGGGGGAGAGGTCGCTTGACCCCATCTTGCACATCTTACCGACGATGAGTGCTCGCCGCGAGCCAGCCTGTAAAGAGTGCGGCGAATTGTAAATCTTCCCCTTCACATCGGGTCTTCATGCGGGCATACCTCTGCCCGTTAACCCACTCCGCACCGCGACCGCCGCCCGTTGGGGAACGGGTTGCGACTTGTGTTCCCGCAGTGCCTGTCCTCCGACCCATGTCGAGAGTACCGGCGCCGGCGGTTTCATCGACTGGGTCGGGCGCGGGGTTAGGGTCGGCCACGCGATTCGGTGGTTTCGTTACACCACCGGGCGGACTGTGGTCGATAGTGCATTGAAGCGCTGGAGTGTACCCGCTCGGCGCTTCGGGGGATGGGCAAGCCGTTGACGATCGCGACGATCTCACGGCCGCGTTTTTGGGACGTTCGGCACGACACGCATCAGACCGGCAGGGGAAGCCGGTTCGGAGCACCACCGAACGAACCGAAAGACCGATCGCGGCCGTCTGATCGAGAAGCCCGTGCAGGGGGACGTCGGAACCGATTCGCGCCTTCATCGGGCGCATCGCGAGCCGGCGTGCGGGACGCGCGACCGTCGCCTTGCCGTTCATCAGGGAGGATTAGATCGTGACCCATACCGAGACGGATATCCAGGCCGTTTGGCAGGAATACCGCGAGCGCCCGACGATCGAGCTGCGCAACCGGCTCGTCGAACGGTATCTGTCGCTCGTCAAGTACAACGCCGAGCGCATCTGGTCCCGCTTGCCGGACGGCGTCGAACTCGACGACCTCATCAGCGCCGGCATCTTCGGGCTGTTGGACGCGATCGAAGCGTTCGACCTCGGCCGCGGCGTGAAGTTCGAGACGTACTGCGTGCCGCGTATTCGCGGGGCGATGCTCGACGAACTGCGCACGATGGACTGGGTGCCGCGCCTGGTTCGTAGCAAAGCTTCGAAGATGGAAGCGGGCCGCAAAGCGCTCGAAGCCACGCTCGGACGCCCGCCGAAGCCGGAAGAACTCGCCGAGAAGCTCGGTATCCCGCTCGACCAGATCGATTCGTACATGGGCGAGGCGACCGCGGTCAACCTCGTGAGCCTGAACAAGAAGTGGTACGAAACGGATAGTTACAAGGACGTTCGAGAAATCGACATCCTCGAAGACAAGAAGGCCGAAGACCCGACCGGCCGGTTGCAGAACCGCGACTTAATGAAGCTCGTGACCCGCGGTCTGAACCGCAACGAGCGCCTCATCGTGATCCTCTACTACTACGAGGAAATGACGATGAAGGAGATCGGGGCGACGCTCAACCTGAGCGAGTCGCGCGTGAGCCAAATGCATTCGAGCATCGTCGCTAGGTTGCAGGCGCATCTCGCCAAGCGCAAGGGCGAGTTCAACGACAACTGAATCTCTCGAAATGTGTTTTCGCGTAGGCCCCGCAGGGGGGCCGTGCTTCTCCAAGAGAGACACGGCCCCTGCGGGGCCTACGCTATACTTTACTCCACCACAACCTTCACCCCTTCGCGCGCGAACTTCGCTGCTTCGACCGCGCCGCGCTTCGTCACCTTTGTGTTGCGCGCGTAGAGGAACTTGAGCCGCACACCCTGCGCCGCGTCCTTCAGGCCTGCGTCAGTCAGGGCAGTTCCGTCGAACGTCGCGATCTCCAGCTGCGGCAGCGCCCCCACTAGCTTCGCGGTGCCGTCGCCGGTCTTCGTGCCGGAGAGGTTCAGGTTCGTCAGTTTCTTCAGGTCCGCGAGTGAAGTTAATCCGGCGTCCGTCACCGGGCACGCGATCAACGAGAGGTTTGTGAGCGCGGTGAATCTCGCCAGGTACGGGCCGTTCGCGTCGGTGAACTTCGTGCCGTTAAGGTTCAGTTTCCGCAGCGCCGACGGTTGGGGGAATGTCGCGAACGCTGAGCCGGTGACCGCGGTTTTCTCCAGGTTCAGCACGCGAAGTGCGCCCGCATCGCCGAGCGCGGACACGCCCGTGTCCGTCACCTTCGTTCCTTCGAGGTGCAACTCTTTCAACGCCGGGAGCTTCCCCAGCGCGACCAACCCCGCGTCCCCGACGCCGGTGTTGTCGAGAACCAGATACGTCAAACTCTTCGCGCGTTCGAGGTGCTTCACGCCCGCGTCGCTGACCTTCGTGGCGTGAATGTCGAGGCTCTCCAACACCGGTAGCCCGGCCACCGCTTCGAGGCCCGCGTCGTCGAACGACGTTTTCGTGGCGCTGATCTCGCGCAACTTGGCCCAGCCCGGAGCCGCGAACGCGACGCCGCTAATCGGAACGGAATCGAGGCTGATAGTGTCGAGCGCCGGGAGCTGTGCGAGTTCGCGCAGTCCGGCGTCGGTGATCTTCGCACCGCCGGCAATGCTCACCGTTTTGAGGCGCGGGAGCCGCGCGAGCGCACCGAACCCGGTGCCGGTCGCCATGTCGCACCGGATTAGCGCCAGGGATTCGAGGTAATCGAATCCGTCCAGCCACTTGAGTGTGTCGTTGGTCAGGATCGCGCCTTCGATGGTGAGGTCGATGACGCACTTCGTCCCTTTCAGGATCGCGAGAACTTCAGCGGGGTCGGCACTCGCGTCGATGGTGACTCGGTAGCCGCCGTTCGCCTGCGGGCCTTCGACACGCGCCTTCTTCTTTTCGGCCGTCTCCAACTTGGTCTTGTCTGCGGGCGTGACCGGGACCGGTTCCGGCTCCGGTATCGCCGGTGGCTCAACGGGAACCTTGTCTGTGGGAAGCGGAACGACAGGCGGCTTGGTGACACGCGGTTCCGGGTCGCCCTTCGATTCGGTCGCCGGCAGGTTCGGTGTGGATGGGATTTTGCCTTTCTCGCACCCGACGAGCGCGAGAACAGCAACGGTCAGCACCGCGAACGTAAGCAGGCGGGGAGTGGTCATGGTGGTCTCCGTGTGAGAAGAGCTTACACTTCTTCACCGCGACCCACCACGCGCGAGGAACTTTGCTTCTGGTAAATCGGGTCACTTCACCAACTCCGGGAGGTACTTCACCGGGAGCGTTCCCTGGCTCAGCACCTCTTCGTGGAACTTGCCCAGGTCAAACTTGTCGCCACGCTTGCGCTGCACGTCCTGGCGCAACCGGTAGAACGCGGTGCGGCCCACGAAGTACGTCGAGAGTTGCGTGCTGCTCTGCTTCGCGCGCGCGATCTTGCCCACCGCTTCCGCTTCCGTCTGGAACCCGCGACCAACCAGCAGTTCCATCGCCTCCGCGTCGGTCATACTCAGGCAGTGCATCTTGTTGTCAAGGATCGCGTTCAGCACCGCACGGATGTAGAACTTCAGTTGATGCAGGCGCAACGATAAGTCGCCGTCACCGTAGCCCTGATCGAGCATCATCTGTTCGGTGTAGACGGCCCAGCCCTCCGCGAACGAACCCGACCACAGCACCTTGCGCACAAGGGAAGGGTGCCGATTCGAGTACGCGAGTTGCACGTAGTGACCCGGGTACGCTTCGTGAATGGTGAGGATCTGGAGCATCGCGGAGTTGTACTCGCGGAAGAACGTTTCTTGCCGCGCCGGGGTCCAGTCTTTCGGCGGCGGGGCGACCGCGTAGAGGCTGTTCGCTTTCGGGTCGAGCGGCGGGGCCGGGTTCAGGTACGCGGCCGAAAAGCCGCGCTGGAACTCCGGCATCGCGATGATGCGGCACGTGTCCGGGTCGGGCAGCGTCAGGATCTTCTTGTCGCGAATGAAGTCCTTGATCTTGGCGACGGTCTTCTTCGCGTCATCTACGATCGTTTCAGGCTTGCCGTGATCCTTCCCGAGTTCGTCCAGAACAGATTTGATGGTGGTGCGCCGACCGGCCACGTCTTCCGGCGGGAGCGCCTTACCGGGGAACAGTTTGCTCCACAGTTGCTTCGCGACGTAGTACATTTCGCGTTCGACGCGATCCGCTTCGGCCTCCGCGATTTTCACGACTTCGTCCGCGGTCAGACCCGCGTCCAACTCCAGTTCGAGCTTCTTCGCGAACTTCTCTTTGCCCAGGCGCCATTCGCCTTTGGACTTGGGCAGCAGTTCCGTTTCGAGCCACGTCTGGTAGTCTTTGAGTGCCTTCACCGCGGCTTTGCACGGGGTCGCGAGCGGTTCGGTGCCGGGCGTCTCCTTCGCGAACTCGTAAATGTCCTTCTCGTAGAACCCAATCGCGCCGAGGTTCCGCTTGATCGCGACTTCGGTGAGGTTCTTGGGCGGGTTCTTCAGCCCCGCTTTGGCGGCTTCGACGATCTTCGGAATGTGCTTGATGCGCTTCGCCGCATTCTCGACGTTGCGTTCGCGCGGCAAGGTCGATTGCGTTAACAGGATGAACACGCTGTCCGAGATGTACTCGCCGTAGACGCGGGGGTCGAACTCGAACCGGTTGTCGTTCTCCGCGGACCACAGCGCGTATTTCAACGTGTGCGACCAGATTTCGTAGTCGATCTGTCCGTTCCGCGACAGCTTCTTGAAGTCGATCGCCTCCGACAGAAATTTCAGCGCCAACCGGTCCTTCTTCGCATACTCCGTGCGCGCGTTGGGCGAAAGGTCGTCGAGTTGGTCGTCGAAGTCGTGATTGCCCTGTTGCGTTGCGAACACCGGGTGACGCCGGAATTCTTCTTCGAGGTAGGTGTCGAACAACTTCTTGAGGCGCGTATCTTCCGCGGCCGGTTGTGCGGCGGGCGCGTTCGCGGGAACGGTCATGAGTGCGGCACCCAAAAGCGCGACGACGAGGAACAGCGAGCGCGACATGACGACTCCTGCGAGGTGATGGTGTCACCGGCAAAGTACGACGCGGCGGCGCGAAGAAAAGGCGAGCGGGGGGCGTAAGCCCCCCGCTCGCCAAGATTCAATGAGAGCCTACGGCTCTTCGTCGAAGTTCGGCTGGCGCGAGGCGGGTTTCGCGTCCACCTCCTTGCGGGTGCGCACGACGGGCGTCGAGGGCAGCGCCGCGGGTCCGGCTTCCGGCGGCACGCCGGGTGCGCTCGCGGTCGGCGCGGGCTGTTGCTTCGCCTGTGGTTCCGCGCCGACCGGTTGCGACGGTTGTTTCGCGAAGAACATGGCCGCGATGACCACGCCGAGGACGCCGGCCAACATGCCGAGTTTCGAGTCGTTCGTCATCGCTTCGCCTCGTGAGCGGATGGTGTCTGGGAACTATCCCTGACATTCCCGCAAGTGAATGGTTGACTTGAGCTGTTTCGCGGGAAACCCTGATCCATCCGCCGTGGCGCGCCGCGCATCGCGCACCGCCCGCACCGGCCGCACAAATTAACGCACCTTGGAGGCGCGATGAGTTTTGCCGGTGTGCTGGCGGTGTTCGTGGTGATCGCCGCAATTGTGCTGGTGGTGAAAGGGTGGGACGTGCGGCTCGTGCTGCTCGTCGCGGCGCTCATTATCGCGACCGCCGCGGGCGACGTGCCGCTCGTGTTGCGGGAGTTCCTCGCGACGTTCTCCAACGAGAAGTTCGTCATCCCGATCTGCACCGCGATGGGCTTCGCCTACGTGTTGAAGCACACCGGGTGCGAGCGGCATCTCGTCCTGCTCTTGGTGAAACCGCTGAGACACGTTCGCGGATTGCTGATACCGGGCGTGATCGGTGTCGGGTTCTTGGTGAACATCCCGCTCGTGAGCCAGACGAGTACCGCGGTGTGTCTCGGCGCGGTCGTGGTGCCGTTGATGCGTGCCGCGGGGTACTCGATGGCGACCATCGGCGCGTGTCTGCTGCTCGGCGCGTCGGTCGGCGGCGAACTGCTGAACCCCGGCGCACCTGAACTGCTGACGGTCTTCAAAGAAACCGGTGTGCCCACCACCGTGCAGGCCGGGAAGTACCTCCCACCGCTGGTGTTCACGCAACTGGTGGTGTCGGGGCTGGTGTTCTGGGCGCTGAGCGTGTGGTGGGAACGGAGTGCGAAGGCAGAACCTCTCCCCCCGGCCCCCTCCCCTAAGAAGGGAGGGGGAGAAAGAGAAGAAGGGTCGCCGTCAGAAGCCGCGAGCGCGAGCGAGCCGTCTCCTTCTCCCCCTCCCTTCTTAGGGGAGGGGGCCGGGGGGAGAGGTTCTTCCGAACCCGAACGCATCAACCTCCTCAAAGCCCTCGTACCGCTGGTGCCGCTGGTACTGCTGTTCGCCGCAGCGCCGCCGTTCAACTTTATCACCATTCCCGATTCGTGGGTGATCGCGAAGCAGCCCGACGGCTCACGCAACCCCGCGTACAGCAGTCGGCTCATCGGACTCGCGATGATGATCGGGGTGCTGGTCGCGGCTGTGGTCACGCCGAACAAGGCACGCGACTGCGTCAAGGAGTTCTTCTCCGGTGCCGGCTACGGGTTCGCGAACATCGTCAGCCTCATCGTCATCGCGACCTGCTTCGGCAAGGCCATCGAAGCCGCAGGCCTGGCGAAGGCGCTCGGCTCGCTCATCGCGCAAGTGCCGGACCTGATGCAACCGTTGGCCGCGCTCGTGCCGCTCGCGTTCGCCGCGGTCTGCGGGTCCGGGATGGCCAGCACGCAGAGCCTCTACGGGTTCTTCCACGGACCCGCGGTCGCGCTCGGTCTGGACCCAGTCGCGATCGGATCGATGGTGTCACTCGGCAGCGCAACGGGGCGAACGATGTCGCCGGTCGCGGCCGTCACGCTGATGTGCGCGATGCTCACCGGGACGAACCCGTTCACGCTCGCGAAGCGCGTCGCGGTGCCGTTGTTGGTGGGAATCACCGTCGTGATTCTGCTCCGGCTCGCGGGGCTGCTGAACCCGATTTGACCAACACCCCGCGATCCCCGTATATCCGACAGCATGGACTTCGCGACCGCACGCCGGGATTCACTGGTTCGCTACCTCCGCCAACACGTCAGCGGCGAGGTGCGATTCGACAATACCTCGCGCGGACTCTATTCCACCGACGCGAGCCACTATCAGATTCGACCTCTCGGCGTGGTGCTGCCGAAGACGATCGACGACCTCACCACCACCGTTCAGATCGCCGCGGACCTGAACGTGCCGATCACCGCGCGCGGCGGCGGCACAAGCTTATCCGGTCAGAGCATCGGCCCGGGCATCGTCATCGACTGCTCGAAGTACCTCAACGCGGTCGGCGAAGTCGATGTGTCGAATCGCCGCGTGCGCGTCCAACCGGGTGTGGTGCTCGATCAACTTAATCGCGTGTTGGCTCCGCATAACCTCATGTTCGGGCCGGACGTGGCGACCGCGAGTCGGGCCACGCTCGGCGGCATGATCGGCAACAACTCCGCGGGCGCGCGGTCGATCGTGTACAAGCAAACAGTCGATCACGTCCGTTCGCTCTCAGTCGTGCTGTCAGACGGCACGCGAACCGACTTCGGCCCGCTCACGGAGTTGGAGTACGAGCGCAAACTCGAACTCCGCACGCGCGAAGGTGACGCCTATCGTGCCGCCGATGTCGTCGTGCGCGATTGCGCGAACGAGATCATCGCGCGCACACCTAAGATCGTGCGCAAGGTCAGCGGCTACAACCTCGCGGGGTTGCTCGCTCAACGTTCGCTCGTGCCCCTGCTTGTGGGAAGCGAGGGCACGCTCGCGGTGATCGCAGAGGCAGAACTCGCGCTCGTCCCGCGCCTCAAGCACCGCGGGCTACTCGTGCCGCAGTTCGGGTCGCTCGCAGCCGCGCTCGACGCGCTTCAAGCGTGCCTCGAACTCGAACCGTCCGCGGTCGAACTGATGGACCGCATGCTGATCGACCTCGCGCGCAATCAGCGGTCGCTGAAGGACACGATGGCCGCCGTTCGCGGGCGCCCCGAAGCGTTGTTGATGGTCGAGTTCAGTTCCGACGACGCGGCCGACGTGTCGTACCGCGTTCACGAGCTTCAGCGTCGCTTGAATGGGTGCGCCGGACTCACCGCGAGCGTGCCGGCGCTCGACGCAGCCACGCGCGACCCGCTCTGGGCGCTGCGAAGTTCCGCGGTGCCGTTGCTCTACGGCATGCCAGGCGACGCGAAGCCGGTGACGTTCTGCGAAGACGCCGCGGTCGCGCCGGAGCGCCTTCCCGAGTTCGCGGCGCGGTTCCGCGAAATCTTCCACCGGCATGGCACCGATGGCACGTTCTACGGGCACGCGAGCGTCGGTTGTCTGCACATCCGCCCGGTGCTGAACATTCACGAAACGGCCGGCGTCGTGACGATGCGGAAGATCATGGAGGACGTGACCGACCTCGTGCTGGAGTTCAACGGCAGCCTGAGCGGCGAACACGGCGATGGTCTCGTGCGCAGCGAGTGGAACCGCAAGATGTTCGGCCCGGTGGTGTACGAAGCGTTCAGGCAGGTGAAGCGAGGATTCGATCCGGGCAACGTACTGAACCCCGGCAAGGTGGTGGACGCGCCCGCGATGGAAGAGAACATGCGCGTACCGCCCGGCAAGATGCCCGCGACCGACCCACCAACCGTTCTCGACTTCTCCAAACAGGGCGGATTCTTCCGCAGCATCGAGCTGTGCAACGGGGCCGGCGTGTGCCGCAAGACGCAGGGCGGCGCGATGTGCCCGAGCTACCGCGCCACGAAGGACGAACAAGACACCACACGCGCACGCGCGAACGCGCTCCGGCTTGCGCTCACGAACGAGAATCCACCCAAGAGCCGGCACGCACCGATCGGTCAGCGGTGGATCATGGACGTGATGGACCTGTGCCTGTCGTGCAAGGCGTGTAAGGCCGAGTGCCCGAGCAATGTCGATGTCGCGAAGCTGAAGGCGGAGTTTCTGCAAGCGTACTACGCCCGGCGCGCGCGCCCACTCGGGCACCTCCTGGTGAAGCACGTTCATAGACTCAGTCCGCTCGCGGCCAGGTTCGCGGGCACGAACAACTGGCTCGCGCGGCGGCCATTTGTGCGCCGCATCATGGAGGGCTACGCGGGCATCGACCGCCGGCGCTGCCTCCCAGAATGGCACCGCGACCACTTCCGCAAGTGGTTCTCTGGGCGAGCGGGGGGCATAAACCCCCTGATGCAACGCGAATCACCACACGATTCACCAGCGATCAGGGGGTTTACGCCCCCCGCTCGCCAAGTCGTTCTCCTCGACGACTGCTTCACGACCTACCAGGAGCCGAACATCGGGCGCGCCGCGGTGACGCTGCTGGAGCGTGCCGGCTACACGGTGGAACTCGCGAACATCTGTTGCGGGCGAGCGATGCTCTCGAAAGGCTTCCTCACCGATGCCCGAAAGCTCGCGCGCGACGGCATCGCGAAGCTCGATCGCTTCGCATCACAGGGTGTGCCGATCCTCGGCCTGGAACCAAGTTGCATTCTGTCGCTATCGGACGAGTGGCCGGAGTTGGTCCCCGGTCCCGCAGCAAAGCGTGTGGCCGCTGCCGCGGAAATGGCCGACGGCTGGCTCGCACGCCAGGTGAGTGACAACGGGCTGCCACTGGACATTTCGCCGCGAACGGGGAAGGCGCTATTGCACCCGCACTGCCACCAGAAGGCGCTCGTCGGCTCGAAGGGCACGACTGACGCGCTCCGGCTCGTGCGCGGATTAGATGTGACCGTGTTGGACGCGGGGTGTTGCGGAATGGCGGGCGCGTTTGGCTACGAGAAGCAGCACTACGACATCAGCGTGAAGATCGCTAATCTGGAACTGATACCCGCAGTGAGCGCGAACCCGAACGCGACCGTGATCGCGACCGGAACCTCGTGCCGCCACCAGATCCGCGACCTCACGGGGCGCACCGCACTTCACCCGCTCGAAGTGCTCGCTGGTGAAGTGTAGCCCTTACGAGCGGATCCCGCCTTTCAGCGGATCATCCGCGTCCACAAGCAACGTCGCTTCGGCGATGAGGTACGCGGTGCCGGTGATGTTCGGAATCACCGCACCCGAAGCGCCGGCCGGTTCCACGCTCCCCTCGAACACGCTCCCGGTGATGCTCTCCTGTCGCCACACTTCCCCCGGTTCCAACTTGCCGTCCGCGAACAGACACGCGAGCTTCGCGCTCGTGCCGGTGCCACACGGCGAACGATCGTATGCCTTCCCCGGACACAGCACGAAGTTCCTGGAATGATTGGCCGAATCCAGCGGCGGGCCGAACAACTCCACGTGATCCACGGGTTCGGGAAACGCTCGGTTCGCCGCTTGTCTGATGCGCCACGTCACGTCCGTGAGTCGTTCCACGTTCGCGATTCGCAAATCTTCGTTGTGTTCTTTCACGAGGAAGAACCAGTTGCCGCCCCACGCGATGTCGCCCGTGACGCGGCCCAATCCTTCCACCTCCACCGACACGTTCGCGTGTTGCCGATAACTCGGCACGTTCCGCACGGTGACGCGGTGCGCGTCGTGCAACGTGACCGCGACCACACCGACGACGGTTTCGATCCGGTGTTCGCCGACTCCCATCTTGCCTAAGTGCGCGAGTGTGACCGCGAGACCGATCGTGCCGTGCCCGCACATGCCGATGGTGCCGACGTTGTTGAAGAAGATGACGCCGACCGTGTTCGCCGGGTCGTGAGGTTCGCACAACAGTGCGCCGACCAACACGTCCGAACCGCGGGGTTCGTTCACCACACACGAGCGGAACGTGTCGAACCGCGAGCGAAACACCTTCGCGCGCTCCTCAAGTGGTCCCGCGCCGAGGTCAGGCCCGCCCGCGATCACCACTCGCGTCGGTTCGCCGCCGGTGTGTGAATCAATGACGTGAATTCGATGCATAAGAGAAATCCAAAGAGGAGCCGCACGATAAACGCAGAAAAAGACACGATAAGAGAAGAAGAAAACTGTGTTAACAACAGTCTGTTTCTTTCTCTGGTCGTGTCTTTTTCTGCGTTTATCGTGCGGCTAATTCTTACTTCTTCCCCGGGCGTGTCGCGAGCGCCGTGCGGATTAGTTTCAGCACGTGTTCACGCTCGGCGCCAACGATTGGCAAACGCGGGGCGCGACACAGCTCAGTGCCGTAGCCGCACTCGGCCGATGCAAGTTTGATGTACTGCACCAACTTGACGTGCGTATCCAAATGCAACAGCGGCGTGTACCAGCGGTAGACTTCTAACGCTTCCTTCCACTTGCCGGCTTGGGCCAAATCCCACAGCAACCGGTTCTCGGCCGGGAACGCGTTCACCAGTCCGCTCACCCAGCCAACCGCGCCGAGGATCATGCATTCTACAACCAAATCATCAACACCAGCGAAGATCACATATCGGTCTTTGGTGAGGTTGATGATGTCCGTGATGCGCCGCGGGTTATCACTCGATTCCTTGATACACGCGAACTTCGTCTCGTCGGCCATCTCAACGAACATCTCAGGCGTGATATCGACTTTATACGCGGGCGGGTTGTTATACACCATGATGGGTAGATCAGTGGCTTTCGCGACGGCGCGGAAGTGGGCCATCGTTTCGCGTTCGTCGCTCTTGTACACCATTGGCGGCAGCACCATGAGGCCGTCGGCGCCAAGTTTCGCCGCGTCCGCGGCCCACCGGCAGGCGCCCGCGGTGGTGTACTCCGCGACACCCGTCAGCACCGGCACTCGCTTGCCAACGTGCGCGATGGTCGCTTTCAACAGCTCTTTCTTTTCGCCGATGTCGAGCGTGGTGTTCTCGCCGACGCTGCCCATCATCACCAAACCGTGAACGCCTGCCGCGAGCATCGCGTCGAGGTGCTTGAGCGTCTCCGGGACGTTGAGCGATTGGTCCGCGTGGAACTGCGTGCAGACCGCGGGGAAGACGCCTTGCCAATTTACTTTCATGGGATACTCGTGTTTGGTGTTTGGTGTTTGGTTGGCCGCGAGCCGAAAGCCGAAAGCGAGCGTGTGCGTCGCGCATCACTGCGGGGTTGCGGCTCACCAAACACCAAACACTACTTCGTAACGGGTGCGTACACGACACGGAAGCCGACGGAGTCGAAGCGGTCGGTGGGACGCTTGCCGTCGCGGGCAGCGGAACGCACACCGGAGGCCGGGTCGCGGAACGAACCGCCGCGGATCGTACGCTTGTCGCTGTCGACCGGACCGGTGGGGTTGTCGCGCCCCGCTTCCTTGTACGCTTCCGGCTTGTACCAGTCGCCGCACCACTCCGCGATGTTGCCGTTCATGTCGTGTAGACCGAACTTGTTCGGCTCGGTTTTGCCCACGTCCTGCGCGAACCGGAGCAGCGGGGGCGGTTCGTCCCCGATCCGTTCCAGCGGGTCGGTGCCGGTCACCCGGTACACCGCTTGGGTGGGGTAGATCGCCTGGTCACCACACGCGAATGGCGTGTCGGTCCCGGCGCGGGCGGCGTATTCCCACTCGGCTTCCGTGGGGAGCCGGTAGGCCCAGCCCTTGCGCGCCCACACCTGCGCCTTCTCCTTTTCGGTTAGCTTCTGACAGAACTCGTTCGCCTCGTCCCAGGTCACGTATTCCACGGGCAGGGACTGTGGTTTTGCCGCGATGTTCGCCGACCGGGCGGGGCTGGTTCCCATCAGCCGGAGGAATTGGGAGTGCGTGACCTCGGTCGCGGAGATGAAGAACGGCCCGCGGATCGTGACCTCGCGCACCGGTCCCTCTCGCCCATCCGCGGCGCGCCCCACCTCCTCGGGCGGCGACCCCATGCGGAACGTTCCGCCCTCCAACCGGATCATCTTCACGTCGTGCGTGTTCGTGAACGGGTCCGGGACCGACGCGTCAGATGTCAGGAACAGGCGGTACACCGCGAACCCCAGCACGGCGATGACGAACAGCCCGCCGAGGCCGATGAGCACGCCGCCGACAGGGAACCCGCCCTCGGACCGCCGGCGGATCGGGTCGTCCGCGGTGGTCTGCGGCGGGAGCTTGAACACCTGACTGCTCGGGTTCGGATCGGGGAGCGGCAGCGGCAGCGGCGGCGCGTACATCGGCGGTGCGTAGCCGGGTGGCGCGTAAGCGGGCGCGGCGGATATCGGGTAGCGGCCGGTATTTGGCCCGCCGAACGCCCCGGTGCCGACCGCTGGCGCGGGGCAGAACGGCAAAAGCGCGACCGCCAGGTGCTCGGGCGTCTGGGGCCGGGTCTCGGGCCCCTTCGCCATGCACCAGTGGATGATCTGTTCGATCTGCACCGGCGCGTCCTGACGCTGCGCGAGCAAACTCGGCGACGGGTCGGTACAGTGTTTGATGAGTTTCTCGGTCGGGGTCGCCCCCTCGAACGGCACCTTCCCCGTGAGGATGTAGTAGAGGGTGCCGCCCAGCGCGTAGATGTCTGCGCGGATGTCCACGGCCATCGGGTTGCGCGCTTGCTCCGGCGCGAGGAAGTCCGGGGTTCCGATGACGAGACCTTCCTGCGTGATGCGGTGTGCGTCGCCGCCGCCGGGTTGCTCCATCAGGCGGGCCAGCCCCAGATCCACCAACTTCACTGCGCTCCCGTTGCGAGGCACGATGATATTCGAGGGCTTGATGTCGCGGTGAACCAGACCCCGTTCGTAGGCGTGCTGAAGCCCCAGCGCCGCCTGACGGATTACGTCGCACGCTTCGGGAATCCCCATCCGACCGGTGTCGCGAACGATCTTCGTGAGGTCGGCGCCGTCGATCAGTTCCATCACGTAGAAGTGGTGCCCGGCTACCTCCTCGGCGTCGTACACCTTGACCACGTTGGGGTGGTCCATCGCCGAGATCGCGCGAATCTCTTGCAGGAACCGCTCGATGGCGAGCGCGTTGCTAAGCTTCTCCTTGCGGATCACTTTGAGGGCCACGTTGCGGCCCATGCGCGTGTCCTGAACCTTGTAGACGCGGCCCATGCCGCCCTCGCCGAGGACATCGAGCAGGACGTAGCGGCTCGCGACCTTTAGCGCCGCGCCGCGGCCCTTCACGATCTCGCGGATCTGGTATGGGGTGAGCCACCCGCGGCGGTTGATCGCCTTTGCCATCCCCGGGAGGTCCGGCTTCGCGTGCGCGAGCCAGCCCCATAGCTCGCGGAGCTGCGCGTCGGTGAGGAGCCTGCAGGCTTGCAGGTTCTGGTAGAAGGTGGCCGTCGCGTCGGCGGCGCTGCTCATGCGGGTGGTCACCGGTAATTGCGCGTGCGAGAGGGTGCCGTCTGTTGTACCAAGGCGAGCGGGGGGCGTAAGCCCCCTGCTGGCTCGCCAGACGATTTGCGCTGCGAGCCAGCAGGGCTTACGCCCCCCGCTCGCCTTTCGGTATGTTAGCTCACACCGAGAACGGAGCCACACCATGCCGACGATCACCGTCAACGACGAGCCGAAGACGTTCCCCGATCCGCTCACGGTCGCGGACTTACTCACGCACCTCGGCAAGGACGCGAAGAAACTTGCGGTCGAAGTGAACCGCGCGCTCGTGCCGCGCCCCGACCACACCGTGCGCGCGCTGAAAGAGGGCGACGCGGTGGAGATCGTCACGCTTGTCGGTGGTGGGACCGCGATCGACCTGCCGTTCGACAAGCCGTTGAAGGTCGGCAAGTTCGTCTTCAAGTCGCGGTTGTTCACCGGGACCGGGAAGTACCCGTCTTACGACCTCATGCAGCACTGCATGGACGCGAGCGGCTGCGAAGTGACGACCGTCGCGGTGCGCCGCGAACGGCTTATTGACAAGGACGGCAAGAGCATTCTCGACTTCCTCGATCTGAAGCGACTCACGATCCTGCCGAACACCGCCGGGTGCTTCAGCGCGGACGACGCGATCCGCCACGCACGGCTCGCGCGCGAACTGCTTACCAACCTGGAGAACCCCGGCGCGGACTGGGTGAAGCTCGAATGCCTAGCGGACAAGCGCACGCTGCTCCCGGACCCGATCGACACACTGAAGGCAACCGAGCAACTCGTGAAAGACGGGTTCACGGTGCTGGTGTACACGAGCGACGATCCGGTTCTCGCGAAGCGTTTGAAGGAGGCGGGCGCCGCGAGCGTGATGCCGGCGGGCAGTCCGATCGGGAGTGGGCAGGGGGTTCTGAACCCGAACAACATCCGCATCTGTCTGGAGTACCTGAAAGAAAACGATCCCGACTATCCGGTGATTGTGGATGCGGGTGTGGGCACCGCGAGCGACGTGAGCGCCGCGATGGAACTCGGCTGCGACGGCGTGCTGCTGAACACCGCGATCGCGTCGGCAAAAGACCCGCTGCGCATGGCGTGGGCAATGCGGTACGCGACCGACGCGGGCCGGCTCGCGTACCTCGCGGGGCGCATTCCGAAGCGCCTTTACGCTAACGCGAGTAGCCCGACCGAAGGTATGATTGTGAGTAGTGGGGCAAAGTAAACTGGTGGCTGGAGGAACACCATGTCAAGTGCTGCCGCCGACATCCCGGAAGCGGACCTGCCCGACCACTACGAAGTGGTCAACGGGCAGGTCGTGGAGATCGCCCCCAGGAGCGTTTTCGCGTCCGAGATCGCGAACCGGCTGCGCGATC
The DNA here is from genome assembly GCA_945905925.1 of Singulisphaera sp. GP187. GTDB lineage: Bacteria > Planctomycetota > Planctomycetia > Gemmatales > Gemmataceae > Gemmata. Next base: position 19,362 of record CAMDQN010000085.1, read on the forward strand.
ACCTGATGGCGTACGTGCTACGCACGAACACCGGTCGGACACGAATGGACATGATGTTTCACATCCCGCTTGCGAAGGTGTATGAGTACCTGCGCGCTGGTGCCGAACTCGTGTGGGTGATCTTCCCGCGGCAGCGGCAACTCTTCGCGTACACCGCACCAGACACCGCGCCGCGCGTGTTCACCGCCGCCGACACGATCGACGGCGGTAACGTGTTACCGGGCCTGTCGGTGTCGATGGTCGGACTGTTCCCCGCGGTGGCCGACGAACCACAAGCGGAAGACGACGAATGAGTGATGAGTTGCCAGCGCCGCCGAAGTTCCGCATGTACATCCTCGTGCGCGTTGGGGCCGCAAACGGCCCGAAAGACTCACACCCGTAACACTTCGCGCACGACCTCCGCCAAGCGATCAATCTCCGCTTCCGTTGTGTAGAAGTGGTGGCTCACGCGAAGCAGCAACCGGTCCGGCCGCTCGATCACGGGAATCTCCACGCGACGCGCCCACAAGTCCTTCCGCAACTTCGGAGCGCTCGCGCCCGGCGGCAAGTTAAACGCGGTCATCGCACCACACATGCCCAACGTGGACGGCGTCGCGAGTGACAGCCCGGTGTCACCGATCACCCGTCGCGTGTATGCGGCCAACTCCGCGATGCGCCCTCGCACGTTGTCGAAGCCGAGTGAGGTCTGGAAGTCGATCGCGGCCGGCACCGCCAACCACGGGCAGAAGTCACGCGTGCCCTCGAACTCCAAGAAGCGGATTCGCGGCGTGCTGCCGTAGCCGTCGCGCCCGTCCGGCCCGGACGACTTCGTCACCTCGCCGATGGGGTACTTGTCCGCGTGGTAGCCCCAGCTCACATGCAGCGGCTGCAAGCGGTCCTCGTTGCCGGGGCCGATCACGAGGAAGCCCGCGCCCGACGGCGCGAGCAGCCACTTGTGCAGGTTCGCCGTGTAGAAGTCGGCGTTCACGTCGGAGACGTTAAGCGGGACGTACACCGGCGCGTGCGCGCCGTCCACTACCGACAGAATGCCGCGTTTGCGGGCTTCGGCGCAAAGCTCCTTCGCGGGCAGAACCAAACCCGTCGGCGAGAGTACGTGGCTGAAGAACAGGAGCCGCGTGCGTGGTGTCATCGCCCGCTTTGCGGCTTCGACAATCTCCGCCGGGTCGCTTGCCATTGTTGGTAGCGGAAACGTGCGGATCGTTAACCCTTGACGCTGCGCAACGCGCTCCCAACACCAGATCATGGCCCCGTATTCGTGGTCCGACATCAGGATTTCGCCTGGCGCGTTCAGGCGCAACCCCGACGCGACCAAGTTGATCGCGGCGGATACGTTCGTCGTGAAGACGAGCCGCTGCGCAACGGTGCCGAGGAACGTAGCCGTACGTTCCCGCGATTCCCACAATAATGGCGGTGCTTGCCGAACGAAGAAGTCCGTCGGCCCGGCCGCGAGCTTCAACCGCAGCTCCGTGACGCGGTCAAACACCGGTTGAGGCAACGGCCCGAACGAGCCGGTGTTGAGCATCGTCACGGTCGGATCGAGAATCATTCGCTCGCGTGCCACACCCCAGTCGATTTGCTCGACACTCCCCTCCGGGTCGCGGCTAAACATTCCTTCGCCCTCCTACGGGGTTGACAGACGCCTTCCGGCCCGCCATCGTCTAAGGATACATACCAATACCCTTCCTGGGGCGGCGCGAGCCGACAGGTAAAATGGCCACTCCGAAAGAACAAGAGATCGAAGATCTGCCGGAAGACCTTCCGCCCGAAGAGATCGAGCCGGCGGAAGGCAAACCTAAAGCCAAAGCCAGCACCGAGGAACCAAAGGCCAAAGGGAAAGCCAAAGAACCGCGCGCCAAGTCGGGCAAAGAGGCGAAGGCGGCCGAAGAGAAGGACGCCCGCGCCACCGCGCGCACGCGACGCGAAGCTGATCCTAATGCACGGAAAGTACCGTACCCGGCCAGCCCCGAGGATGTTCCCGAGGGCTTAACCAACTACGCCGAATCTTACGTCAAACAGCAGAACCTGCTGCTCGCCGGGCTGTTCGTGTTCCTGATGTTCTACATCGGGGCCGTGATGTTCTTCGCGCTCATCGGCACCTGGTGCGTCTGGAGCCTCGGTCACTGGTTCATTTTCAAGGTGCCGCTCCTCGTTATTTCCGGGTTCTTCTTCCTGTACCTCGTGAAGGGCTTCTTCAAGAGCCACCCGATGAACAAGGAGATGCACCTCGAGATCACCGAGGACGAACACCCGGTCCTGTTCAAGTTCATCGAGCAACTGTGCGACGAACTTGGTGCCCCACTGCCCAACAAGGTGTTCGTCTCGCCCGACGTGAACGCGGCCGTCATGCCGCGGACCAGTCTCATCAACCTGTTCGTCGAGCCGAAGAAAGACCTGCTCATCGGGCTGGGACTGGTAAACAGTTGCAACCTGAGCGAGTTCAAGGCGGTGCTCGCGCACGAGTTCGGCCACTTCAGCCAGTCCGCGATGGCGTCCAGTTACACCTACGTCGCCAGTCGCATCATCGGCGACCTGGTCGAAGGCGAAGACTGGTTCGACCGACTCCTGAACTGGTGCAAGAAGCAGGAAAACGTGTTTGCCGTATTCGGGCACGTTGTCGGGGCGCCCCTCTGGATCGCGCGCAAGATTTTGGAGCAGTGCTACAAGATCATCACCCTCCAACGGCTCGCAGTGAGCCGCGAGCGCGAGTTCCACGCGGATCTTGTGGCCGTCAGCGCTGCCGGCAGCAACGCGGTGGTTCACTGCTTGCTTCGCACCGACTTCGGGTATCAGTGCTACTTGCAGGCGATCCGCGACCTGTTGACCGCGATGGATCACAAGTTGTACTCGAACGACCTGTACCTACACCAGGACCGCGCGTCTGCGGTGGTGCGGCAGAAGAAGAAGGAGCCGGCGTTGGGCCTCCCGCCCGCGTTCAAGAGCCCACACGAGGGAAAGAACACCGAGGTGTTCGACGCCGAAGAAGAGGCGATGACCGACGAGATTCCGCAGATGTGGCGGACGCACCCGTCGAACTCGGACCGAGAGAAGAACGCGAAGGAACAGTTCGTCGCCGCGGTCGTCGATCACCGCTCCCCGTGGGTACTGTTCGACGCGCCGGCCGAACTCAAGGAGCGGATGACCTACAAGTTCTACCGGATGGAACTTCGGATCCCCAAGAACACCGATTTGGCCGACGCCGCAAAGGTGCAGAAATTCATCGACAACGAACACGCCGATACGACCTACGATCCCAAGTACAAGGGTGCCTACGACGACCGCCCGCTCGAACCCGGCGACCTCGCCGAACTCAACACCATCCTGCGCGACAAGCCGTGGGACGACGATCGCATGGAGAAGGTGCTGACCAAGTTGTACGACGGGTGCGAGGAACACGCCGAGGCGCACTCCGAGTTGTACAAGGAGCGGCAGGCACTGGAGAGCAGCGCCACCGGTCGTCCGTCGTCCAAACTCAAGCGCCAGATCGAGGAAAAAGGGAAGGAACAGGACGAGAACTGGGAGTGGTTCAAGTCGTTCGACCGGCGTGTGTACCTGCTGCACGTTCAGATGGCCTCGCTGGTGGCCAAAGACGAGAAGGAAGAACTGATCGAGCGTTACCGGTTCCAGTTGGAGGTGCAGCGACTCTATCAAGAATCGCGGAACGCCTTCAACAAGGCGGACGCGTACTTGTCGGCCCACGCCGCGAACCAGCGCGGCGAGATCAACCTCGGCCCGGAGTTCGTCGGCGAGGTACTCCGCGTCCTCCGCGAGTCGTGGAAGGCGCTGAAGAAAATCATCAAGGACGCACGCGAGATCAACCTGCCGGCGATGAAGAACTTCGAGGAAGGCGAGAGCCTGGTGGATTTCATTCTCGAAGGGAAGATGGTGCCCGAACCGCCGTTGAACTATGCGAAGGGCGCGTGGATCAACAAGCTAATGACGCAACTCCAGGGCGTGCGGCAGAAGTGCTTCCGGCTCCACTTCAAGAGCGTCGGCGGCATCCTGCGGTTGCAGGAGCAGATCGCGACGAAGTGGAAGACGGCGCGTGAACCGATCGGCGCCGAGGTGGTCGAGGCCGAAGTGATCCCCACCGAAGAGATTCCCGCGGAGGTAATCGAGGCGGAAGTGATCCCTGCGGAAGTGATCGCGACTGAGGTGATCGCCGAAGAAGTGACCGTTCCGGCGGCGCAGCCCGAAACCCCGAAGGCGATGGCCGCGTTCGTGGCGACCGCCGCGCCGTCGGCGACCCACGAACTGCACTCGCCTCCGCCGAGTCCGACGCCGGTTGCGCTCGATCTGGCGGCTCCGGTTCCGGTCGAAGCCGCCCCGCGTGCGAACGTGTTCGACTTCGACACTCCGGCCGCGGCGCCTACTCTAACTGCCGCAGTGCCCGTGTCGGAGTCGGTCGCCGAAGCGGAGATGGCGTCTCCTCCCGTGGAACCGGTCTTCTCGCTCGACGCCGACGCACCGGTGAACAAACCCGCGTCGAAGCCGCCGGCCTCCGTGACGCAACCCGAGACGGAAACGGCCAGCCAAACCCTCTGGATCGACCCTGCGAAACTGGAAGCAGAAAAGGCAACACCGGAAGCGGCAGAGAAAAAGTCCGAACCGAAGCCGCAGCCGAGCGAGGCCCCAATCTCCATCCCGACTGGGTCCACGGTGGTCGGGCCGTCCGCGCCGCGCGTCGTGCCGCCCGCGGCGAAGCCCGGCACTGGCCCAATCACGAAGCCGGCCAACGGCAAGCGCCCGACGCTCAAGATCACGATGGTGAAGCCGGGCGAGACATCGCCCCTGGCGAAGTGATGTGTTTTGGCGAGCGGGGGGCGTAAGCCCCCTGTTTGCGTTGCCCCTGACTGGTAGTCGATTTCACTTCTTACGGAAGACCGCAGTCACGCCCTGTTGTAGGCTGGGGTGCTGGAGTTCCTCGTCCTCGAAGACAACCGTGATCTCTCGCGCGCCCGCCGCGGTGTCCTGTTGGATCCTCAATCCCTTCGTCCCGACAAGGTTCTTGACCACGTACTTCCCAGTTGCGCTGGCGGAAGCCGGACCGGCTCGCCGTGCGGTGAATGTCCCGTCGGTATTGTAGGTGAGCTCTTCCGTCACGCCGTCGCCGAGGTTCGCGGCCCACGCCCCGACGAGCGCGGTCTTGTACTTTTGCGTTAGCGCCTGTGCCTGTGCAAACGGGACCGGCTCGCCACCGCCGAGAAGCCCACCCAGCGAGTCGAAGGCAACGTCAGCGACGTTCAGTCCCCCGCCGCCGTTGCCGGGCGGCTTCACAGGCAGTGGCACGACCTGATTCTTTTCCTTCTGTGTTCCCTGCTTCGACACGACCGGGCGGATGGGGGTCGGCTCTTTCTGGGCCGCAGCCTCTTCGTTGCGCGGTTTCTCCGCAGCCGCCTCGTTGCGCTTCTTCAGGAACAGCATGACGCCGAGGACGATCATCACCAGGAGGAGTACGCCGAGGATCACGAACCGGATCGGCGATTTCTTGTACGACCCGCTCTCCTCGTCCTCGTCGGTGCTCGCCTTCTTCTTTTTCTTCTTCTTGGGCTTCGGCTCGTCCTCGTCGTCCGTGGCGGCCGCCTTCACGGGTTTCTTCCCGGCCGGTGCGGTCTTCTCCTTGCCCTTACTTGGCTTCTCTTCCTCTTCCTCCTCTTCGATCGGCTCCTCGACCGCGAAATACGTTTCGCATTTGGGGCAGCACACGGTCTGTCCGACGGTGAACCCGGTCGCCGACTTCAGCCCGGCGTTGCACTCCGGGCACTTGAGTTTGAGCAGAGCCACGGCAATACCCCGCGACGAAATGAAGGGAACATTTGGTACGCACAGTGTAAGCCGCCGTGCGCCAACGGGCCACCCGCTATCTTCTGGGGCGGCGCGTGGTACAATGTGGGCATGCAACGGCTCAACAAGTATCTGGCGCATGCGGGCGTGGGTTCGCGGCGCCACTGTGACAAACTCATCGCGGCCGGGCGCGTGAAGGTGGACGGCGTCCGCGTCACCGAAATGGGCCTGAAGATCGATCCAGCCGCGCACCAGATCGCGGTGGACGACCAACCGGTGAAGGCCGAGAAACTCGTGTACTGGGCGGTGAACAAGCCGGTCGGCCACCTCTGCACGAACCACGACCCCGCTGGGCGGCCACGCGCCGTCGATCTGCTGCCCCACGTTGAACAGCGCGTCTACACCGTCGGCCGGCTCGATGAAGGCAGCGACGGCCTCCTTCTCATGACCAACGATGGCGATCTCGCGATGGGTTTAACGCACCCGCGATACGGCGTGCCGAAGACCTACTACGCGCTCGTCGCGGGCCGGCCGACCGACGAAGACCTTCAGAAATTGCTCGACGGCGTGTGGTTGAGCGACGGCAAGGTGAAGGCAAAGAGTGCCAAGCGTTTCAAAACGCAGGGCACCGGGACGTGGCTCCGCGTGGTGCTGACCGAAGGCAAGAACCGCGAGATCCGCCGGATGCTCGCGAAACAGGGCCACAAGGTGATGCGCCTGAAGCGCGTCGCCATCGGCCCGGTGAAGTTGGACAAGCTGCCGAAGGGCAAGGCGCGCCGGATCAGCGAGGACGAGTTGAAGGACTTGAAAGCGTTCGTCGCGAAGTCGCAGGAGAAGATCGCCGCGGCGCGCGCCAGGGCGAGCGGGGGACGTCCGCCCCCCGAGTGAAGGACAACTCATTCGCGCTGAAATCCACTCGGAGGGCTTACGCCCCCGCTCGCCTGGAAAGCCATGTTTCACCGCACCGCGCGCGTTCTCGAACACGTCAAACTCGCCGAGCGCACACTCCGCGTGCGGCTCCAGTGCCCCGAACTCGCCAGTGCGATTCGGCCTGGTCAGTTCGTGATGCTCCGCCTGCCGAACACCACCGACCCGCTCCTGGGGCGTCCGTTCGCGCTCTACGACACCATCCTTGAGGATGGAAAACCGGTCGCGATCGATGTGGTTTACCTCGTCGTCGGCAAGATGACGGGCCGGCTCGCGGAGGTGCGCGCCGGCGAATTGCTTCAGGTGTGGGGGCCGCTCGGCAAACCGTTCCTCGATGTGGGTACACCCGAGCGCGTCGCGCTCGTGGCCGGCGGGATCGGCCAAACTCCGTTCCTGGCTTACGCGCGCGAACTGCTCGGCACACGCGGCTTCGGTGGTGTCGCACCCCGCGCCCGCACGAAAAAGGTTTCACTTTACTACGGCATGCGGAGCGCAAACCTCGCGGCCGGCATCGACGACTTTCGCGCCGCGGGCATCGACGTTCACCTCGCGTCCGACGACGGCAGCATTGGCACGAAAGGCTTCGTAACGCAGTTGCTCGAATCGCACGGCAAGACCGGTCCGCTCGTCGGCTGCGGCCCAGAACCGATGCTTCACGCCCTCGCGAAGCTCGCGGCGAAATGGGACGTGCCGTGTCAGGTGTCGCTGGAAACGCCGATGGCCTGCGGCGTGGGCATCTGCTTCAGTTGCGTGGCGAAGGTGAAAACCGACGACGGCGACGATTACAAGCGCGTGTGCATCGACGGTCCGTGTTTCGACGCGGCGAAGTTGGTGTGGGAGTAGCGTCGGACCGCTTCACTCTCCCACAAAGCCGTACTCGGTCTTCATGCGCTCGCGCACGTCTTCGGGCGGATCGGTGTCGTAACCGGACGCGATGATACGTCCGTGGGCGTTGAGTTCGAGTTCGCCCGACGAGGCTTTGCGGAACGCGGCCCGCTTCGCTGGAGCGACCAGCAAGAAGTACCACGCGGCGGCCGGTCGAGTCGTTGCCGCGCGCCAGAAACACGTTGTTGGCCCGCTCACGCCAGACTCGGTCGGCGAAGCTCAGCGGACGGACCCTCGCGGTGGTTGGGCCTACGGTCCGACGACGTCGAAAATGGTCTTCAGCAATTCATCGGCGCGGAACGGCTTGCGCAGGAATCCGGCCAGCCCCTTGCCCTTGAACCCGGTGGTCGCTTCTTCGGCGGCGAACCCGCTCGTGAGTACGACACACGCGTCCGCCCGGTGGCGCCGCATCTCGCGGTACGCCTCGGACCCACCGAGCCTGGGCATGGTCAGATCCAGCAGCACCAGCGAGAACGCGTGCGATTCGGTGAATGCCTTGACCCCGCACCGGCCGTCCACTGCGACGGTGACCGCGAAACCGGCGATCTCGAGTACCTTTCGGGCGAACACCCGCACGTCTTCCTCGTCGTCCACCACCAGCACCCGGCGCCCGCGTCCGGTCATTGTTGGCTGGGCCGCGGGACGCACCACTTCGGCGTCCCCGGCGAGCGCCGGGAACAACACCTTGAACGTGGTCCCTCGACCCGGTTGCGTGTGTACCTTGATCCCGCCCTTGTGCCCGCGCACGATCCCCTGGACCGCAGCCAGCCCCAGCCCGCGTCCGGTGAACTTGGTCGTGAAGAACGGGTCGAAGATCTTGGCCCGCACCTCGTCGGTCATCCCATACCCGGTGTCCGATACCTCCAGGTACACGTACCGGCCCGGCTTCAGTTCCTCGGCGGTCTGAATCTCCGTCAGATAGCGCGAATCCGCGTCGATCAAGCCCGTCGTCAGCGTGATGACCCCGCTCCGCTCGCCGATTGCGTCGGACGCGTTGGTGATCAGGTTCATCACCACCTGCCGGAGCTGGGTCGGGTCGGCCTGAACCGAGGGCAGCCCGGCCGTCAGGTTGTACTTGAGAACCGCCTTCTTGGAGAGCACCGTCGCCAGGAGTTGAGCCATCTCCTGGGTGAGTACGTTCAGCTCGACCGGCTGTATCTCGAACTGCCCGCGGCCCGCGTAGGCGAGCATCTGCTGGCACAGTTCGGCGGCCCGCATCGCGGCGGACTCGATCCGCTTCATGTCTTCGCCGATCGGGTCGCCTGGCGGGAGCCGCATCCGCGTCAATGAGGCGTACCCGAGCATCCCGGTGAGCAGGTTGTTGAAGTCGTGCGCGATCCCGCCGGCCAGCACCCCGAGGCTCTCCAGTTTCTGCGACTGGAGCAACTGCCGCTCGTATTTCTGTTGCTCTTCCTTCGCTCGGACTGGAGTTTCGGACTTTACCGAACGGCGGCAACCCAGTTCACGAGTGTGTCGAGGATTTCGGGTTCGTCTGGTTGCGTTCCCGAAGTCACAGCAATTCGTTTTTCCCACAATTGCAGGCGTAAGGCGCCGAGCATGTCCGCGAACGTC